>JAYVNE010000139.1:0-34457 GCA_043758615.1 Akkermansiaceae bacterium
GAAGTTTTGTGGAATCCCTGCGAGGCGGATGCGGCTGTGGAGAAGGGGTTTGAAACCCCTTCTCCTTATTACTCCAAAACCCACAAATCTTTATGCGCGTCAGTATAGCAAGATTCATCATGCCGGGGAAAGACCCCGGCGGAATATTCGTCACCATCATCATCGGCATCGTCGGGGCCATCCTCGGCGGCATCTTCATCGCTACTTTGGGTGCCATCCTGCTACTGCTCATCTACCGGATTGCCATGAAAAATCGTGGCTGACCTGCAAGGCCCCAATCTAACGCTAACTAAAATTAAATGGTGGGGCGACTCGCCGCAATCCGCCAGTGCTACATTTCAGCCTCGGCACTTTTGTTTTCCCGTGGTTAGAGATAACGAGATTTGAGGTGCGTAAGGTAGGCCTCGAGCGAAGGAAGGCTGCCGGTCGCTTGTTTGATGAGCTCGGAGGGATCGGTTGTTCCACCGTGGGAATGGACGTTTTTCCTTAGCCAACCGAGTAATGGCTGATAGTTCGCCGTGTCAATGGCGGCGGCGATGGTGACATCTTTCCGGGCCGCAGCGAAGAGCTGCGCGGAGTTGATATTTCCCAGTGTGTAAGTCGAAAAATACCCGAGCCCGCCCATTGCCCAGTGAATGTCTTGCAAACAACCATGGCGATCATCCGTTGGCGCAAAACCGAACAACTCGCGGAATCCATCGTTCCACGCGGCAGGCACATCCTCCACTGCTAGACTGCCATTCAACATCCGACGCTCTAAGTCGAAGCGCAACAAAATATGCATGTCATAGGTCGCCTCATCCGCCTCAACACGGATCGGTGAAAACTCGGCACGCCAGAGATAGGCTAGGAAATGATCTAACGAAAAACCGGCGAGCTGTGGGAAACATTCCTGCGCTGCCGGATACCAGTGATTCCAAAATTCTCTCGACCGCCCCACGTGATTTTCCCACAGCCGCGACTGCGACTCATGAATGCCTAACGAAACCGCGCTGCCTGATGGAAGCCCGAAGTCCTCCGCTGGCAGACCTTGTTCGTAAAGCCCGTGACCTGCCTCGTGCAGCACACCAAAAAGCGATGACGTGAAATCCGCCTCCATGTAGCGCGTCGTCAGCCGTACATCGCGCGGGCCGAGGGTGGTGCAGAAAGGATGCGCCGTCGTGTCGATTCGTCCGGCCTCAAAGTCAAAGCCGATCGCCGCGGCCACTTGTGCATTGAAGCGTTTCTGCGCCTCGATCGGATACGGACCGGCAGGTAGGCTCGTCTGGCGTGATGTGGAAATTTCCACGGCTTTCGCGGCGATTTCGCGCAGTTCCGGTTTCATCACCTCGAACAATTTCACCACAGCCGCTGTGGAGGTTCGGCGCTCGTAGCCATCTAGCAGCGCGTCGTAAGGTTCGTTCTGATAGCCCCACAGCTCTGCCTTTTCGCGAGCGATTTCCAGCAAGGTTTCCAAGTGCGGCGCAAAGCTGGCAAAGTCCGATTTCTCACGCGCCGCACTCCACGCATGTTTCGACATCGAGCAAGCCACCGATTCGCGGGCGACGAGTTCTACCGTAAGTTTGTTAGATCGGTCAAATTCTCGGCGGAGTTCTCGCAGATTGGCCGTGAGTTTCGTGTCGCTGCCGCTATCGGCGTTTTCGGCGGCTTCCAGATCCCGTTTCCAGTCGTCCGAAGTCGCCATCTCATGTGCTCGTGACGAGAGCCACGAAAGTTGCGCTGCACGATGCCCGGCAGCTGCGCTCGGCAAATAGGTTTCCTGATCCCAGTCGAGGGCGGCGGCGGAGGATTGGATCAGCGCGAGTTCACGGGCTTTTTCGAAAATCGGCATACCGGGTTTCTGAATGAAAGCCCCGCACACGCAAAGACGGAAAATTCACAAATGCGCTTCCATCGCTGATAGTGGGACAATCGATCCACTGGGTTTCTATCATCGGAGCGGACACAAAAAAGCCCGACCCCTCGTAGGGATCGGGCCTTCTGAAAATTAAAGGATCGCTCAGTTTTTCGCGACGCTGCCCGCAAGATCCGGGCGTTGGCGAAGGATGTTGGCGAGCATTTTATTGCAGTGATCGTATTTCGTGCGCTGGCTTAGAAGCTGGGCACTGCGGGTGAAGGAGCCCCATTGCACGACGCTCATTTCGATGGTGCGGGTCGCCCAGAGGTCCATGATTTCTTTAGTTGGGGTGTAGATATCGACGGTCCCGGTGCCGAGAAGGGCGGAGCCGTAGTCATCGACCACATAGAGGTAGGGCAAGCCTTTGATCCGGAAGGTGGTGCCCACAGGATAAAACGACCAATCGGCAGCAGCACTGCGGACACGGTCATTATAGCGAAGCACGGTGCCAGTTGCGTTTTTGTCGCCGTAAATCAAGTGGTCAGATTCGCTGCAAGTGTATGCCGTCGTGCGAACGATGCGATTGCGGTCGCTGAATGCATAAACCGGCATTGAGTGCTTGTCGCAGGGCTTGCCCGCAGCAGCGGCGACGGCTGTAGATGAAGCTGGAGGCAGAGCGAAACTTTCCCGCTTTGCATACACGCCGGAACCAATCGAGGTTTTAGGGATGACACTGAGACCGGAATCTCCTCCACAAGAAGTGAAAAGAGCCGCGACAAGGGAAAGTGATAGTAGGGAAAGAAGCCGGGAAGTCATGCTTAGGAAGTGGGAAAAGCTTGAAACGAAGGACAGGCAAAGACGCGAAACCCATAGGGGAATTCGGGTATGTCCGCAACTTAAAAAAGCCAGTCAGGCAGAAAAAGGTTCGGAAATAGCTTAAAATCAAATAGTTAAACCGATGCCTCACCGTGCCATTTTTGCGTCGCCATGACCCCGATTCATCCCATTTGCCGATTGGGGTGATGCCTCACCGCATCGCTGCGGGTAGCCACGCCCTGGCTCCGGTGCTTCTCTCGGGGGCTGCTTTGAAAAACCCTTCCAAGCCTCGGCGACCGTGGAGATCCGCCACCGCGTCCACCGAGCGGGCCCAGCGCCAGCGGAAGCCAGCATCGCGCAGTCTCACCGGATCGGCCCATCGGCTTTTCGTGACCAACTCGGACTCCGTGCCCATCAGCCGCGCGCCGATTTCTAACATCCACTTCGTCGCCGGCAAGCCGAGTGGCATCCCCACTGCCTCGCGGAATGTTTTCATCCATTCGCGATTGGTGGGGAATTCGGGTGCCGTAACGTTAATTGTTCCGTCGAGAAACGCATCATTGATGGCGAATTCTACCGCTCGCAAAAAATCCTCCATGTGGATCCAACTGATCCGCTGATTGCCGGATCCCATCGCGCCGCCCATTCCACGAGCGGTGAGTTTCCTCAACACATCATAGACCGTCGCCTGCTCGTTCGCTAGGACCATGCCGATACGTAGAGCAAGCTTTCTCGTTTCGGCAGGCACGGTCGCATTAAAAAACGCATCCTCCCACGCTTGGGCGACTTCGCAGGAAAATCCCTCCCCCGGCTCACCCAGCCAATCGTTTTGCGGCTGATCTTCCGCATGGCGATACCACGTCGCCGTGCTCGCATTCAGCCAGCTTTTCGGCGGCGTCTTGCAAGCGGCGACCGCCTGACCGATCACCCGTGTGGCATCCACCCGTGAATCGACAATTTCACGCCGGTTTTTCGCGTTGTAGCGGCAATTCACACTACGGCCTGATAGATTAATGACTGCCTCCGCACCCTCCAGCGCGAGCGCCCAGGGACCGAGCATTTTACCGTCCCATTCCAAAAACATTCCATCGCCACTCCAGCCTTCTCGACTGCGCGCGATTGCCACCACCTCCTTACCTCGGCGGGCAAAGTGGCGGCATAAGTAACGGCCAAGGAATCCATTGGCTCCGAAGATGACGATGATGGGATTCATAATAACTTCCTTATTTAATTTTAGTTTTCGTGTATTTTGATCTTTCAGGAATTTCTGAAAAATCATGATAAAAAAATTTATTTAGCCGAGCAGTTTTGTCGCCAATTGCACGGCAAATCCATGTTTCATTGATGCAATTCTATCAGACATTTTGGAGGCAAATCCGACGAAGTCTTCCAGCGCCCGCATCTGGTCATGAAAGGCTTTCCCCTCGGGGCTCTGGATCCCTTCGCTTTCGCCAGCACACTTGCTGAGAATGGCCAGTGCTGGCTCGATCTCGCGGCGTTTCCGCTCGCGGGCAACGATCGTGAAAATCAGCCAAACATCCTTCTCCGCCTCGAAAAACTCGCGGCGCTCGCCTTTTTTCACCACTGGACGGACCAATCCCCAGGCGACCAGCTCCTTAAGATTCGTGTGGGCGTTACCTCGGCTGATCTCTAACTCCTCCATCACTTCGTCCGTCGTCAGCGGCTGCGGAGCCGTCATCAACAACGCGTGAATCTGCGCCATCGTGCGATTGATTCCCCATTGCGTGCCGAGTGCGCCCCATTGGGCGACGAATTCGTCCCTTGCGCGCTTTAACTTTGCCTCTTCCTTACTCACACTTTCAGTAAATACTGAAAATTCAAAAACACAAGCGGAAACTGAAAATATAACACCAGCCGTTTTGGTCTGCGCATTGCTACAATGAGTGACGAACAAGACACCTGAATGAATGTGCAACTCGAGTGCGGACTGCTCAATGCTCACGTTGCTTTTAAAGTATACTAACAAAATCATGAACATACATTCTACTGCAACAAACACGGGCAGGCTCTCGAAGCCAGCTCATTGGACGCGGGCGCTGCTCGCGATTTCGCTGAACACTGCGGCTTTCACATTGCCCAGCCTCGCCGGTCCAGTGCTCATGCCCACTGCTACGGGCTCGTACACGCAAAGTTTCGATACATTACCCACTACTGGCGCTACTAACACTTGGGGAGACGATTCTACAATACCCAGCTGGTATGCGGCGAAGACAGTTACAGCAACGCCATTATCAACGATTAGTGCGAGTGACGGCTCGAGCAGCTCAGGAGCCCTTTACAGCTTCGGAACCGGCACGACCACAGAACGTGCGCTTGGCACAGTGGGATCGGGTACTCCAGGCGGTTTCGCCTATGGTGTCCTCTTTCAAAACACAAGCGGTGGAACTCTCGTCATCAATTCAATTGCCTATCGTGGGGAGCAATGGAGAACCGCGAACTCTTCCGCTCAGACCGTCGATTTCTCATATCAAATCGCTGCTATACCTATTTCCTCGCTGGACCCCGGTATTGCAACGTCGTCAGCTTGGCTCGCGCTCACCACTGCAAATTTCACAAGTCCTGTTACAATTGCAACTACTGCGGCTCTGGATGGAAACGCAGCCGGAAATTTTATTAACGTATCTGTATCATCAGCCATTTCTATTCCTGCGGGGAAATATATCATGTTGCGCTGGCGAGATATCGACCACACAGGAAACGATCACGGACTTGCTATCGACGGCGTTAATATCGGGTGGGGTGCAGTAGCTCCACCCACTCTCTCGCTTGTAATCGCTTCACCATCAATCGTAGAAGGGGGAGTTTCGACTGCGACGATCACCCGGACAGGAGATTTGACCGCCGCTCTAACGGTAGATGTGATCTCAAGCGACACCACTGCTGCTACTACCCCTTCCACCGCGACGTTTGCCGCAAATTCGGCGACGGCCACTTTTAACATCACTGGGTTTAACGATACAATCCAAGATGGGGCACAAAGTGCCAATATCACAGTGAGTTTCACGGGTTATACTCCAGATTCGAAATCCATTACTGTGAATGACGATACCGTGGATGTTTCCCTTCTTACAATTAACGAAGTCTGCGGTGAGGCGACCGCCGATAACAATGGCGACGGAATCATCAGTAACTCCAATGACGAGTTCATTGAGCTGGTCAACACCTCCGGCGCATCCCTCGATATCTCAGGATGGACTATTTCAGACAACGGCGGGGTTACTTTCACTTTCCCCCTAAATACCACCGTTTTAAATCAGCAGGCCGTTTTGATTTTCGGAGGAGGGACGGTTCCGCCTTCCATCGGCAGTGCCATTGCTTTCAAATCCACGTCTGGCACCAATTTGAACAATACCGGAGGAGACCTCGTGGCCGTCAAAAATGGCACCACCCTCATTGCTCGAATGACCTACAGCGGCACGATTACGGGACAAGTGCCGTCGTTCAACCTTAATGGTGATCTTATCCCCGGACCTTTTGTCCTGCATAATGCCATCACTGGAGCCGTGGGCAATTTTTCCCCAGGTAAAAAAGTCAATGGAACCGAGTTCATCACACTAAACCCACTTTCACTTACTTTGAATCCAACGTCGATTTTGGAGACCGCGCAAACCTCTACTGGAACGGTCATGTTGCCAGGCGGGGCAGTGGGCCCGGCAACAGTTTATTTATATAGCTCTAACACCCTTAAGGCCACCCTTCCTACCTCGGTTAATATTGTGTCCGGCCTGTCATCTGCGAATTTTGCAATCACAAGCGTCGATAACATCGAACCCGATGGAACAGTTAATGTCACGATCACTGCGTCCACTTTCGGATATAATTCCGCTCAAGCGACCCTTGCCGTCGTCAGTGATGCAGATCCAGTTCCTGCGGCCACGCTTGCTCCCGGCTCAATCGCCTTCACGGCATTCAATGCGGATGGTGGGGATGATTTCGGATTCGTCGCTTTGACTCCCATTGCGGAAGGCACCGTGATTCGGTTCACCGATAACGAGTGGAACGGCCAACCGTTTGCGACCACCGGCGTGTTCAATACGGGTGAAGGATTCCTCTCATGGACCGCCCCTACAGGCGGAGTTCCCGTCGGCACCGTGGTGACGATTAACAATGCTGCGGGGGCCACGCCTACCGCCTCAAACGTATTCGATATTTTCGGATCGACGCCTTATGGAACGGTCAGTGGAAGTGTGAATTTAAATATCACGTTAGAATCCCTTTATGCTTACCAGGGAACTCAGTTGCATGCTTCGGGATTTCTCTCGGTGATTGCAAACCATACAGGAGATTCGGTGGTAGGAACAGGCCTCAGCGCCTCGCAAACCATTTATCTAACCACGGGCACCAGAATCGGGGCTTACAAAAGTGCGCGCACCACTCAAACCAGCTTTGCGAACTATCTGCCATTGATTGCCGATGTGACTAACAATTGGGACAAGCAAACTGCATTGGTGTCGCCATCCACCGATACCAGCACAGATGGCGTTACTCCCGATGTTCCATTCGATTACACGGTGTTCTCCCTGGCCGCACCCACAGGCACGCTCTACTCGTCATGGGCGTCCACCAATACCGGCAGCGCAAGCTCCCCTGTGACCGGGGATCATGACAACGACGGCGTGTCAAACGGACTTGAGTATTTCATGGGAGCTACGAGTTCCACCTTCACGGCGAATCCTGGCATCGTGGGTGGCAAAATCACATGGCCAAAAGATCCTGCGTTCCTCGGCACTTACACGGTGCAGATATCACCTAACCTAACATCTTGGGCGTCGGTCGCTTCCACGGTGGTGGGAAATACCGTCGAATACACCCCCACCGGGTCGGCCCCGCTGTTCATTAGGATGTCCGTCACTCCGACTCTTAATCCTTGAGTGATTCAAGTTCCCAAAACCCCGGCTCTCCTTGCGAGGGCCGGGGTTTTGTGATTTAGGCATTCCTGCCTGAATCTTCCCTCCCGAAACCCACACCACGTAACGCTCGACTCCGGGGCGCTGCCTGATCAAAATTTCGTGCATGAAATCTCGTTTCTCTCCGCCGCATGGGGGACAAAACAAACAAGCTCGTGAAAACCGGCATGCTCCGACGGTGGAACAAATTGCGCCATCGCTCGATGAGGACGATGTGATGGCCATCGTCGCGCAGAAAGCCGAGCCCTTCGTGCTGGTGCTCGATTGCGTGCAGGATCCGCATAACCTCGGGGCCATTTTGCGCACGGCCGATGCCGCCGGCGTGGATGTGGTAGTCGCCCCAAAGGACAAGGCGGTTGGCATCACTGAAACCGTGCGCCGCGTGTCGGTGGGGGCAGCGGATCATGTGCCATTTGCCCAAGTCACCAACCTCGCGCGGACGATGGAAAAACTCAAAGCTGCCGGCTTGTGGATCGTCGGCACCTCGGATCATGCGACGTCGAAGTCGATCTACGAGCTAGATCTCAAAGGCCCGCTTGCCCTCGTACTGGGGGCGGAGGAAAAAGGCATGCGCCGCCTCACCGAAGAAAACTGCGATTTCCTCGCCGCCATCCCCATGGCCGGAAAAGTCGCGTGCTTGAACGTTTCCGTGGCCACCGGGGTCTGTTTGTTCGAAGCCGTGCGCCAACGTCGCGTTCCTCATGAATGAACCTATCAGGGTTTTGTCCGATCTCCACCTCGGCCATAAAATCTCGCGGATTCAAAACATTTCCGCATTGCGTCCTCTCATCGCGGGGGCGGGCACGGTGATTTTCAATGGCGATACTTGGCAGGAACTCGCTGCTCCTTTCCGCAAGCGGGCGGGGGAGTTGTTAGGTGAGTTGCAAAAGCTTTGCGCTGAGGAAGGAGCCGAGGCTATTTTTCTATCAGGCAATCACGATCCCGGTTGGCCCGGTCCTGGTTGGGTCGAGTTGGCGGATGGAAAAATCGTCATCATGCATGGTGATGCGCTGCTCTTCGATGGCTCGCCATGGAAACGTGAAATCCTCGTCAGCGGCGAGCGAGTGATGGAATTGTGGAACCAACATCCGTGCGCCCATCAAGACGTCGAAGAGCGGCTGCGTGTTGCCCGCAAAATCGCCCGCGAACTTTGCAGCGTAGAGCATCCGACCGGACGGCAGTTAATTCTCCGCGCATGGGATGCCCTGCTGCCACCACAGCGCGCCGTAAAAATGTTAGAAGCGTGGTTCACGCAGGCCTCAGCAGGGGCGAAATTTTGCGATGCTTATTTCCCAAATGCCGAAGTGCTCGTCATCGGCCACTTCCACCGCGCAGGCAGTTGGAAGTGTAGGGGCAGGCACGTGATCAACACCGGCTCATTCACGAGCCCTGGCCGGGCCCATTGGGTGGAGTGGAATGACGGCTGGCTCAGCCGTGGAGTGATCGATGAAAGCCCATTAGCCTGCAAAAAAGGCCGCACACTGGGGGTGTGGCGCTGGTCCTAACACCGGCGCGGGAAGATAAATTGTACACGAGGACGGGATCGAACCGCCGACCAATCCGGTGTAAGCGGACCGCTCTACCGCTGAGCTACTCGTGCTGGGCAGGGCGGGAAATTGGCGGAGGATTTCTCCGAGATCAAGCACCGAGTGCGGGAAGATGCCGCAACTTTCCATTGCCCCGGACGCACCATCCCGACAATCTCGCGCCCGACTATGCAGCGCCCGCCGAAAAAATTTATCCCCACACCCTTCGAGTATCATCAGGAAATCGAGCTCAGGATTGACTCGCTGACGAATCTCGGCGCGGGTGTCGGACGGATCGAGGGTTGGGTGGTTTTCGTCCCGTTTTCACTGCCGGGCGAGCGGGTGAAAGCCCGAGTTTTCCGTAACGACAAAAGTTTCTCGCAGGCGGATTTGGTCGAGGTCATCGAGCCATCGCCGGATCGCGTCACACCGGGTTGCCCGCTCTTCGGCGAGTGCGGCGGCTGCCAATACCAACACCTTTCCTACGATAAACAACTCGCATGGAAAACCCGCCAAGTGGGAGAACTGATGCAGCATATGGCGGCGATCACTTTCCCGGTAAACGCTTGCATTTCATCTGTGCAAATCTGGAATTATCGCTCGAAAATTACACCCCACTTCGAGAAGGGTAAGGACGGCGATCTCGGGCCTATCGGATTTCTATCATTCGGCCGCCGCTCTCAGTTAGTCGATGTGCCGCAGTGCCCGATCGCGATGGACGTCATTAACCGCGAACTGCCCGCCATTCGCGATGGACTCCGAGCGACTGCTCACAAATTCAAACGCGGTGCCACCGCTCTGCTGCGGGCGACGCAAGACCGGGTAGAAACCGATTTCCGGGCGGTGGCAGTCGAAGAAGTCGGGGAGTTAAAATTTCAATTTCTCGCCGGTGATTTCTTTCAGAATAACCCCTTTATCCTCCCGTTATTCACCGGCTACGTCGCGGAGAAAGCTTCTGCGGGCAACGCGAAATTTCTGGTAGATGCCTACTGCGGTTCCGGTTTGTTTTCACTCACCCTCGCGAAGCATTTCGAGCAGGTCGCGGGTGTCGAGGTTTCCGAAACGTCCTGCGAATGGGCGCGGAAAAATGCAAAGGCTAACAACATCACAAACGCGACATTCCTCACGGCATCCGCAGAGGCAATTTTCGATCAGATCAGTTTCCCAGCAGGAGAAACCGCAGTGGTGATCGATCCACCACGCAAGGGTTGCACACCGGAGTTTCTTGAGCAGTTGATTCAGTTCGGGCCGTTCCGCGTCGTATATGTTTCCTGCGATCCGGCGACTCAAGTCCGGGATTTGAAACAACTAACGGAAGGCGGCTATCAGCTAGAAGATGTGCAGCCATTCGATTTATTTCCACACACCAGGCATCTGGAGTGCGTGATGACGCTGGTGAAAAATTGAACCACAGAGATACAGAAAATTTTCCGATTTTTTAGTTATTATCTTTGTTCTTCATCTGCGTTCATCGGCGGTTAAAAGAATCTTCGTCTGATAGCATTGCACGAACGCCTGCATTTCGGCTTCCTGATTCTCCATGGACTCCACGAGCTTGAGCTGTGTGCGGGCGCGGTCGAGGTTATGATTTTCTCGATGAGTTTTGAAATAGATGTCGCCCTCTAAATGATCCGTTAGGAAACGGATTCCAAGTTCCAGAGCGAGCAGTTTTCCAGAATGCACGAGGTGATCGACCTCCGTTTGATTGAGAAAATCCCCGGCAGCATCCAGGTAGCCTTCCACGAGTGCTTCAAAAAGCGGCATGTGCATGCACACTTTCGAAAGATCGCGCTCATCTTCCGCCGCTGGGTTCGTGGCGCTGCGAACAAGATCGCCGAAATCATAGAGCGCGATGCCGGGCATGACGGTGTCGAGGTCGATCACGCACACGGCCTCGTCCGTTGCCGCATCGATCATTACATTGTTGATCTTGGTGTCATTGTGAGTGACTCGGGTAGGGATCTTTCCGGCAGCAGCGAGATCAAATAATAAGCCAGTTAGATTTTCGCGCTTGAGGATGAAATAAAACTCTACTCTAACGGAATCAAGACGCCCACATACATCGGCGGCGGCGACATCTAACAATCGAAAAAAGCGTTTTCGTGTATCATGGAAATCCGGAATGGTTTCCACAATCAAACTGGCATCGAGATCGCTCACAAGATCCTGAAAAGCGCCGAAAGCATGCGCGGCCTGATAGGCTTGGCGTGGGTTTTCTACGATGTCGTATGTCACGCAGCCTTCGATGAAATTATAACAGCGCCAAATCGTACCACTTTCATCCTCAATCCATGTGCCGCCGGACCGGGCAGGAAAGAGATTGAGCGTTTGCCCACCGAGGTCCCGCTTCATTTTGAGCACGCGTGCATTGATGTGGCGGGTGACCGTTTCCACGTTCCGCATGACGGCGAAGGGGTCCTTGAAAACGTGGCGGTTGATGGCCTGAAGAATATAATGATTCACCCCGCCACCCGTCTGTTGATAGGAGGCCCGATAGGTGGAATTGATAAGGCCACTTTGGATTTCCTCCCCTGCGACGAAGTCTCCCAGCACGGCGAATTGATCGCCGATGGATGCCACGAGTTGCTGAAGCTGGGAGTTTTGAGCGGAATTCATTGTCGTGGAAAAGCAAGCGCTTCGGGGGCCGATTGGTAAATCCGATTTTTGCGTAAACTCGAAATTACAACTGCCGGGGAAGAATGTCTTGAGGCGGACCCTAAAATCAGGTAGCAGAAGCGTGAATGAATATCGTTGATCAGATCATTCTGCGAGCATCAGCCGATCGACCGGCACTGATTGCAGAGGGTGTGACGCTAAGTTTTAGCGATTTGTTGGAACAAGTGTCACGGGTCGCTGCGTGGCTGGATCGGTGCCCCGAATTCCGCCGCGAGGGTGTGTCGCGGGTGGGCCTGGCATGCGGAAATGGGGTGGATTACATCGTTCTCGCTTTGGCCATTTTGAAAGTAGGCGCTTGCCTAGTGCCAGTCGCGGAGGAACTCACGGATACCGAGCGCGCGGAAGTGATCGAGCGGACGGGACTTTGCGGCGTGATTCTGGGAAAGGGCGAAAGTTGGAAGAAGGATGGGGTTCGCAGCGTTGAAAAATCCACTGGTGCGTGCTGGGTTCCGTTAGCCGGAGGGCTGCTTGAAAATGAGGACGCGCTCCTCGCGCTTGATCCTGCATTCATCCGCTTCAGCTCGGGCACGACCGGACGAAGCAAGGGGGTGGTTTTGAGTCATCAAAAACTCCGCGAGCGGATCATCGCAGCGAATGCGGCTTTAGAAATCGGACCCGGAGACCGTGTCCTGTGGATGCTGCCCATGGCCCATCATTTCGCGGTTTCTATCATTCTCTATCTCTATCACGGGGCTTGCACCGTGATTGGTACATCGCATCTAGCAGAGGAAATTCTGGAGACGGCGCGAGCGACGCGAGCGACGGTGATTTACGGCGCGCCTTTCCACCACTCTTTGTTAGCATCTGATAGAGGAGGCTACGCATGGCCTGATCTACGCTTGGCGGTAAGTACAGCGGCACCTTTGCCAGCCTCAATTGCGGGAAGGTTTCGCGAGAGATTCGGCAAGCCCTTAGTACAAGGATTGGGCATCATCGAGATCGGGCTACCGCTGCTAAACACCGGTGGCGCGGGAGATTCTCCAACAGCCGTGGGCCGGCCTCTCCCGGCATTCGATGTGGAATTGCGCGATGAAGAAGGAATTCCAGTGGCTGTCGGAAAGGTCGGGGAAATATGGATTAGAGGGCCGGGGATGTTCGATGCTTATCTATCACCTTGGCAGACGCTGGATGAAATTTGCGTGGATGGTTGGTTCGCAACGGGCGATCTCGCAGAAATGGACGCGGCAGGCCGGGTCTATCTGAAGGGACGCCGGAAAAGCGTGTTGAACGTGAGCGGCATGAAGGTTTTCCCGGAGGAGGTCGAGCAGGTGATAGAGCGCCATCCTGGAGTGCGGCGCTGTCGGGTCAGAGGATCAGCCCACGCCGTGCTTGGCACGCTGCCGGTGGCAGATGTTATTTTGCACGCTGGCAAAACGATGATCGCCCGCGAGTTGATCGACTGGTGCCGGAAGTCGCTCTCGATTTACAAAGTGCCAGTTCGAGTAAAATTCGTGGACGAGCTCCCCCTCACCGCGAGCGGCAAGATCCGTAGGGTGTGAAGCGAGCGGGAAGTTTTGGAAAATTTCTAAAATTCCTTGAATAATCCGCCCTTTGCGACGTCAGTTGAAGTGTGAAAACAAAATCTATTGTGCCCTCGCTGTTTCGAGTTCTCAAGCTCTCGGTTTTGCTCGTTCCGATTGGCATGAGCATGAGCTGTATGACCACCTATGATGCGTATGGCCGCCCGATGCAGACGGTTGATCCTGCCTTAGCGGTCGCGGGTGTTGCTGCCGCCGGAATCCTTGCCTATAACGCTGGGAATAATCACCATCATAATAATTACTATTATGGTGGCGGTGGTGGATATTATGGCGGAGGCCCTGGATATTGCCGCGGTCGTTATTGATAAAACTTAGGCATTCGGGTGGGAGTGGACATTTAGGAAAGGACCCATCACGTTTGGTGTTCCTCCTTTAAAACGCCATGCCAGCCACCGCGAGTCGCCTTTCCGTTTTCACCGAATCCGTCATCCGCGGAACCACCCGGATGGCGAATCAATATGGTGCGATCAATCTTTCGCAAGGATTCCCTGACTTTGATCCGCCTGAAGAAATTCTAGCAGCTCTCGAAAAAGCCACCCGTGGTCCGCATCATCAATACGCGGTCACCTGGGGCGCACCACGGTTTCGAGAGGCGCTGGCGCGTAAAATCCAACGATTTACGGGGCTGGCAATCGATCCAGACCAGCACCTCGTGGTCACCTGCGGCAGCACCGAGGCCATGATGGTGGCCATGATGACCGCCTGCAATCCGGGCGACAAGGTCATCATTTTTTCTCCGTTTTATGAAAACTACGCGGCGGATGCGATCCTCTCCGGAGCGGAGCCAATCTACGTGCCACTGCGGCCGCCGGGCTTTGGTTTCGACTCGGTAGAACTCGCCAAGGCATTCGCGCAAAAACCGAAAGCCATCGTCGTTTGCAATCCGTCTAACCCCACTGGCAAAGTTTTTACGCGTGCTGAGCTGATAGAAATTCTCCGTTTGGCCGAGCAGTACGATGCTTTCGTGATCATGGATGAACCGTATGAGCACATTGTTTATGCACCCCATGAGCATGTGTATTTCGCCGCCCTTCCGGGGGCTTTTGAAAGGACGATCACCTGCAACTCACTTTCGAAAACGTACTCCATCACCGGCTGGCGCCTCGGTTACGTGCAGGCGGCACCGGCGGTGATTGCACAGGCGAGAAAAGTGCACGACTTCCTCACGGTCGGCGCGGCGGCCCCGCTTCAGGAAGCAGCCATCGCCGGCTTGGAGCTTCCTGATAGTTATTATACCGGTCTGCTAGATCTCTACACAGCGAAGCGCGACCTCTTTCTCGGATTGCTGCGAAAAACCGGGCTGCCCTTTACCGAGCCACAGGGAGCTTATTATGTGATGATGGATATTTCCTCGCTTGGTTTCGCAACTGACACAGAGGCCTCTGAATGGTTGATCCGTGAAATCGGTGTGGCCGGTGTCGCGGGCTCAAGCTTTTTCCGCGAGCCAGTGAATCATCTCATTCGTTTCCATTTCGCGAAGAGTGCTGAGACCCTGCGTATGGCAGGCGAGAGGTTGTTGCGTTTAAGTTAGAATAACCCGCGGTACTGTTAGCACGGGGATGTTGCACAGTAATTCTCAAAACTCAACGGGCGACGGCGATCACTTCCACTCCGGGCCGGATGCGCAGGAGGTTGGTGATGGCAACGACGTCACCTTCGGTTAGGCCGCGCAGGATTTGGACTTTATCATCCGTGCGGGTGCCGATTTCCACCGACTGAAGTTTCGCTTTTCCATCGGAAATGAGATAGATTCCTTGACCGCGCGGGGAGGGAACTATCGCTTGGCTGGGGACCATGAAACTGTTCGTTATACCATCCAAAGTCAGGGTGACCTCGGCGAATCCACCGGGTAGAAGTCCCTGCGGCGCGGTGCATAGACCGCGGACCTGAAGGCTGCGGGTCGCGGAGTCGATCGCGGGCTCCACAACAGTAACGGCGCCCTCGAAGGTCGCGCCGTTGCCGGCGACGGTGAAGGTAAATTTCTGCCCGCTTCTAACCTGTCCCGCATATCGCTCTGGCAGTGGGAAATCTACTTTGATGTGTGATATGTCCTGAAGCTGAATCAGCGGAGTGTTAGGCGAAACTAATGCGCCCTCGCTCACTTGCCGGATGCCGACGCGCCCGGCAAATGGCGCACGGATTTCAGTCTTAGCAATCTCGATGGTCTTAGTGACTTTCTGCGCTTCTAAAATGCTCAATTGCGCGGCAGCGGCATCGAATTCCTGTTGGCTGATGGATTCGCTAGGCAGGAGGTTTTCCGCGCGAACTTTGGTGCTTTTCGCCAAGGCAATGCGGGCGTCGATTTCCGCGAGTTGTGAAACGAGATCGCTGTCATCGAGTTTGAAAAGCGCATCACCTGCCGCGACATCCGTGCCTTCCTGAAATTGGATTTTCACCAACCTGCGCGAGAGCTCGGAACTGAGCGCCACCGATTCGTTCGCGCGTAGGCTCCCGACCGTAGAAACCGTTTGGGCGAAGGGTGCCGGTTTTGCGATGTAAACCTCCGCCTTGAGCGGGGTGCCGCCCGACCCTTGGGACTGCGCAAAAGCAGAGACTCCAAGAGCGGGAAAAATCATCAGGAGGCATGCTCTTGGCGCAATCATTGGCGGCACACAGCGGACTTGCTACAGCCACTTTGTGCAAGCGCGAGTTTCATGGGATTATCTGGATAGGATTTTAAACTCGGGTCGAATCGCATACAGCGGATCACGATCACACGGCTGCCCCGCTTTGTTTCACCGTCGTCCCATTGACCCACTGGCTGCCGATCATGGTGGCGCGCGGGTGTTCTGGCACGCCGCGCTCGTTGTGGTGGACCATGGAAACCAGCATGTCCACGGCTGCTTCACCCACAAGATCGTTGCGCTGATTCATGCCCGCCCAGGCCGCGTGATCGGCCCGCCATTCGTATTGGATCAGGCCGATATCGTCCGGCACATGCAGCCCCAAATCCTGAATCCAGCGCTTGACCTCATGATAAAGGGTGAAAATGACGTCGGGCTTGTTTTCCTCCAGCCACTTTCCAAAAAGCAAAGGATCACTCCGCGCCGCTGAGACTTCGTAAAATGGCTGGGTCCGCTGCTCGGCTGGCAAAAAGCGCGCTTGGCCTGTCAAAAATCCCGCAGTGAAGCGGCCCTCGATGAGGTCGTCGATCACACCATCTAACACCAGCGCCGGCCGCTTGTATCCCAAGGCCACCGCTTTTTCGAAAGCGATTAGCGCGAGGGTGTGCTGATCACTGCAAGCAAATGAAAGCGCCGGCTCGCGAGTTCGCACGCCCGTGACCAACGCCGGGAATTCCTCCCAAAGCGGCGCGAGATGCTGCGGTAATCGGTTCCGCTGCATCAGCCCGACGATCACGATTCCTCGGATATTTCGTGCCCGGAAAATGGAAAACCATCGCGCCGCCGTCATATTCGGCTCATGCATCCAAAACTCATCGAGTTGGTAACCCAGTTGCTTAGCTCGCTTACGGCAGCCGTTCACGTAAGCGGGAATCGTCGGATGTTTGAAAAGCGCCTCACGGTTTTCATGAGCATTGATCAGTGCAAGGGTCGCCTGAAATCCGGGCAAACGATTTTGCCGCAACTCTGCCATCAAGTGGGCTACCGTGGGGTTCAGGCGATACCCTAAATCCCGCGCCACTTCCTCAATCTGTAAGCGGGTTTTCTCAGAAATCCGGGGACTCCCGCGCAAAGCGAGACTCACCGTGTTTTTCGAAAATCCGGCGGCTTTAGCCACATCTGCCATCGTCGGTTGCAGCATGAGACTATACTTAGACACCCATTCCCGATCATGGTCCAGGCCGATAGATTACTGTCATACGATTCGGCTCTTCCTGCGGTGGCTCCGGCCAGCCAGAAAACACACCGCATGGCATTTACCATTGGTTTAGATTACGGCACCAACTCTGCGCGGGCACTCGTCGTTGATTGCAGCAACGGCCGCGAAATCGGCACGGCGGTGGTCGATTACCCGTCCGGCCATCAGGGGATTTTACTCAACTCCTCGGATCACCACCTCGCCCGTCAGAATCCGGCGGATTACGTTTTCGTGCTCGAAAAAGCCACCCTCCTCGCCCTCGCTGAGGCTGCGGCGACCTACCCCTCTTTCACCCCGGACCAAGTGATCGGCATCGGCATGGACGGCACCGGATCGAGCCCCATTCCTGTTGACGCTCAGAACGTTCCGCTCGCCTACCACCCTGTTTTTTCCGAAAATCTCAACGCCCATTGCTGGCTCTGGAAGGACCACACCAGCATTCCCGAGGCGGGGGCGATCACCGAAATCGCAGGAAATCTCCGCCCACAATACCTTACGAAAATCGGCGGCACCTATTCCTCCGAGTGGTTCTGGGCGAAAATTTGGCACTGCTTGAAGGTGGATGCTGCCGTTTTCGATGCCGCTTATTCGTGGGTCGAGCTCGCCGATTTTATCCCGGCCGTGCTCGCCGGTGTGTCCGATCCTCGCGAAATCCGACGGGGCGTTTGCATGGCCGGCCACAAGGCCCTTTACGCGCCCGATTGGGGCGGTCTTCCCGATAAGGAATTCCTCACCGCGCTTGATCCGAAACTCGCCGCCCTCCGCGACCGCCTCTACAACGAGGCCTTCGACGCGTCCGCCATCGCCGGAAATCTCTGCGCCGAATGGGCGGGAAAACTCGGCTTAACCGCTGGGATTCCCATCGCCATCGGGGAAATGGACGTCCATTACGGCGCAATCGGCTGCGGCGTGGATGAAGGCACGCTCGTGAAAGTCATCGGCACGTCCACCTGCGATTGCGCGGTCGTCTCTGCTGATAGAACTGTCGCCGACATCCCCGGCATCTGCGGCATCGTGAAGGGCGCGATCCTTCCCGGCTACTTCGGCATCGAGGCCGGACAATCCGCCGTGGGTGATATTTTTAAATGGTTTGTCGAGGGCGTGTTAGGTGACGGCTCCCTCCATGGAAAACTCACCGCCGATGCCGTGAAACTCAAACCCGGCCAGTCTGGTTTGTTAGCGCTCGATTGGAACAATGGAAACCGCACCATCCTTGTCGATCAAAGCCTCACCGGCCTCCTGCTCGGCCAGACGCTCTACACCACCCAAGCGGAAATCTATCGGGCACTCATCGAGGCTACCGCTTTCGGCGCGCGTGCGATCGTGGACCGCATCAAGGAATATGGCGTGCCGGTCGAGCGCATCGTCTGCTCGGGTGGCATCGCTGAGAAAAACGCGCTGCTCATGCAGATCTACGCCGATGTTACCGGTTGCGAAATGCGGCTTTCCCGCTCCTCCCAATCCTGCGCACTCGGCTCCGCGATCGGTGCGGCCGTCGTTGCGAGGGCTCACCCAGATTTCAAAACCGCACAGGCCGCGATGACCGGCCTCAAGGAAATCATCTACCGGCCAATCCCAGAAAACCAAGCGGTTTATCAAGAGCTTTACACCCTCTACCGCGATCTCCACGATTCCTTCGGTGGCGTTTCTCATGACGTCAGCCTCGGCCACGTCATGAAAAACCTACTCAATCTCAAAGCCAAACAATCTCTCTAACCTATAAATATATGTATCTTCCACTCGGCCAATATTCGCCCGATATCAAACTCGGCTTCGTCTCCGCATCGCGTAACTGCTTCCCTCGTCAGCTCGCAGCCGAGCGCTCGGTTCGGCTCGTCGCCGCCACTAAGGAACTCGGCATCGAACTAACACTTCCTATCGGTGAATGCGAAGTCATCGAAACTCGCGCACACGCTGCGGACGCCGCCGCCCAGCTTATCGCCGCGGGTTGTGATGCCGTCGTTTTGTTCCTCGGAAACTTTTCTCCGGAGATTGAAGACGCCGCCTTCGTCAAAGCTTTCCCGGGCCCTGTCCTTCTCATCGCCGCCGCCGAAGAAAACGGCATGAGCATGTTGCAAAAACGCGGCGACGCCCTGTGCGGCTTGCTTTCCGCAGCGATGGCCATCCGCAAACGCGACCTCCAGGACCGCGTGCACATTCCCGAACTTCCGGTGATTTCTGCAGAAGACGGCGCGAAGGAAATCGCCCATTTTGTAAAAGTCATCAAGGTCGTCAAAGGCACTCGCAATGCCACCATCGGCCTCTTCGGCCCACGCCCGCGCGATTTCGAAACCTGTAACTATAACATCGCTTCGATCCAATCGATCGGCGTAGAGATTGAAGAGTTAGGCCACTTCGATCTTCAGAACGAAATCAAACTCATCAAGGAGTCCAAGGAAATCGCCGCAGACATGAAGGCGGAAATGCCTTCCATCCCGAACGACGAGGAGTTCGTAGGCCGTCTATCCGATTATGAGCAAGCGATCCGAAATTTCCGCGATCGCTTGAAGCTTTCCGGTGCCGCATCGCAGTGCTGGTCCGAGCAGGAATTCGCGCTCAAGCACGTTCCTTGTTTCATCAACGGTCGCATGGCGGACAAGGGCTTCCCGATCGCTTGTGAAAATGACGCCTACTCGCTCATCGCCGAGCTGATGGGCCAATACGCCAGCGACAATACCGTCACCGTTCTTGATATCAACCACTCCATCCCGAGCAACCTCCACGAGTCGCTGAAAGACTATCCGATTCGTGACATGGTCGGTATGTTTCATTGCGGAAACACCGCAGGCAAGTTGCTCAAGAATCCGGAGATGAAATACCAAGTCATCATGAAGCGCCTCATGGAACCGGACACCGATCCCGATATCACCCGTGGCACCATCGAAGGCCAGATCGCCGCATCGCCGATCACCGTCGTGCAGGTTCACGGTCATGGTGACAAGCTCCGCGCCTACATCTGCGAGGGTCATTTCCTCGATCTCGATCCAAAAACCTTCGGCTGCACCGGCACTGCTTACATTCCCGGTTTCCACCGTTTCTATCGCCACGTATTGTTAGGAAACTACCATCACCACGCGGCAGTTGCATTCACGCATTGCGGCGCGGTGTTGTTTGATGCCTTCAAGCTGCTAGGAATCGAAGTCGTCGATACTCCGAATCCAGCGGGCATTCCGTATTCCGGTGAAAACGTCTTTCGCGGCGGTTTCAAATACTAATTGAGCATTTCCATGCCATTCACCGCTCTCAAAGAAGAGTGCCTGACGGCAAACCTCGCTCTTCCGAAAACCGGGCTCGTCGATCTAACCTTCGGAAATGTTTCCGTCGCAGATCCCGAGCGCCGCGTCTTCGCGATCAAGCCGAGTGGTGTGGAATATGACAAACTCAAAGCCTCGCAGATCGTCATCCTCGATTTTGAGGGCAACCTCATCGAGGGCGATCTGCGACCATCATCGGACACTCCTACGCACCGCTGCCTGTTTCTAAATTTTCCGGGTATTCGATCCGTCGTTCACACGCACTCCCGCAGCGCGGTCGCCTTCGCGCAAGCTGGCATGGAGCTGCCCTGCCTCGGCACCACGCATTGCGATTATTTTCACGGCCCGATTCCCGTGACTCGCACCATGACACCCGAAGAAGTTAGAGGCGACTACGAATGGGAAACCGGCAAGGTCATTGTCGAACGCTTCGCCGGTCTCGATCCGCTGCATGTTCCTGCCGTGCTCGTCCGCAACCATGGCCCGTTTGCATGGGGACCTTCCGCAGCCAAGGCCGTAGAAACCGCGCTCGCACTGGAAATCATTGCGGATATGGCACTCAAAACCCTCTCCCTGAATCCATCCACCGCACCTGCTCCAGCCCATCTTCTTGAAAAACACTTCTTCCGTAAACACGGCCCATCCGCATACTACGGCCAATCCTAATTTCTCAAAACCCAAAAAACCTGACCGTATGAAACTGCCGTCCGTCTGCCACATCTCCGCTGCCGCTGTCCTCGCTCTCGCGATGATCGGCTGCAACAAAACTAGCACTTCCGGAGCATCCGGGAAAAAGCTCAAACTCGCTTTTGTGAGTAATAACGCCGCCACCTTCTGGACCATCGCCCGCTCCGGTTGCGATGCGGCTGCGAAAGAACTCGGCAACGTCGAAGTCGATTTCCGCATTCCCTCCACCGGCGGCGCGGCCGAGCAACAACAGATCCTCGACGATCTCCTCGCCAAGGGCGTGGATGGCATCGCTGTTAGTCCGATCGACCCTGCGAACCAAACTGCTTTCCTCAATAAAATCGCCGAACAAACTCTCCTCATCTGCCACGATAGCGATGCGCCCGACAGCAAACGCGTCGCTTACATCGGCACCGATAATTTCGCCGCAGGCACGGAAGCCGGTAAGCTGATCAAGGAAGCCCTTCCTAACGGCGGCAAGATCATGGTCTTCGTCGGCGCGACCGATGCGGAAAACTCCAAGCAACGTTTCGGCGGGATTAAAAAAGAACTCGAGGGCTCCACCGTAGAAGTCATCGACGTCCGCACCGACGACACCGACACCGTGCGCGCTCAGAAAAACGCCGAGGATACACTCGTAAAATATCCGGACATCGCCTGCCTCGTCGGGCTCTATAACTATAACGGCCCCGCCATCCTCAACGCCGTCCGCAGCGCGGGCAAACAAGGCAAAGTGCAGATCGTCTGCTTCGACGAGAACGACGAAACCCTCGAAGGAGTTTCCTCTGGTGACATCTACGGCACCGTGGTCCAGCAGCCATTCGAATTTGGCAAACAAGCGATCACGAAAATGGCCCAGCACCTCGCAGGCGATAAGGCGGCCTTGGCCGGTAGCAGACAGATCGTCCCGACCCGCAGCCTGAAAAAAGCGGACATCGCCGCTTTCAAAGCCAATCTCAAAAAGATCCTCGGCAAGTAATTTTCACACGATCCGTTCAAAGCCCATGAGCACCCCTCCGCTCCTAGAAATGCGCGGAATCTGCAAACGATTCCCCGGCGTGGTGGCTTTGGATAAGGTCTCTCTAACCGTTTGGCAAGGCGAAGTCCTCTCCCTTTGCGGTGAGAACGGCGCGGGTAAATCCACGCTGATGAAAATCCTCGGCGGCGTCTATCAGCCGGAAGAAGGAGAGCTGCTCGTCGATGGCAAGCCCGTCAAAATTAACAACGTGAACGATGCCATGAATCTCGGCATTGGCTTCATCCATCAGGAGCTCAACGTGCTCGAAAACCTCGATATCGCGGCGAACGTCTTCCTCGGACGCGAGCCGCTGATCTCGCCGTTCAAACTGATCAATCGCAAGAAGATCCACGCCGACACCGTTCCACTGCTCAAGCGCCTAGGCCTCAATTTACCCACCGACAAACGCCTCGGTGAACTCCCCATCGCCCAACAGCAAATGGTGGAAATCGCCAAAGCGCTCTCGCTGAACGCGCGCATCCTGATCATGGATGAGCCGACATCGAGCCTCACCCTAACCGAAACTGATTGCCTGCTCGACCTCATCGCCGAGCTCCGCAAACAGGGCGTGAGCATCATCTACATTTCCCACCGCCTCGGTGAAGTGGGCCGCTGTTCGGATAGAGTGGAGATTCTTCGCGATGGCAAAAACGCCGGTGGCCTAACACGCGCGGAGATCAACCATGATAACATCGTGAGCAAAATGGTCGGTCGGGAGATTAAGAGCGTTTACACTCCTTCCGGAGCAAGAGTCACCCGTGAGTATCTCAAAGTCCGCAACGCCAAATCCAGCCGTTTTCCTAACCAAAAAGTTTCGTTCGATGCAGCGCGCGGAGAGATCCTCGGTTTCGCCGGACTCGTCGGCGCAGGGCGCTCCGAGATGATGAAAGCCATCTGCGGGCTCGACGAAAGCGGCGGAGCGGAGGTCACCTTGGGGGATGAAGCTCTCGTCATTCACAAGTCCGCCGATGCGATCGGCCATGGCATTTTCCTCGTCCCGGAAAACCGCCGCGAGGAAGGACTTGTCACCGGAATGTCCGTGCGCGAAAACACCACGCTTCCTTCGCTCAGCACTTATTCCACCGCCGGGCTCATTCAGAAAAGCCGCGAAACGAAAGTCGCAAACGAACAGATCGCTTCTCTCAGAATCAAAACCCCTCACGCGGAAACGCTGGTGCGCAACCTGAGCGGCGGCAACCAACAGAAAGTCGTGATCGGCAAATGGTTAGCGATGGAGCCGAAGGTCCTGATCCTTGACGAACCCACCCGCGGCATCGACGTCGGGGCCAAAGCGGAAATTTACAAACTCATGCGCGAGCTCGCTGCAAGCGGCGCGGTGATCCTCATGAT
This sequence comes from Akkermansiaceae bacterium, assembly GCA_043758615.1. Lineage (GTDB taxonomy): Bacteria > Verrucomicrobiota > Verrucomicrobiia > Verrucomicrobiales > Akkermansiaceae > Luteolibacter. The sequence goes on from JAYVNE010000139.1 coordinate 23,456, forward strand.
CAGCAGCGATATGGAGGAAGTGCTCCACGTCAGCGATCGCGTGGCGGTCATGCACGAAGGCCAAATCACCGGCGTTCTGGATCGCGAGGATTGCAATGAGAAAAACGTGATGCAGCTCGCCGTCGGGCGCTCGGTGTCAGTTAGTAAACCTGCATTTTCATAATTTCGACATCCTTTCCCATGAAAAAAGAACTCGGAATTTTCTCCCTCCTCGTCGTGCTTTGCGTCGTCACCGCCTCAATTAACCCACGCTTCATTTCAACGACAAATCTGACGAACATGGCCAATCTAATCGGTCTTTTCGGAGTCTTCAGCATCGGCCTCGGTCTCGTGATCATCACCGGCGGGATCGATCTATCCGTTGGTTCGATGTTCGCGCTTTGCGGAGTGTTATTACCTATCGCTCTAACGAAATGGGAACTGGCGTGGCCTCTAGCAGCCTTATTGGTGATCGCTCTTCCGATGGCTCTTGGCTGGGTGCACGGTGTGCTGATCACACGCATGAAAATGCAGCCCTTCATCGTGACGCTCTGCGGTCTAATGATCTATCGGGGTGCCGCCCGCTTCATCGCAAATGACAGCACGCTAGGTTTCGGCGCGGGCAAGGGCTTCGAAACCCTGCGTAGCATTGCCAGCGGCAAATTGCTCGGAGTCCCCATGCCTTTTGTGATCCTCGTGGTGATCGGCCTCATCATGTGGGTCCTTCTACACCGCTCGATCTACGGTCGCTACCTGTTAGCCGTGGGACGCAACGAAGAAGCCGCACGTTTCTCCGGCATCAACACACGGAGGGTCATCACAGGAAGTTATGTGATCGCCGGTCTGCTCACCGGGGTTTCCGGCATCATGCTCGCATTTTACACCAACTCGGTTTCGCCATCGAACTACGGAAACTCCTACGAGCTTTATGCCATCGCCGCAGCCGTGCTCGGGGGTTGCAGCCTCCGTGGGGGCGAGGGCTCGATCATTGGCATCATCATCGGCACCGCGCTTCTGCAAGTCTTGCAAAACCTCGTCAACCTGCTGGGCATCCCGAGTTCTCTGAATTTCGCCGTCATGGGCACCGTGGTCCTGCTGGGCGTGATGGCCGATCAACTGCTCCAACGCCGGGCCGCTGCGAAACTGGGGGCAAGTTGAGGGATTTTCCCCGGCACCGTCTCGTTCCAGCCTTGCCAAATCTCTAAAACGCCGTAATTTCTCCGGCGAGCAGGTATTTCCTACCTCTGATGCCCGCATTTGGCCGATTGCTGACTGATTCACCCTTGTTCTGAGAGTGGTGAAATCGGCCCGCAGGCAAGAATACCGGAACTCCCTGACTCACGGGCGGCGGCGCAAGCCGACTTGTTCTGACATGGGTGAAGTCCCCTCCGCAAATTTCTCGCTGCGGAACTTCATCCCGGCACCAAAAAGCCGGACGTCAGAGCCATGTCGGTCAGCACGAGGTCCTTCCAGTATTGCCGGGTTCTCCTGAATCCGCAGCGCCGGGCCACCCGAAACCACGAACCCACTGACAACATGTCAAACGCAACACAAGATTCCCGCAATTCGGGAGACAACCGTCGCCGCCGCTCACGCGGAGGCTCAAACCGTAATAATAACAACAACTCCAACAGCCACGGCGAAGAACGACGATCCGGTGGCGACTCCCGCAATGACTCGCGCGGAGGTCAAAACCGCCGCCAGAATGGTAACCGCTCCGAGGAATTCCGCCCGCAGGCCCCGCGCCCGGCTCGCGTTTATTCCGCTCCGAAAATGAACTGGTGGCAGAAAATCCTGAATGCCATCGGTCTCTACAAAGCACCTGTCGCTCTTGCCCGTCCTGAGCGCCGGGAAGAACCGATGCGGAAAAATACCGAAGCCCGTGCGCCGAAGTCTAACACCCGTAACGCCCGTTCTAACGAAGGTGCGCCACCGGAAAAGCAAGACCGTCCCGAACGCCAGCCTTCCGGCGAGCGCACCCGCAACGAGCGCCAACCAAGAGAACGTCCACGCGGTGGAAACCGTGACAGCGTGGAATCCCCGCGTGTTTACGTCGGAAACTTGTCCTACGACGTGAGCGAACAAGACCTCCAAGAGCTTTTCAAAGGCATCGGCGGCGTTCGCAACGTGGAGATCGTTTACAACCGCAGCACCCATCGTTCGAAGGGTTATGGTTTTGTAGAAATGCTCCACATGGATGAAGCCATGCGTGCCGTGGAAGTGCTTCACGATCAACCGTTCATGGGCCGCAAGCTCACGGTTTCGGGTGCCAAGTCTAAGGGCCAGGATGACCGCGAAGACCAAGAAGAGCGCACCGAACGCGCCCCTCGCCCAGTCGTCGTCGCCTCATCGGCCCCGGCCGCTATCGCCCCAGTGGCTGAATCCGAGTCGATGATCGAAACGATTGTCGAAACGGTCCCCACCGCGCATGCCGAGGTCGCTCACGTTGCCGAGGCTGAATCGAGTCACGAGGCCAAGGAAAAAATCGAAGAAGCCTGATCAGGCCGCTTCGCCAATCCATTCAACCAAACCCCCGCCCGGATCTCCGTGGCGGGGGTTTTTTGTGAATCGTAAAAAGCCAGCAAAGTGATACACGCATTCCTGCCTGTTCTTCCTTTCCAAACAAAACCCGCCACCCTGAAAATGGACGGCGGGGGTTTTGTTATTACTAACACTTTTTCTTGAAAACGGTCTTGTGGAACGGGATCTACTCGCCGCCGTCTCACTCCATTATTACGCAGGACCCCTACATTAGGGATTCTGACATGAGAATCATGAAGATAGAGGCACAGCGAATCTGGTGAATCTGGTGAATCCATCGAAGATCATTATGTAAGCTCAAAGTCCCGAGCCTCTGCTCTTTAAGATTCGCTCGATTCGCATCATTCGCGGTGCCCTCTCATTTCACTCTTTGGTGGTGAAACCGTTCGATCAGCTAGTTTTGAAAATATCGCTCCCTAGTGTTAGCACCCACCATTATCACGCTCTCTGAAAAGGCCTGTATTCCATCGATGCAAATTCCCATAAATCCCCATGGCGGATCACGTTCGAGCCGGATAACGAAGAGCTGACTGACAAGATCCTCGTAAAAATTGAAGACATTCACTGAATTACCATGAAAATAGAAATCACAAATCCCGCCACCTCCCTACTTGCGGTTGAACTTGAAGCCAGAGGGATTGCGCGCTCTGCCGCCAGTGCGGCGATGTCAGTCCCTAAATCCCGCCTCACCGATATCATCGATGGACGGAAACGAATCTCAATCGACACCGCACTGCGCTTTGAACGCTTCCTTCGGGATCAGCGCGAATCTCTGACTGGAACTCCAACAGGACTACGAACTGAAATTGGCTCGGAAAGTGGATTTGCCCGCGATTGAAAGGCAGGTTGCCCCGGCCTTGCTTTGACTCTGGCGGGTTATTAGAGCATCCGAGCGTGACGGCTTCCCCGTTACGGCTTCCCAGACAAAACGTCGTGGGTCGCGCCATGGGATTTAGATTCCGAGAATTTTCGCTGCCACTGCGGTGGCGACGGCCTTCAATGTTTCAATAGCCACGGAGCCTCCTACCTTGCCAACCTCGCTCTTCGTTTTTGTCCAAACCTCGTCGCTTCTAATTGAGTCCAGAAGGTCGTGCCCCTCATTTGAGAGTCCGTAGATTGCGATTAGAAGATCATCTCCGTAAAATTCAATTTTTCCGTCAACCAATCCCGCATTTCGTACCAGCCGCAGGTGCCCCACAACTTCGTCATCATTCCAGTCACCACGCACTGAAAGGGTCTGGTGTGGGCCGCCTGCAGGCAGTTCTTCAATTGAAAGTAGAATATCCCTGATGAGATCCATGTTTCGTTTCATATCATTGGAGATCAGATGAGTGTAAAATTCGGGTAATGGATTGGGGTTGAGATGCTGGAGATGTCCATTCATTTGAATGTCATTTGGCACTGTACTGGCGCCAAAACAGTGTCATCAAATAAAAAACCATAACTTTAATTCGACTTGGGAATCTTTTCTAAAACTTCCTTCACAAGCCTAAGAATATCTGGGTCCGACGTGTCAGCCTTGTCAGTCTTTTCGGAAGCTGAGCCATAAAGTCGCTTCGTAGGATTGTCAAAGATTTCGGCGACCAAGCGCTCAACGAATGCGGTTTCATGGCCTTCCGCTTGCATCCTTGCAATAAGGTCACGAAACGGATCAAGGCTGACACTAATCGCGGACTTAAATGCCCATTCCTCTTCCGCGCGCCGTTCACTTGTATACCGCTTTGCCGTAAAAGTGATGAGAAAGGCGAGGGGAGCGACAATCACGAGGCGCGAGTAGGCTAAAATCCAAACAAAGTTCGATGGCGAGGTCTTTGTTTGATCCGCATTTTTTGCAACGACAGCAACCTCGCTCACAAACCAGAAGGCGAACCAGATCGTTCCACTAACCGCCAAGAGCAAAAGAATTGCCCAAACCCAACTCGATACATTTATATTTTTTCTCCGGGTATCAAATGCGGTGAACAGTGAAATCCCAATTGCCTTGTTCAAGTGTTCCTTGATCTGGTCGATGAGGGATTCATTCGTCTTGATAACTTGCGTCGTGCGCCCACTAAGATCATCTACCAGAGTCTCACTTATTATGCGCAAATTCGCTAGGTTGGATTCCGCTTCCTTCCCACCCTCCGTTATATGTGATCGGTATCTTTCGATCTCACCGTAGAAACTGGTGATCTGTAACATTTGATCTGTCATCTTGGCCCTAGCGTCAGTGACGGCCTGATGCATGGTTTTGACATCGGATTCAAATTTCTGCACTTGAAGGCTTAAACTCTGAATCGTAGCTAGGTCTGCCTCCGCCACAGCCTTGCGAGCTGTAGCCTCATCGGCTGCTGTAATCGCAGCGGCATCAACACTTAGTCGCACATTCCCAACAGCAGAAGCATGTTCTCCCACAATGGTCAAAAAATCCCCAATTTCGGTAGCATTAGCCTCTGCCGTAGTCATGATGGCGGCAAGGCCATCAATAGACGGTTGTAGCGCATTGAGTTGATCTATCACCTTGGCATTGAGGGCGGCTTCCGCCTCAACAAGCGTATTCTCGAATTGCCCCAGCTTGTCAGTGAGGTCCGAACCGTGTTGGCTAATCGTAGCCAACAACTTCTTGGACGCCGCTACGGCCTGTTGACGGGAGCTTCGAATCGTCTCGATCTGCTCTTGCGCAATCTTATTCGTGAAACCAAAGGTAATCATCCCATATTGGAGGGAATACACATATAGATCCTCTAGCAACTTTAGCACACCTGCTGCGGCATCTTCCGCGATTGGCTGATTTTCAACTGCCAAGCCTGCAAATGTGCTCTCGGCTTGAATCAGTAAGTCACGTATGTTCTTTGAGATTGTAGCCGGAAAAAAATCGGACTTAGGATCGCCATAAAAATTCACGAGCGTATCCAAGAGAAGCAAAGTATTGCTGAGCGTTTGATCCGCTTTAGGCCCATCATCGCGGACACAAGATCCCAGCCGGATTGCGAGTCCGGATATGTCCGCATCGATTAACTCCTTCAGTCGTTTTGCAATCTGAGTGATAGAATCTGTCATAAGGAAATGGTTTTTGTGTTATGCTTCATTCAGCGCCGGTAGCGCGTTCACGATCTTGATCGTTTCTAGGCTTACGCGCGTCACGCGTTTGATTAGATCTACGATGTAGCGGGGATTATTGTGTTCTTTGCACCAATCGTTGGGGTCGTTCTTGATGGCGCTGGCTTTGTCGATGGAGATTTGGTAGCGCTCTATGATCCATTCGAGGGCGGGTTTGCCGTTGACGATGTAGTCGTAGGCTTCCAGCGGGATGCCGGTGAGGGTGAGGTGGGAATTGTAGTGGATGGTGGTCTTGTCCTGCTTCTGGCCTGCGGCTTTCTGGGCGGGCGTGGGCTTGGCGAAGGTCATCTTGCTGACGTGGTATTGCTTCCACGGATCAAGGCCAAGCTCGGGGGAGATTTCGGCGAGCGGATACGGCTCGATGGTTTCGTAGTGGAGATGCCATTGGGCGAGGTCGCGGCCGGCTTGGGTGAATTTCTGGTAGTCCGCCGTTTCCTTGGTCAGCGGGATGCGCGGGAGCATCTTCTTGAGATCCGAGGAAAAGCGGGTGCGGTATTCCGGGGAATGCAGGATGCCATAGACGTAGTAGAATATGTCGTCCTTGCTCACGTCCTTGCCGTAGGCTTTGCGGAACTCCGCCAAGATGCCGTCGGTGATGGCGTGGCGGCGGCGGTAGCCGTCGATGAGTTCTCCCTGGGTTTCCTCGCGCAGGAGTTCGCCGGGGCGCGGCTCGTCTTTTTCGTAGAGGTAGAGGGGGAAGCATTGGCTTGCTCCGCTACCGTCCACCATGTGCAAGTCGGGAAGTGCATCTGTCATTAGAGCGGAGGCTCCCAATCGGTTTCCGGGCGAGGTAACTGCAATGACGATGTTTTTGTGGCCAGCGCTTGGATACATCCGCTGCTTGTAACGGTGGTTGAACTGACGATCGTAGTAGATCTTTGACTTGCTGAACGGTCGATAAAGCGCCGTTGCTAAATGGTCGGCGTTGAAGTCTCCTTTTCTTAGCTTGCAAAGGTCATCAAACAGTCCGCTGGTCCACTTGATCTTCTTCTCATCAAATTCAATCTGTTTCTGGGCAAGTTGAACACCATCCTTACCAGCTGCTTTGCACGCAGCACCATGAAGAGTGACCTGCTCGTTATAGAATCCGATCATGCCTTTCATGTTCTTCGTTAGAGCGGAATTGGAGAAATTGTAAACCCAAGGATCGCGACTGGTTTCAACTCCACGCTGGCGGTCTGAAAAAATAGCAAGAGGCTCGTTGTTCAGGGCAACGAAGTTATCAAAGGCAGGATCGCGAAGGTTGATCCAATCGTGGTGTTCGTTCAGTTTGAGACGTTGCCAAGCGTTCTTACGGTGAAGGCCCATAATGCTTGAAGAGGCCGAGATGATATCCAGTTTTTCCTCGCGGCTAAGGTAGTCTCCGATGTCGTGGTAGAAAAGTTCGCAGGTTCCTTTCTTGGCTGGATTGCGCACGAGAATGGAAATTGCAACTGGCGTGCGGGAGCCGGAGCCAAAGATTTTGCCGCCTTCTTGCCGCGACAATTCACCGGCCGTGCGTTGATTTCCGCGCAGGTTGAAGATGTAGAGAGTGGTGAATTCTTCGGCGAGGCAGGCGCGGAGACCGTCCATCGTGTTTGCGTCGATGAAGTAGCCGTTGGTTACGAAGGCGACGATGCCCTGATCCGCGATGCGGTCGCTGGCCCAGCGGATGGCGCGGACGTAGCTGTCGTAGAGGCTGTTCTTGTTCGTGGCGGTGGATTTCGCGACGTAGGTGTCGGCGATGCGGGCGTCTAGCAGTTTGTATTTGAGGTTCTGGTTGTTGTCGTTCGCGTTGGTTTGACCGACGGAATACGGCGGATTTCCAGCGACGACGCGGATGGGGGATTTTCGTTGGCGGGAGACGCGTTGGTTGTTCTCGGGGAACATTTTTTCGTCGCCGGTGGCGTGATAGTCGCTTGCGTTTTCGGTCAGTTGGAAGGTGTCGGTGAGGACGATGCCTTCAAATGGTTGATAGTTGAAAGTTGAGGGTTGAGAGTTTGAATACGATGCGCCTCCGGCGGTTTCGCGTTGGAGGGTGTGAAAGGTTTCCTCGATGTTGATGGCGGCGATGTAGTAGGCGAGGAGGACGATCTCGTTGGCGTGGAGTTCGTGCTGGTATTTGCGGAGCAGGTCCTTGGGCTTGATGATGCCGAGCTGGAGCAGGCGGACGATGAAAGTGCCGGTGCCGGTGAAGGGGTCGATGAGGTGGACGTTTTCATCGCTGAGGGAGGTTTTGAATTCGTTCACCAGCACGTCCTCAACGGAGCGGAGGAGGAAATCGACGATGGGGATGGGGGTATAGACGATGCCGAGGCGTTCGGCCATTTTGGGGAAGGCTTCTTTAAAAAACTTGTCGTAAAGCTCGGTGATGACCTTTTGTTTGCCTTCGGCGTTGTCGATGCCTTCGACGCGGGCGCGGACGGAGGCGTAGAATTTATCGAGTGAGGCGGTTTCTTTTTCGAGAGCTTGGTCTTGGAGCGCATCGAGCATGGACTGCATGGCGCGGGAGACGGGATTCGATTGGGAGAAGGCGTAGTTTTCAAACAGCGCATCGAAGACCGGGCGGGTGATGAGGTGCTGGGAAAGCATCTCGATGCCGTCGTCCTGAGAGATGGCGGGGTTGATATTCTGATGGAGACCTTCGAGGAAGGCGGCGAAGGCGGTGGTGTGTTTCGGGTCGCCTTCCTCGAGCAGGAGGCGGATGCGGTCGCTGTGGCGTTGGGCAATCTTGGCGACGTCTTTTGCCCAGTCTTCCCAGTAGCGGCGGGAACCGCACTTGAGGACGATCTTGGCGTAGAGCGCGTCTTTCCATGCGTCGAGTTCGGGGAAGTGGAAGGTGGATTGGCCACGGTCGTTGACCTTGGATTTGTCCTTATCCTTGCCGTCGCCATCGGAAGTGTTGTCCGGTTTTCCCGAGCCTTCGCCGATGCCGATGATCTGGAGATTGTCGGGAGCTTTTTTGTTCAGCTCGATCTGGTTGATGGTGGCGTTGAAGCGGTCGTCATGGGCGCGGAGGGCTTGGAGGACTTGCCAGACGACTTTGTATTTCTGGTTGTCCTTGAGGGCTTCCTCCGGGGAGACATCCGCCGGTATGCCGATGGGGAGGATGATGTAGCCGTAAGTTTTCTTTTCCTTGGAGCCGCGCGGCGGCTTGCGCATGACGCGGCCAACGGACTGGACGACATCGACGATGGAGTTGCGCGGGTTGAGGAAGATGACGGCATCGAGCATGGGCACGTCCACGCCTTCGGAAAGGCAGCGGTCAGGCTCGGCGGGTGCCTTGAGCCAATCGAGGAGCGAATTGCGTTTGAGGGCGTTGTCGCCGCCGTCCACGTGATCGAGTTCGCAGTTGAGGATGTTTTCCTCGTCCGGGTGGTCGGCTTTGTAGGCTTCGATGAGGTCGGCCATTTGTTTCACGAAAGCCTTGGAATCCTTGATGGAGCGGGAGAAGGCGACGGCGCGGGTCATGTGGCCCGTGTCGCCCTGGAGATCGGCTTCGGTGGCGGTGGAGTGATCGAGGCGCTTGGCGAGGCCATTCCAGCAGCCGGTGATTTTTACGGCGTCGTCGAGCTTGAGGGCGTTGTCGGAATCCGCGATCTGGCGTTGGAAGGTTTTGTTGACGTATTTTTCATCCACGGCGAGCACGAGGACTTTGTAATCCGACAGGAGATCCGAGCCGACAGCCTGGCCGAAGCCGAGGCGGTGGAGTTCTTCCCCGAATTGATCGACGCGATCCATGGAACATAACTCCGCGCCAGCCTCGGCGGCTTTGGTTTTCGCTTCGTCGCCATAGAGGCGGGGCGTGGCGGTCATGTAGAGTCGTTTGCGGCCCTTGATGAATGCGGCATCGTGGATTTTGACGAAATGGGATTCGTCCTGACCGGAGAGGGTGACGCCGGTGGTGCGGTGGGCCTCGTCGCAGATGATGAGGTCGAAGTCCGGGAGGCCGGCCTTTTGCGCATCGGCGACGGCTTGGATGGAATGATAGGTGGAGAAGACGACGGTCATGCGGGCGGCTTCGCCTTTTTTCGCGTCCTTGGCGTGGATGGCCTTGTAGGAGCGGACGAGATCGCGGGCGGAGGTGGTGGCGGGAAAGGCGAGGTCGCTGAGCTGGAGATCGGCGGTGTCATCATCGCCGGGGGCGTCGCGGTTGGAGCGCTTGCCGATGTTCACGTCTGAGCAGACAGCGAGAGCGTGGATGGGGATTTCCGCCTCGGCGGTCCACTCGCGGAGGCTCTGCGAGAGCAGGGAAAGCGAGGGGACGAGGAACAGGACATGCCCGGCGGGTGCCATTTCCTCGGCGGTGCGGAGGGAGGTGAAGGTTTTCCCGGTGCCGCAGGCCATGATGAGCTTGCCGCGATCTGCCTCAAATAGGCCGGTGGTGACATCGGTCTTGGCGGCGGATTGGTGGGGGCGGAGTTTTTTCTTGTTGCGGAGGCTGAGGGCTTGCGGGTTTTTGAGGGAGAACTTGGACCAGTCGATGGGGCTATCATCGAGGTCTTGGACGCGGAGGCGCTTGACGGGCTTGGTTGGATTTTGCAGGCGCTTTTCGGCGTTCGTTCCCCATTTGTCGGTGGTGGAGATGATAATGCCGGAGGAGAAACGCTTGTCGCCCAGCGCGGCGAAGTAGGAATCCAAGTCCGGGGCAGAGAGGGTGTTTTCTGGCAGATAGAACTTGCACTGGATGCCGCAGAACTCGCCGGTGGCACGCTCCTCGGCAACGATGTCGATGCCGGTGTCGCCGCTGTTTCCCTTTTGCGGCCATTCGTTCCACATCCAGACGTTGGAGAATTGATCGGCGAAGATGGGATCGAGTTCGAGGTAGCGGCAGATCAAGCGCTCGAAGCGGTCGCCGAGGTGGCGGTTGTGGAGTTCTTCATCGCGAAATTGGGCGAGGATGTCGTGAATGGTGATTTGACTCATAAACTTTCGCTAGGCTAACGATTCGTGAATGGCTTGGGCGAGGGGATTTTTCTGTGAAGATTTTACGACAATTTCATACAATCTTCGGTAGGGAGTTCGACCCGTGGCCCGGAGGATGATTTCCTAATTTAGAATCCGCCATGGCTCACGGGATATAGCGAACTTACATTTTGTCTGGGAAACTGTTGTATTGGGCAACCCTAACTGCACGCCGAAGCTTTACATCGCCACGAGCTGGGGTGGTCCAGACAAGCACAAAACCTCGTTGAACAACATTTTACAATGGCTGGGAGCAACATCGCCGAGGTTGCCGCCAGAGGCACCCGAAGACAGGCTACCAGACACAGAACCCTGCGCCGCTTACTCAGGGGACACACGCGAATAGATCGGTGTGTAAAACTCCCCTTGAATTTTTGGTTCTAGAGCTTGGCTCGTGAGCCGGGAGGCAGGCTTCCTGATCCTCATCCACTCCGGGCGG
>JAYVNE010000140.1:0-4359 GCA_043758615.1 Akkermansiaceae bacterium
GACGGTTCAAACATTGACTTTGCATGGCGCTAAATTCGATCTCCGCAATGTTGAGCCAACTGCCATGTTTGGGAGTATAATGGATTTCCAGTCGATCTGCCAGTCGCCTCGCCTCTGGCGGCTTAAAAGTGGCGTAGAGTGATGCTAGATCAACAGCATTTCAATGAGCTTGGATCACCCTCCTCATCTCGGCGGGGTGGCGAAGGGCTGGGCGGTTTCCCTGCGGGTCACTTCGTCGGGCATCCAGGTCCAGGATTCACATTCTTTTGGGTGAAGACAGCAATGGCGATGACGCCGACGTTGCGGGTATTGCCGTGGCGCATGTTTGCGTAGGAATTCGAGACACTGGAAAACTTAAACGCGGCGACGTGGCTGTAGCTGGTGCGAAAGCCTTCGATTTCGAGGGATTTTCCGGGTTCCACGATGTAGCCGCGTTTGGAGAATGAGGCTGGCTGGCCGTCCTGCACGTTGAGGCCGTCCACGCTGGCGACGATTTCTAACGAACTCCTACAACGATTTTTCACAAGGATCGAATAGGTGCGCCCTTCTGCCCGGCGACGAGGCGGCGGCGGTATCCGCCTTCTTTATATGTGGGGAGAAATCCGAAGTCGCCTTTCACTCCCCATTCGACGAGGCCGGGGCGTTCTGCTAGGCTCTTCGCAGCAGGCGCGTAGTCACGGGATGCGGTGGCACCCGAATAAGAGCAGCCGCCGTTGCTGGCACACGAGTTGATCGATAGAGCGGTGAGCAGGGCTCCTAGCGAAAGCAAGATCTTGTGTTTCATGATGCTGGAAAAACAGCATTTCAAATTCGAGGTGTCAAATTTTAAATGCAGATTTTCCAGCATTTCAGTTGCGGTTTTCCCCGCATTTGGCAAGGTGCGCGCATGAAACGTTTTGAGAACGGCCAGATATCCCGCCGCGAGCGGCAGGTGATGGACATCCTTTTTCGCAAGGGGAAGGCGACCGCAGAGGAGGTGCTGGCAGAGCTGCCAGATCCACCTGGTTATTCCGCAGTTAGGGCGCTGCTGGTGACGCTGGAACAGAAAGAGCTCGTAACGCACGTGAAGGACTCGCGGCGCTATGTCTATCTGCCAACGGTGCCTGAAAAGCGGGCGAAGGCCACGGCGCTGAAACAATTACTCGCGACATTTTTTGAAGGAAGTCCGGAAAAACTCGTCGCATCATTGCTCGATCCGAAAGACCAAAAGCTGAGTAAGCACGAGATCGCCCGCATCCGTAATCTGATCGACGCTAGCGGTGGAAATTGACTCACTCACGCATCAAATCATGATTCCGATCTTCATCTTTTCTATCATAGCCGCCGGGCTGGTTTTTCTGGCAGGCTATCGGGACGACTCGCGCGACCCGAGGCTGACGGTGCTTTTGTTAGTTTTGTTAGCGATTTTCCCGATGATTGCCGCGATCGTGCCGAAGATTAAGATTCTTCCAGCGGCGACGGGAGTGGCAGTGGAATCGGGATTTCCATGGGGTCATGTTTTGTTAGGGATCTGGGCCTTCGGGTTTTTGGTGGCCATGGCGCGCTTGATCGTTGCTGCTAGAGAATTGCATCGATGGAGAAAGCGCTCGGTGGAGGTCGATCGCGTGGCGGGTGTGGTGATTTGTGAGCTGGAGAATTTGCGCGGGCCGGTGGCTGCGGGTGTTTTCAACCGGGTGGTTTTTGTGCCGGATTGGTGGAGCACTTGGACGGAAGAAAGCAGGGAGGTGGTGCTGAGGCATGAGCTGGCACATCACCGTCGGCGTGATCCGCTGTGGCGCTTGTTAGCGCAGTTGTCTTGAGCAGCGGCAAAAAAAGAGAATCGTTGCGGCGAGACGCCAAAACCACCTGCGGACCTGCCATTTTCACTTCTCGGCTAACGTGCCTTCGGTGACACCAAGTTTTTCGAGGGCTTGGACTTGGTCTAGCAGTTCGAAGGCATCGGACTTGCCGCTGAGAAGATCCTGATAGGCGCGAATGGTTTTCGCGGCGTCTTCGGCTTCATCTAGCAGCTCGACTCGGAAACGCGAAAGGCCGGTGTTGCGGAGGTGTTCATAGTAGCGGGCACCGGTTTGGGCTTTGCCGTTGAAGAGTGTGTTGCGGCAGCCGACGTCGGCCTGCAAGCGGTGGAGTTGGCCGACGCGGTCGCGCAGGTGGACGACATGGGTTTCGCAAGGACGGCCGCAGTCTTTATAAGTGGTGCCGCTGCTGAGGAAGGTGCAGAAAACGCAGTGCTCCATGTGAAACATCGGCATGTGCTGGTGAAGTGTTAGCTCGAACCACTCGGGCGGCGCGGTGTGGAGCAGTTCGAGCACTTGGCCGATATTGAGGTCGTAGGAAATGGTGAGGTGATCGAGCGCGGCACTTTCCATGAGAAGTTTCGCGGTGATCGGGTTGGCGACGTTGAGCGAGAAGTCGCCGATTTTTTTCAGGTCGTGACGATCTTTGTAGAAATAAAGTGCTGCTAGATTTCGGAGCAGCAGGCCATCAGGCGCGGCTTTTTCGATGAGCTTCAGGTAGCCGGTTTCGCCGGGCTTGAGGATTCTCGGAGTTGCGAGAAAAATTTTGGATTTTGGATTTTGGATTTTGGATCGGAAGAGGGCGACGGCGTCCTTGTAACGGCGCGGATCTTCGAAGTCGCAATAGATGGTTTCCACCTCGCATTCAATGGCAGCGGTGAGTTGGCCGATGGTGCGGCAGAGAACGGATAGATGGGGAGCATCTAACATAGAACGTTGAACATCGGCCATTGAAGGAAGCAGGTCCTGATAGCTCGTGGTGATTAGAGGCTGCTGCGGTTTGATTGCGGCGGCGTCTTCCAACTGCTTCACGAGAGCGCGGCGGAGTTGGTTCAAAGCGGAGACGGCGATGTGGCAATTTCCTTCGAGCTGATTGTCAAGCGTGCCGAGTTCGAACGAGGAATCGCCGAGGCGGCCGAGTTGTTCCACGAGTTTTTTTGTTTCTAACGGATGTTTCTCGGCCTCCGACAAAGGCATGGGCGATGACTCCGAAAAAGTGCGACTGTTATAGGCTGCCGCGATCGTAATGGGCTCTCCGGGTTTACCGGTGACGATGAGGTGCAGTGCGAATTTTTTCTCAACCGGGCGGGTGTTCTGCCAGAAGCGGCGGAGCTCAGAGTCGAGCTTGGGATCGGAGGTTTTGTAGAGGGTTTGGCCGGGTTTAATGCGGTCGAAGTTGATGCCGCTGTAGGTGAGGTGGAAGATAAGACGGTCGCCCTCGATCACCCAGATGCGCGCGCCTTGTTCGAGGTCGCGGTTTTCTCCGGCATCGAAAACGACACCATCGCCGGCGGTGAAGGGGACGCCAGTTAGTTTTCCCAAGCGAATCCATCCGGGGCCGCAGTCGGTGATTTCTCCTAACAGTGGGCCACGCTTTTTACCGAATTTTCCGTGGGTAAGATAGGGGTGATTCGTTCCTGCGAACCAACCGGTGCTGAGGCCGCGAGAGAAGGTCATCTCCAGCTCATAGCGGTCGGTGGCGGTGATGGGGGATTCCTCGTGGGCGATCGCAGCATCGAGAGCTTTCCGATAGACGCGGGTGACAGCAGAGACGTATTCGGGCGATTTAAGACGGCCTTCGATTTTGAAGGATTTCACGCCGGCCCTAACAAGGTCTGGGATGAGATCGGCGGCGGCGAGATCTTGCGGGCTGAGAAGATAACGGACTGCGCCGAGGTCGCGGGTTTCCCCATCGACGACGATTTCATACGGCATGCGGCAGGCTTGGGCGCATTCGCCACGATTCGCACTGCGCTGACCTAATGATTCGCTCGTGAGGCATTGGCCGGAATAAGCGACGCAGAGAGCACCATGCACGAAAACTTCTAACGGAGTTTTCAATTTTAGATGCTCGGTGTTCAGGGAATGGAAGCGTTCGATTTCCTTGATAGAAAGTTCGCGGGCGAGCACGGCGCGTTCGAGGGGGAAGAGAGTTTCGATGAATGCGAGCCCTTCCGGCGAGGTGATCGTCATCTGGGTGGAGGCGTGGAGCTCGACATTTGGCGCGACTTCGCGGGCCAGCTTGGCGAGGCCGAGATCTTGGATAATGAGCGCGTCCACTCCGGCGGCGGCGATTTTGCGCAACTGCTCCTCGGCGGCTTTCATTTCACTGGTGAAAATGAGGGTGTTCATCGCCACGAATCCTTTGACCCCGTGCCGGTGGAGAAATTCTATCAGCTCCTCCAAGTCCGCTTCGATGAAATTGTCAGCGCGTAACCGGGCATTAAATTTTGGTAGCCCGAAGTAGATCGCATCCGCGCCCGCCGCCACTGCCGCACGAGCGCAGTCCCAGTTTCCGGCTGGGGAAAGGAGTTCGGGAGTCGGATCGGTCGCAAATGCTGGC
>JAYVNE010000141.1:0-34123 GCA_043758615.1 Akkermansiaceae bacterium
GCCCGCGGCACCCCCCCCTCCAGCATCCAAGAGGAAACCCCACCCGCCGCCATCATCGTGGAACCAGCTCCTAAAAAAAAGTGAGGTATTTTTCCTAGCAGGCTTAAATGACAACATCATGAGGAGAAGTGCCTTACTGTCCCTTTCTTCATCCCGCAGTCACAAGGCCGCCCCGTTTGAAAAATGCGCGTGCTGTATCGATTCCTCTCATTCATGAATTCTGATCATGAGCGAGACCCAATCAAATTAATGCCGTTTCCGCGAAATCTCTAAAATTGGCACTCACGAAGCTTAAAGAGGCCAAATGGTCGCCCTCAACTCGCAGTTTTCAGGACACTCCGCAATCCGCTTAGGCTTTGTGCCGTTGAGTGACTGCGCGCCGCTCGCAGTGGCGAAGGAGACTGGAATTTTCGAGCGCTACGGCCTGAATGTGGAGCTGTCCCGCGAACTCGGCTGGGCGAGTGTGCGGGACAAAATGATCTTCGGACATCTGGATGCGGCGCAGTCCATTGCGGGGATCGCTCTGGCCTTGGGCTTGGGTTTCAACGAAATGCGCTGCGAAGTCGCGGTCCCGTTGATTCTTAGCCTGCACGGGAATGCCATCACAATTTCCACCGAAATCGGCCCTGAAAAAATCGGACGCGGGGAAAAACTCGGTGCTTACCTGAGCCACTCTTGGAAAAAGGAACGGCCTTTCACCATGGCCGTGACACACCGTTATTCATCGCACTTTTCGCTCCTGCAAAGCTGGCTGAAACGCAGCGGCATCACCTCTAACGATGACGTCGAAATCATCTTTCTGCCACCACCCCTGATGCCACGGCATTTGAAAGCCGGCCACATCGACGGCTACTGCGTGGGCGAGCCCTGGAACTCCGAGTCCATCATGGCCGGAACCGGATGGTGCCCGGTGACCTCCGTAGATATTTCACGCGGCCACCCTGAAAAGATCCTGCTTCTTTCAGGAAATTTTCTGCGAGAAAGAAAGGAAGAAGCCATCGCACTCTCCGCAGCTCTGCTAGAATCGTGCCACCTCTGTCAGCAAGCAGAGTTCCGCGACGACTTGGTAAAAATTCTCGCCCGCAAGCAATACACTGGGGCGTCGATTGAAGTTCTTAGCAACAGTCTCGGAGCGGTTTTCAATTCCGGAGTCGATCATACAAACGCCTCCTCCTTCCACGTCTTTCACGGGGATTCGCTCAACCGCCCCTCCGTGGATAAGGCATCCTGGGTGCTCGCGGGCATGCGGAACACCGGCATCATCCCGGACGGCACCTGCGGATCCCTATCAAGAATCTACCGCGAGGATCTCTATCATTCCGCCGAGCAGCTCTTGGTCGATGCGAAGTCTCCGGCCATGGCATAACTTTCGTTTTCCAGATAGAAACACTCCCGACAAGTATCCGCCTGCACTTTCCACCGGATTTGACTCATAGAAATGGAAGGCTCTCATAAGTTTCGCTCATGCGTGGGATGCTCCTATTGATTGAACCTCACTGACACCTCCGAGTCCATGGCATGCCAGTTGCTATTAGAAATGAAACCAATCTTATTTTCATGGTAGATTTCACCCACTCTGGCTTCACCGAGGATCAAACTTCGTATCTGTCCGGCTTCGTCTCGGGCATTCTCCAAGCCCGCGACCTCCCCTTCCTCGGGCAAGACGCGCAAAGTCGTTTCACCCACGAACCATCCGAAGCGGTCGAAACTGTGTTCGGCACACTCATCGATGATCTCAGCCGTGAGGAAGTCATCAAGCACGAGCGAAACGGCCTCGATTGCTACGATGCCATCCTCGCCAACGCGGAAACAAATAGCTTCCCGACCGATGGAGACGTTTTCCGCTACAAGTTCCACGGCTTGTTTTTCGTCACTCCCGCGCAGGAAAGTTTCATGCTCCGCTGTCGCATCGCGGGCGGCGCTCTCAGCACCTATCAGTTTCGCGGTCTGGCGGAAATCGCGGCTGACTGGGGACCCGGCCACACCGATCTAACTACTCGTGCCAACCTTCAAGTCCGCGAAATCATGCCGGAAAACTGCCCGGCCATCTTGATGAAACTCAGCGAGCTCGGCCTCACCTCCCAAGGCTCCGGCGCAGACAATGTCCGCAACATCACCGCCACGCCCACTACCGGATTTGATCCCTCCGAACTCATGGATGTCATGCCTTATGCCCGGGCGATGCACCATTACATTATCAAGAACCGCGATCTCTACGGACTGCCGCGCAAGTTTAACATCTCTTATGATTCCGGCGGAAAAATCTCCAGTTGCACCGATACGAATGACATCGGTTTCTATGCGGTGAAAGTCGGACCTAACGAAAACGGCGTCGCACCTGATGTCTATTTTCGTATGCAACTCTGCGGTATCACCGGCCACAAGCAGTTCGCAACCGATTGCGGATTGCTGCTCACCCCCGCCGAAACGGTGCCCGTGGCGGCGGCTTTGATGCGTGTGTTTATCGAAAACGGTGATCGCACGAACCGTAAGAAGGCCCGCCTCAAATACCTCGTCGATGACTGGGGCATCGAAAAAATGCTAGAGGAAACCGCCAAGAAACTTACCTTCCCTCTGCGCTACTTTTCGTTAGGCGCCTGCGAGCCGTCCGCCCCGAAGTCCAAGCACGGCCACCTCGGCATCCATCCACAGACAGATGGCAAACACTACATCGGCGTGCTCACGCCGGTGGGGCGCATGTCGGTCGCGCAAATGCTCGCCCTAGCAGACGTGGCCGATCAATTCGGTCGCGGAGAAATCCGTCTCACCGTCTGGCAGAATCTCATCATCCCCGGCATCGCTGAGGAAAATCTCCAAGCCGCCATCACCGCCATCCAAGCGACCGGCCTCGATCACCGGAACAACACGCTCACCGGCGGCCTCATCGCCTGCACTGGCAGCCAAGGTTGCAAATTCGCCGCCGCTGATACCAAGGGCCAGGCCATCGCACTCGGCAACCATCTCTCCGCCAAAATGATCCTCGATCAGCCCGTGAACATTCATCTAACCGGCTGCCAAAATTCCTGCGCGCAACATTACATTGGTGATATCGGCATGATGGGCACCCGCGTGAAAATCGAAGACGGCACGACCGTGGATGGTTACAACATCGTGCTTGGCGGCGGAGTCGATGACACCCAAGCGATCGCCCGGGAAATTTGGAAATCCGTCCGTGCCGATGAAATGCCCACACTCATCGAGCAAATCCTCGTCGTCTATCTGCGCGACCGGAACGAGGACGAAACATTCGCCGAGTTTGCTAACCGCCACACCCCAGAGCAACTCATCAATCTTTGCGATCCCGCGAAGACCACCGCTGCCTGACACACCGAACACTGAATTCATGCCGCTCACAGTCCCTAACACCGCACCATTCTCCGGCCCTCAAAAAATGTGGCTCAAGGGCTATCTTGATGCCTTGAACACTGCTCTAACTTCTTCATCTATCGGTGATGCCGCGACTGCACCCACACCCGCAGTCGGTCTTCCCGTCACCATCCTCTGGGGCTCTCAAACCGGAAACTCTGAGAGCCTGGGCAAGAAACTTAGCAAAGCCCTCGCGGCAAAAGGCCATTCCCCCACCTTGCGTGACATGGCGGACATCACGCCAGCGGATCTATCTGCCACAGTGCACCTTCTCGTCATCACCTCCACCTATGGCGATGGAGAGCCACCGGACAATGCCGCGGCCCTCCATGCCGCCCTCCACGCAGCGGACGCACCAAATCTAACATCACTCAACTATTCCGTCCTTGCTTTGGGAGACTCCAGCTACCCGGACTACTGCAAATGCGGCAGCGACTTCGATCAGCGGCTTTCCAGCCTCGGTGCCCAACGCATGTCGCCGATCGTCGAGTGCGATGTTGATTACGACAAACCTTTCGCCGCTTGGATCTCACAAATCGAGCAAGCCCTGAGCATCGCCGCCGCATAGCCTAACTGGAGCGCGGAATTTATTCCGCCAGTCTCAATTTCCTCCCTCCAACCTGTGCCTTCCACCCTTCCACGGCTACCTCCTCTCAAGCGCTCAAGCGCGGCAGACAACGACCAGGGAAATCTAATCGACCAGCTCCTCGCCGAGCAAAAACAGCTTCAGACTCCGGTCGCGAAGTTCTCGGAAATCCATCACCGCCAGCCCGACCTTGCGGACCACTATCGCAGCCTTATTCCCCTCACCAAGCCCGGTGATGGCGAGCAATATGCCTTCGAGGTCTCACTCGATCGCTGCACCGGTTGCAAGGCCTGCGTTTCCGCCTGCCACTCGCTCAATGGACTCGATGATCATGAGGTCTGGCGAGATGTCGGCACATTGTTAGGTGGCAAGGAGTCGCCCAAGTGGCAGCAAACGATCACCACTGCCTGCCATCATTGCGAGGACCCCGGCTGCATGAACGGCTGCCCGGTCGGCGCTTATGAAAAGGATAAAGACACCGGTATCGTCCGCCATCTGGATGACCAATGCATCGGCTGCTCTTATTGCATTCTCAAATGCCCTTACGACGTCCCAAAATACTCCAAAAAGCGCGGGATTGTTAGGAAGTGTGACATGTGCCACCAGCGCCTCGCAGAAGGAGAGGCCCCCGCGTGCGTGCAAGCTTGCCCGACCGAAGCAATCCGCATCGTCAAAGTGACCACAAACCGAAAGCCGGAGGCCAGGCGAAAAAATACTAACGAAAATCTATTTCTATCAGGCCCCAGCGCGCAGCTCTCCAGCATCGCAGACTCTTCGATCACCCTGCCTACCACCCGCTACATCGGTCGGGAAGTCCCGAACACCGCCACTTCAGCAGATCGTCTTGCCCTCGTTCCTCAGCATGCACACTGGCCGCTGGTGTTCATGCTCATGTTTACACAGGCGGGGGTGGGTATTCTGCTAACAGCCCGCGGCGACCTCGCGCTAACACTCACCGGCACGGCGATTTTTTTCTCCGGCATGGGTGCATCCGTCCTCCACCTTGGCCAGCCTCTCAAAGCTTGGCGATTTTTTATTGGCCTCCGCACCTCGTGGCTCTCCCGGGAAATCCTCGCCTTCTCACTCTTCGCGCCGATTCCCATCCTTCTCTCCACATTCGCCGCACTCCCCTATTTTCCAAAACTTCCTATCCCTCCCTTCATCGCCACTTTTCTCCCTCTCTTCTCAAGAATCACGGCTCACTCGGCACTTCCTCTCAGCGTCATCGCCGTCTTCACCAGCGTCATGATCTATCACGATACCCATCGCTCTCTGTGGCGCTTTCCGTTAGGAGCGATTCGCTTCTTTGGCACCGTCGCCTCGTTTGCGGCACTTGGAAATCTTATCGGGCGTGGTCCAGGCCTTCTTGCTTGCGGCCTTTTCGCAGCCACCGTGATCGCTAAACTGATTCCCGAATTGCGCTTGCTCAAACTCGGCGAGGACGAAGACGCTGCGTGGTCTCCGGACACCCACAGCGCACGACTCCAGCTCGGTCCGTTAGGCGTGATCCTGCGTGCGCGTTTTACCTTCGGCCTGTTCGCCATTTTTGTCTCCTTAACGGCGCCATGGATCGCGCTTCCGATCTTGCTACTCGCCGATTTGCTCGAACGCCAGCTCTTCTTCCAATCGGTTCAAGCGCCGAAAATGCCGGGTAATTATGGCCCAACGCACCTCCATTAGGAAAAACGCCTCACTTCTGTAAAAGGCTGATGACTTTTTCTGAAGGTGGCGGGTTTTGTGTTTTTGGTTTGGTCTTTAGTTTGGTTTTCGTTAGTTGGGACTGAGCTAGGAGTTACCGGCTTCCCAAGTTTCGGAAATTTCGATCAGGACGCCGGTGACGAGTCTCAAAAGGGATTGGCGCCGGGATAGAGCTTGCCACCACCGAGATGCCATTTGCCGGCGAAGAATGTCGCATCACCAGCATCCCGCAGCAGAGGAAGGTGAGCATGCCAACCTATTTGAAAATCGAAGAAAGAGCAACTTCTTGGCGGTCGAACTCCCTTGGACTTGAAAAACCCCATTAACCCATCGCTTTTTCCATCAGGGTGTTCATGCGTTTGACGGTGTCGCGGGCATCCTCTAGCAGGCCCGCGGCGATGAGGGAGTTGTCGAGGAGCTGGAGGGCGACGAGCTTGGCGAGTTCCGGGTTACTGTCCTTTGCTTCTGATAGTTTTTTGACGAGTGGATGGCGTGGGTTGATTTCTAGCTCCACCTTGACCTCGTCTTTGAAATTCTCATCCATTGCCTTCATCATTTGGCGCATCTGCGGACTCATGCCGTCCGTGGGGACGAGTGCGATGATCGGGCTATCGACGAGGCGTTTACCGCTGGCGACGGAGGTGACGCGATCGCCGAGTTCGGATTTGAGAAATTCGCAGAGAGCGGTGGTTTGTTCATCTGATAGAGACTCCCCTTCCGCAGCGTTGTCTTCAAGCTCCACGCCGCCGTGGCGGATCGAGACGAGTTTTTTCCCTTCGAACTCACCGAGCGACTCGACGACATATTCGTCCACGGCATCGGTGAAATAGACGACTTCGAGGCCGCGGGCTTTGAAGGCTTCGATGTAAGGGCTACTCTCGACCTGCTCGCGGCTGCCGCCGACGAGGTAGTAGATCGAGTCTTGGCCGTCTTTCGCACGGGACACGTAATCCGAAAAACCGCAGACCGCACCGGGTTCGGTGAGGGAAGATTCGAAGCGCAGGAGTTTCGCGAGGGCATCGCGGTTAGGGTAATCTGTGGCGATACCTTCTTTGAAAAATCGGTCAAATTTCTTGTAGAATCCGCGGTATTTGTCCGGATCAGCTTCGGCTTCCTTTTCAAACATTTTGATCACGCGCTTGCTGATGACCGCTCCGAGTTTTCTAACAAGCGCGCTGTCCTGCATCGTCTCGCGAGAAATATTGAGCGGTAGATCCGCGCTATCGACGACGCCTTTCATGAAGCGCATCCAGTCGGGTAGCAGGCCTTTTGGCTCGGCATCGATCAGGACTTTTTTTGAGTAAAGAGAGACACCGCACTCGACTTTTCCAAAGCCCATGCGCTCAGGGTTTTCACTTGGAGCGAAAACTAACGAGTTGATAGCGATCGGCGCATCTGCGCTGAAATGTAGGCGGTAAGCGGGCTCGTCGAAAGCCTTGCAGGCAAACTGATAGAACGCCTTGTATTCGTCCTCGGAGATTTCCGACTTATTCTTCAGCCACAGCGCTTCCACTTCGTTGACGCGGGTGCCGTTGAGAAAAATCGGGAAGCCGACGAAATTGCTATAGCGCTCGATGAGATGTTTGATGCGGATTTCCTCGGAATATTCGCCGAGTTCTTCCTTCAGGTGCATCACGACTTTCACCCCGCGTGTTTGGCCGGGAGAGTCCTCGATTTCGTAGCTGGTTTTGCCATCGCTGGTCCAGACCAGTGCCTCCCCCTCTTCGCGCCAACTGCGTGCGTGGACTTTCACTTCATCTGCGACCATGAACGCCGAGTAAAAACCGACTCCGAATTGGCCGATCATGTTGCCTGGGCTGCTGCCGCTGTCCTTCACCGATTTCAAGAACGCCTTGGTGCCCGAGTGGGCGATAGTTCCGAGGTTCTTCACGAGCTCCTCGCGCGTCATGCCGATTCCTGAATCAGCAATGGTGAGTGTTTTCGCTTCTGCATCCGTGGTGATGTGGATCTCTAACGGCAGCGTAGGCTCATGGATGTTTTTCTCAGTCGCCTCGATGTGTCGGAGTTTCTCCATCGAGTCCGAAGCATTCGAGATTAGCTCGCGAAGGAAAATTTCCTTATCGGTGTAGAGGGAGTGGACCACCAGATCGAGCAGTTGCTGGATCTCGGCTTGGAACGTGTGCTTTTCAATGGTTGTTTCGCTCATAAGTAAATTGGGATAGTAGGTGAGAACGGCGCGAACATATCCACCCATTCCGCGCTGTCAAAGCTGATGAATTCATTGCCGATGAAAACGAATGCAAGAAAAACCACGGTCCAATTTTCGTTAGATTCAAATTCCACCCGTGATAGAAATGCCACCTTCTTTTCCGGTGTCTCCGGCCCAAAGGACCCTCTCTCAAAAGCATCAGCGCATAATGGCACAGCTAGCGGGTTTGCATCTCCACCTCTTGGATCAATTGTGATGGAAGGCATTCCAGTCCCCGACATAATCTAAAAACCGTATCTATGGTCGGCATTCTCAGCCCACGTTCAATCAGCGAAATGTACCCCCGTTCGAGATCGGCGATTTCTGCAAGCTTTTCCTGTGTAATACCCTGATTACGCCTCAACCGGGCTAGTGTTAGCCCAACGATGCGTTTCAGGTTT
Source organism: Akkermansiaceae bacterium (assembly GCA_043758615.1). Taxonomy (GTDB): domain Bacteria; phylum Verrucomicrobiota; class Verrucomicrobiia; order Verrucomicrobiales; family Akkermansiaceae; genus Luteolibacter. The sequence goes on from JAYVNE010000141.1 coordinate 8,261, forward strand.
TGTGGGTCATCCAAGCAATCCAAGGGAAAACACTATCAGGAGCAGCAGTGAAAATCTTCGCACCATAGTCCGAATATTCTTGCCATCCGTTCTCCACCGCAAGACGTTCTAATTTCTTATGGTAGGTTAAATACCGATGGTTAAGTCCTGCCCACAGAATCCAATTTTAAATCGATTTTGATTGATATGCCTAAAATCCCTCCCTGTGCATTCCCAATTCTTGACCATCGCACCATGATTTCCACGTTCCTTCTATCATGAAAACATTGATAACTTCTGTTTTTTTAAGCGGCCTTCTCGCGGTTTTTCAGGTGACTGCTCAGGAGGTGAAAATCGTCGGAAATAACCCGACAGCTCTGACGCAATCCATGGATGCAGCCATCGCGCAAAACTCTGTCGCTGGTGACAGCAACGACGCAGAACCATCTATCCAAACTTTTATTCCATCCGCTTTGGAAGTTCTGGTTTTCAACCCACCGCCACCTCCCGTGGCAAAACGCCTCCCTTCCGTCCGCGTTAACGCCGCAGTCACCTATCTCTCGAAAAACAACCGTTTGTTAACCCTCCAGCGCGGTGAAGCTTCTACCGAACCGGACCTGCCAGCACCTCCCCCGCCAGCACCCGTGATAGAGCCAACTGAACCCACGCCTGAGCAGATTGAACGCCGACTTTGGCAACTCCGCCATACCTTCGATTTTGGTGCGACCGTTTACGATCACAAAGTCAGCGAGGTCAGTTGGACTGATCGGGAAACTTTGGTTCGTTATGAGGCTGTTTGTGGTTTCGACATTGGTCTGCTTGCCGGCACTGGCAGTTTTGTTCACAAGGGTGAAAGCTACAGTTTCTATCTGATGCATTCGGACGTCGACACCACTATCCTCCGCAAAATTCCTAGTTACTATCATTTGAAAATCCCGCAGGTTCCTGAGGGTGAAATCCTTATCACTCAAGGGGACCCAACAGATAAAATCGCCATAATACACATGAGCATACTTCGGGACGTCATAGCTTCAGAAAAGCCGCGCCTACTTACCTATCAGATTGAAAGAAAAGCCTATTTCGCCGCCTCTGCCGCATGGGAAGCCGCGCATCCTCCTATTCCTCGCGATGAAACCTTTATCCTCCGCCCCCACCGGGGCAGCCACTACTTGCAAGTAACTCAACCTGCCAAAAGATGAACATTAGTCTGCCACGCTATCTATTTGCCACGTTTCTGTTAGTGACTACGCTCTCCGCTCAGACTATTGGAGTCGATCAGTCCTTAGAATTTGTTTTACCACCTACGGGAATCAAATTCATCCGATGGTATGGAAAAATAGGGCGGACTTATTTTGTATTGGTATCCGATCCCGCCGATCATCTCAACGTCTGGAAATACGCTCCGACCATGGAAGGCGGGAACGGCGTGATGATCAGCGCGGAAGTGGACGGCACCGCCGATAAGGGTTTTTACCGACTCCAATACACCGACGTGCCTACCTCCGACCCCTATCTAGCGGATTTCGACAATGACGGTATCAGTAACAGTGTGGAAGTGGAGATTCTCCACACGAATCCGTTCACTCCAAACGGAGGAGTGTTAGACTCTGATGGGGACGGACTTCTGGATGCTTGGGAGACCTATTGGTTCGGAAGCCTCACTGCACAGTCCGGCGATGGCGATGCAGACAACGATGGGATACTTAACAAATTCGAACTCCAATCGAACACGAATCCCACCGGGGACGAATCTACCATCTCTGGCGCATCCTTCGAGTATGGATATGACCCAGAAGGACGCTTGCTTTCCGTAGGGGGAAAAGGGGCATTCGCATATGCATACGATAACGAGGGCAATTTACAGCACAATGAACACGAAAGCCATCTCCAGAATCACCCTTTTCTTAGCTGGGATTTTTCTAGCTGCTCCTTCTTGCTTGAACGCTCAAACGTCGAATTGGCCGGATGACACGCCGTTGTGGCAAGCCGCTCCTTGGGATCTTAGATTTTCCTCGGCTGCGAGCGCTATAACCCAGTCGCTAATCTCTCAGGTTTCTTCCCCGTCCTCCACTCCAGCAGCAACGTTGGCAGCCACGGCAGCCGCAAACCCGGAAATTGTGGCTCTTGCCGCATCTTTGGGAGGAGATCCGGTGAGGATCTTCAATTACGTTCACAATCACATTGAATACGCTTGTTACGACGGTTCCCGCAAGGGGGCGGTGCTCACCTTGTTGGAGGGTAGCGGTAATGATTACGACCAGTGCGCACTTCTGATTGCTTTACTGAATGCGGCGGGTACTTCGGACACCAAATATTGCAAGGCCACCCTACCGATGCCTTACGCAGGTAACAACGGTAACAACGTGATGAATTGGCTAATGCTTCCGGACGAGCCAAAGCCGGGGCTAACTTTCTATCAAGCATTCGGTTACAATCCTTCTAGCGGAATGACAGATTTGCAGGGGAAAAGATTATTCCTCGCGGGCAATTATTTCACCCGTTTCGGCATTTACAACGGATATATACCTACAAATTTCGAGCTTGTCGGAGTGAAAAGGGTTTGGGTGCAATTGACGATTGGTAGTTCTATCTACCAGCTAGATCCGGCATTCAAACGTTATGAAGCAATTTCCGGGCTAAATTTGGCAACATTATCCGGGTATCAGCGTGATACGCTCCTTCCCGCCGTCCACACGACATCTGCGGACTCTACTTCCTACAAAGGCTTGGTTGATTCTGATCTACAAACGCAGCTCGGCACACTCACTGCAACGGTGCTAGGAGCAATCAGGAGCCAGTATCCGGGCAGCAGTGTGGAAGAGATCGTGAGCGGAAAACGCATCGTGCCCGTGGAGCATGCGACCCTCCTCGCCGCTTCCTTCAACCCCGGTGCCGACGTCGCCGTGACCCAGGCCACCGATATATGGGATTCCGACTTTTCTATTCTCCAGTTTACCTTCCCCGGCATCATCCCGAGCGGCGGATCAACAGCGCTCACCTATCAGCAGAAGTTTGCAGAGCTTGCGGGAGGCAGGCTTTCTCTCCTCTTTAGCGGTAACGTAGTATCGATTAAATTGGATGATACCGAATTAGTGCATGGAACAGTATCCACTGCCACCACCGATGTTCCAATGACGATGACAGTCATTCATCCGGGCAGCATGGGTTCGACCCCATCCACATCCACCTATAAGAAAGCCAATGGAAATATGTATGCCTTGCTATATGCATTTGAGGCATCCGCACGGCTGATCCAACAGAGGCAGGAAAAACTCAAATCCTACAAGAATGCGAGTCCTCCTCTAGCGGACGACTCGCCACAAGTCCGCTGTGAATCCCTCAATATCATGGGCCTTAACTGGATGCGCCAGACACAATTGGTGATGCAGACGTGCTCGGCAGCAGGGGGAGTGGCGATGGGATATCAACACCGCGTGGGGAGAATGGCTCAAGAAGGCGGCTATTATATTGATGTTTCCAACCAGTACACATCAACTTACAGCCGGACGGGAAATTGGGCGGACGAGGATATTAGTTTTCAAATGCCCTCTCTGGTGTTGAGTGCGATGGAGCACGGTGTGATCGAGCAATTGCAGCCAGGAGCATCCGCCGTTTCCACAGTGAATGTTCTACGTGCCGCGAATGCGGCGGGGCAGACAATCTATATGGCAAGTCCCGCGAATTGGAGCATTAACAGTGGAGTAAGGAGCAAAGTGGCTGCGTATTACTCGGCCAGTGCCCTAGCACAATTGGATGGTCATCTTGCAGCAAACGCAGTGGCCGCTAACCGTTCCCTGCTTCCCACTAAAGGCAACATTACCCAAGGTAACTGGACCGGCGCAGGATATATCATCCGCGGCACCGACAATACCAATCGCGACGTTTCTGGCATGATGATCAGCAAATATCAGGGAGGTTACTCAACGATCAGCGGATATGTGGCCCCCTCTCAAATTATCCAGCTATATGACAGCGCCCCAGCATCGTGGACTTCCAGCCCTTCGGTCCCACGCTACTCGGCCATGACTAGCACATTCACTACCCCACAGGTGTATGGCGGTGATCCGGTGGACATGGCTACAGGCGCGTTCACTTATGGGACGAATGATATGGAAACGGGAGTGGAGGGAGCCCCGCGTGGACTCAGTTTCTCTCGCTCGTATTCAAGTCTGCGCCATACGCGTGACGATCAATCTCTCGGCAAAGGATGGTCCCACAATCTGGATATACGTGCCAGCGTGCTAACGGCAGGAGAGGAGAACTTGGGACTAGGCACCCCGGAGCAATGTGCGCCGTTGCTCGTCGCCATCACCGTCATGCGGGACCTCTATCGAAAGGATGCCACTCCCAAAGAATGGGGAATCGCAACCCACACTGCCGGGTGGCTGGTGGATAGGATGACGAACGGGGGAGTCTCCGTGCATGTGGGGCCGCAGGTGTTCCAATTCATCAAAATGCCGGATGGCAGTTTTGTCTCACCGGCAGGATCCACCTCGACACTTAGCTTTAATGGGACGATCTACCAGCTAACCGAACGGTTAGGAAATGTGATCGCCTTCGACACCCACAATCGGGCAGCCAGTATCACCGACCCCGATGGCAGGCAAATGACGTTTACATACAACGGCACGGCCGCGGACAGCACGATCAATTACGTGCAAGATGTTAGTGCCAGAAGATACACATTTGGCTACACCGGTGGCCGCATCACATCCGTCACAGATTCCACCGGGCGCTCCGTCTCTTTTGGATATGATACGGCAAACGGAAATTTGACATCCGCTGTCGATCCTGAGAGCAAAACCTCACACTTCGATTACGCCCTAGCAGGTGATCCCAGCACCCAAGCTGCCCTCTCCTACATCCGTAGGGTGCGGGACCGAACGGATGCGACCGTTGTGGAATCCGATTATGACTCATTGGGGCGCGTGAGCACACAAAGAGCCTTTGATCTTAATTCAACGGGCCAAGTGCGCACGAAGACCACCGGATTCCGTTACATGGGCTTCCGCACTGATGAGATCAACCCTATGTCCGGAGTGACGTCCTATCTGTTTGATGATCGCGGGCGTTGCTCGGGCACCATCGACCCCGGTGGCATCACGAATTCATGGGTGAATAACGGACAAGGCCAGACCCTGCATAGCACCAACGGGACCGGGAAAACCACGGACTACACCTATGATGCCTACCTCAATGTCAAGCAGATCGACTATCCTGAAGGCGGTGGCTCTAAGAAATTTTCCTATGATACACTAAACCGTCTCACCGTCGCCACGGATCAGGATGGGCACACCGTCACCCGCCAGTATGATCCGGGCAATACGAAGAACCGTCCGGACCGCGTGATAGTCGCCAGCGGAACACTTGCAGCAGGAACTACGAATTATACTTACAAGACCACAGGCGCAGCCATCGGGCGAATATGGAAAATCACCGATCCTGACAACTTGGTCACCGAATACGAATATGATGCCACTTACGGCCAGCCACTTTGGGTGAAAAAGCCTGGAGGCTTCCAGACCTCCTACACCATCAGTCCACGCGGAGACATCACCGACGTCACCGATCCGAACACGGTCATCACCCACACCCTTTACAATGAACGCCGCCAGCCCAAACAGATGGTCCATGATTACAATGGCACCAATTCCGCCACCGAAGACTTCGCCTATGATGACGAGGCTCGCTTGCAGACTCATACCTCGCCGTTAGATAATAATAGCCAGCGCTTCGCCGCCACTACCACTTACAGCGCTACCGCCAAGCCGCTTAAGACGACCTACACCGCAGACACCAGCCCCGCACCCTACGAAGAAAACACCTACGATACACGGGATTGGCAAGATCACTTCTACGATCTATCCAGACGTAAGACCGACTACACCCCTAACGCAACCGGCCTGCTGTTGAATAAAACTCTTCCGCTGGGGCGGGTGATTTTTCAGACCCAGGATGGCATTGGGAGGACTACTAGTATCACTACTCCGGGCAGCCCTAGCAACCGAGTTAAACAAGCAGTTTATGGCATCACCGGTGCGGGCGATCAAACCATCGCTTGCCCGAAAATCACGGCCACCACTGCGGACCAACTGACGGCCACCACCGAGTTAACTCCCAGTGGGAAGATGCGCTATCATAAAGATCGGCGCGGGAACCTCTGGGAATTCCGATATGACAATGCAGGCCGCCCCTCCCATGTGATCAGTCCCACGGATGCCACCGCAGGGAAGGCATGGACCAGCCAATACACGGCTGCCGGACGCCTTAGCCAAACCAATGCACCCTCCGGCAATACAACAAGCTATACCTATCATCCCACTACTGGACGCCCTGCCACCCTCACCGATCTTGTTGGCACGCTCAACTTCACCGGGTATGACAATAACGGAAATAATCTCTCCCTCACCGAAACACGCGGCGCACAAACCTACTCTATCAGTAAAACCTACGACCGGCTTAATCGCCTCGCCTCGCGCACGGATGAAAACAATACCATCGTGGGATACCGCTATTATCCTTCCGGGAAAACGCAATTGATCGTCTATCCGGGCGGCAATGCCACCACCAAGGTGGGCTGTGTCGAATATACTTATTGGAAAAGTGGACGGCTCAAACAAGTCATTGATCGGCTCACCGTCACCACCCGCACGACGACCTACACATGGAACCCCGATGGCAGATTGGCACGCATCGACCGCCCAAATAACACCCGCCGGGAAATCCAATACGACGGCGCAGGCAGGCCGCAAATCATCACCGAGAGCACCACTGCGGGGAAACTCATCCACCTCCAGAAGCTGACTTATTATCCTAGCGACGAAGTAAAAACTCGCTACGTCATCCCGTCCTTCGCCGGGGGCAATCCTACGCCCGCGCCCCCATTGTCCGGGCTGACCTTCGGCGCATCTAACCAGCTCACCGCATTTCCGGGCAAAGTCATTTCCTATGACCTAGACGGAAACATGACACAAGGCCCATTGCCTAACGGCGCACAAAGATCATTCACCTTCGATGCCCGCAACCGCCTCACCAACGCAGGCGGAACCACTATCACCTACGATGCCGAGGGCCAGCGCAAGACCCTAGTAGAAGGCGGAGTCACGACTACTTATGTGATGGATGTCTCAGGCCCCGGAAAAATGCTGCAACGTATCAAGGGCACAAACACCACCCGATACGTCTGGGGCATCGGTCTCTGTTATGAGATAAACGCGTCGGGCGATGCCACCACCTATCATTACGATGCCACTGGCTCCACCATCGCCCTGACAGATGATAATTCGAAAATCGTCGAGCGAGTCGAATACAGCCCCTACGGCCTAATCACCCGCCGTTGGAACGAAAGCGGAACCTATCAGGACACGCCATTTCTTTACACCGGCATGTTCGGCAATGAAACCGACGCGAACGGCCTCATCCACATGCGGGCGAGGTATTACCACCCGCTGTTAGGTCGATTCCTCACCAGCGATCCTGCCCGAGACGGCTGGAACTGGCATGCCTACGCGGGAGGCAATCCGATAGGAAATGTCGATCCCTCTGGCATGGGCGCGGATTCAGCGTTAGACACATTTCAAACTGCGCTCTCATTCGTAGGTCTGGTACCGGGCTTGGGCATTGCGGCAGACATACTCAACGCCGGAATCAGCATCGGACGCGGCAACTACGGCTCTGCGGCACTCTACGGGGCAGCGGCACTCACCGGTGGAGCGATAGGCCTAGCAGTCGGTATGGAGGCGAGAGTGGGCGCGCGGTTAGAAACGGAGATTACCGCAAAGACAGCATCGCGAGTTGAAACTACCGCACTGAGCACATACCGCTCTACGACGGCGGGCGAGACCTTCATACGCTACGAGTCTGCAAATCCAGCTTTCAGCAAATTTACTACCAACGGAGGACTGCCATCTGGAAGCTATGCTGCGCCAATGAGTGATGGATTTATCCCGACCGCATCGGTGTTTACAACCTGCCGAGCGCGAATATTCCACGAACAAGCGCAACTATCTTTTCGCCACCCACTGGCACGCCGATCATTGGCCCACGCCCAGTCATTGGAGGTTCTGGCAACGAAGTTCTCTTCCCATTTGGATTCAAACCATGATTAAATTACCCGCGCCATTGTTGCTGAAATTAGCGGCTATGCCTGAAACTGGCATGGGATATCAAGTCGTAAGTATCGTCCTCGAAGATGGCACCCGTTACGTTCAGGCCGTGATTATCGAAGGGCAGGTTACGGAGTTGCGAGGATTGGAAACCATTCCATTTACATCTGAGCAAATCGCCGACGTAATTCTCACCCACGAAAAATGGGACTTTAACGCTGAACGCCGAATTACCAAATGACCTGACGATATGATAAGACTGTTTAGTGTTGTGCTGACGCTGCTGTTTTCCCTGAGCGACCCGGCGATAGGGGCCAACAGTGATTTTGGCCATTTTGGACTTACCGCAAATAGTGGAAGAGCAGCTGTTACAATTGGGGAAGATCTTTCATCTGCTACTGGGACGCGGGTATGGAGGAATGTCCCTGACGGGCATGGAGCACTTGCTGACGCGCAAGTGGGTATTGTTAGTCCTTATGGTTCAACAATCAATGAAGCCCTCGACGTTCGGGCACTTGGCCATGATATTGGCAGTACACAAGGATCGGGTCTAACTTCGTGGACGGCAGATCAAGCTTGGGCCGTGGCACGACAGCAGCGACTTGGAGGAGTTGTTCTTGAAACATCGGCCCCTAATGGAAGTATTTGGTTCAACCAAGCAGCTAAGGGAGCCGAGTCTCAGGTGCTTATTCCGGGAACAATTAAGATGAGATAGAAAATATGGATCTTCCCACACTCCTTTGGAATCATAAACTAGAGAACGGTCGAACGCTGTCAGAGTTCGTCGAAGGAAATGCACCCTCACGATTGCCCATAGCTGATTTAGCTTCGTTACGCGAAATTTGGAATAATCGATTGTTTGATGCTCAAGAACGCAAGCACAAAGATCTTGAAGCAAGAGCTAATTCAATACTTCAATTTCTTTCAAATAACAGCCAAGGTGTTTGTATGTTATTATGGCCAAAATATAAACTCTCGGTGCTTTTTTCAGAACATTCTCAAGCGTTTGTGCTGATCAATTGACAGCGTCTTCCCAAACTACGGCCCGCTCTAGCAACTCCCTTTAAGATCGTCACTCCGCACCCCAGGCATCCCCCACCGTACTGCTAGCCCCTGGGGACATGTGACGTGCACGGTGTAATACAACAGACACAGTCCCCTACGGCATGCGCCCAAGCAGGCGGGCGGGCAGTGGTTCAGTTTGTTAGTTTCAAATTTATAAAACCGATTCTCCACTTCCCCTGTGAGCCATACTCCACCAACCTTGAACTGCTTTGCGACGTAAACGTGAACCGTACAAGCCAAAACCAATAGCGTTGATAATGCCAACCTATCTGAAATTCGAAGCAAGAGCGGCTTCTCGGCGATTGAACTCCCTCGTGCTGGCAGAGAATGAGACTTTGTCAGACTGCCACGGCCCTGGCCACAGTTTCCGATTTGTCTCCATGCTCCACGTAGCAATTTTGGTCGGGAAAAGCTCGCCTACATCTCACAAAACACCCCAACGCCATGCCCTCCTCCGGACGCTGTCCCGGTTAACCGAAAAAAATCCCTGTGCATGCCACGGCGGATTTCCGACAAGAATTCAGTAAGGAATGCGACACGCTCCTACGATGTCAGGGAGAAATCGTCTGATTTCAAGCTTACCTTGCAAGTTCGTATTTGAGTGTAACGTCTTGGATCCCAGCCGGTCAGATTGAGAGAATCACCTTACCCAGCCACCGTGGACCACTGGCATGGTGCCTTGGCCGACGTCTGAGTAGGAGGTCGGGCCGCGTGCGCCTTCGAGGGCAATGCCTGTGGCGCTTTTCCATGCGGCGCTCATGCTTTCGCCGGTGTGGCAGCCCCAGCTTTTGCAGTAGGCGGTGCGGCTGAAGATGGATGATTTGATGCGCGGGAGATCCTTTTCGTGAAGCCACGCCTTGGAGGCTCCCATGATTTCATTGCTGTAATCAAAGAGGAAGCAAAAGCGGTTAGAGTGACCAAAAAAATCAAAGGTTTCGACGGATCCACGCGGGCGGGAATTGAGCTGTTGGATGAAATTCCCGGAGCCATTAAACCAAACAAGCGTCGCACGGTTCTTGGCCGCGACTTGGCTTAGCCACGTGGTATAGGGTTGGCCATCCTCACGTCCACGCGTCTGATAGCTAGGCTGATAGATCATCCAGACGATCGAGGCATCCGCCCCGTATGCCTTGCGGATTTCCGCCATGCGCAGGGTCGAGGCGCGGACGAAATTGGCCCACCAACGGTCGTGCTGGTCATCTGGCACACGCAAATTTTCCCACTTTCGCATCGCCGGGCCACCGGTGACGATGACGTGCTCTGCGGGGCACCATGAGGCGAGCATGAAAAATGCAAAGGCAATGAGTCGGGCTGTGCGTGGCATGGGAGGAATCAAGTGGAGCGTCTGGGACAGAGTGTTGAGAGTTGCGAACCAGAGAGCGAGGTTGATTTTCAAATCTACCTCTCATCTCTCAACTTCTTCTCACTCACTCGGCCGAACCGTTGCGAATGATTTCAAGGAAACTCTGAGGTTCTAGCGCGGCACCGCCGATGAGGGCACCATCGATGTCTGGGCAAGCCATCAGTTCCGCAGCATTCCCGGGCTTGACGCTGCCGCCGTATTGGATGCGGATTTTTCCCGCAGCATCGGCACCGTAGAGTTCGGCGATGACGGAACGAACGAACGCATGGGCGTCTTGAGCTTGCTGAGAAGTCGCGGTCACGCCGGTGCCGATGGCCCACACGGGTTCATAGGCGATGACGGTTTCTCCGAGATCCTTTTCTGAAACGTCCTTGAGACCACCGGTGATTTGGGTGCGCAGCACGCTTTCAAGTTTGCCTCCTTCGCGCTCGGCGAGGGTTTCACCGATGCAAAAAATTGGTTTCAGGTTTGCCTCACGGGCTTTCGCGATCTTGGCGTTGATCATCTCATCCGTCTCCCCATAGATCGCACGCCGCTCGCTGTGGCCGAGGATGACGTAGTGGACGAAAAACTCGCGGAGCATCAACACGCTGATCTCACCGGTGTAAGCTCCAGAGTCATATTGCGAGCAGTTTTGCGCGGCGATCTGGATGGCATGCGCGTTTTGACCCGCAGTCGCATTGTGGATGAGATCGGCAAGTTTCGGCAGGGAGATAAACGGCGGGGCAATCACGATTTCCGAGGAGAAATTCTCTCCTTGGATTTTCGAAAGGAAACTTTTGATAAAGTCTTCCGTCTCGGAAGCTCCCTTGTTCATTTTCCAGTTAGCGGCAAAGATCGGCTTGCGGTTCATAAGTCGTAGGCGTGTAGGTTCGGATGAAAAATAGGATCAAACTTCGGTGAGCGCGGCAACGCCCGGGAGGACTTTTCCTTCGAGGAATTCCAAGCTGGCTCCCCCGCCGGTCGAACAATGGGAAACCTTGGTATCGACGCCGAATTTCTTAGCGGCTGTGGCCGTGTCGCCACCGCCTACCACGGTGATCGCGCCGCCCTCGGTGGCCGTGGCGATGGCGGCTGCCATGGCTTTGGTGGCACCTGCGAATTTTTCAAACTCAAACACACCCGCAGGGCCGTTCCAAACGATGGTCTTGGAGGCAAGAATCGCTGCGGTGTAGAGCTTGATCGACTCAGGACCGGCATCTAACCCTTCCCAACCGGCGGGAATGCCGCTTTCAATGGTGGCGGCTTGGGTGTTCGCATCTGGGCTGAAACTGTCGGCGCAGACAAAATCAACGGGGAAGATCAGCTCCACACCGCGCTCCTTTGCTTTGGCTTCCAGCTCGCCCACGATTTCCGCACCGGCTTTATCAAATAGGGAGGAGCCGATTTCCATGCCGCGATTCACGTTGAGGAAAGTGTAAGCCATGCCGCCGCCGACGATGATTTTGTCAGCGGTGTTGAGCAGATTGTTGATGAGTGGAATTTTATCGGCGATCTTGGCTCCGCCGAGGATGGCGAGCAGCGGGCGCTTTGGATTGTCCAGCACGGCAGTGAAGGCGTTGATTTCCGCTTCCATTAGAAATCCGGCAGCTTTCTGCGGGAGATTGACACCGACCATCGAGCTGTGCGCACGGTGGGCTGTGCCAAAGGCATCGTTTACATAAACGTCACCCAGTTTGGTTAGGCTGGCGCGGAACGCCTCGACATTCGCGGGCTCGGCCTTGACCGAACTACCATCCTCACGCTTCGCCTTGCCTTCTTCCTCGATATGGAAGCGGAGATTTTCTAATAGAACTACATCGCCCGGCTTGATCGCGGCACAGGCGGCTTCCACTTCTGCTCCGACGCAATCGCTGAGGAAATTCACGGGTTTGCCGAGAAGCTTGGAAAGTTCATCTGCGACGGGCTGAAGGGAAAACTTTGTGATCTTCTGGCCATCCGGACGCCCGAGGTGCGACATGAGAACCACGGAAGCGCCCTTTTCGAGAGCGAACTTGATCGTGGGAAGAGCGGCGACAATGCGCTGATTGTTCGTGATGGCACCGGTGACTTTGTCCTGAGGGACATTGAAATCAACGCGGATGAGAACGCGCTTACCGGAAAGATCGAGGTCACGAATGGAAAGTTTAGCCATGGGACGGGAATCCCGCATTACCAGCGGCACTGTGTCAAGCGATGCGTTGTTCCAAGCGGCTCCGATTGCCCATTCACCGAGCAAGCGGGGCGATTCGGAAGCGTTCGTGCTGGCGGCGGATCTGGGTATCCTGAGGCGAGAAATTCACAGCAAGTTGTGACCACTCAAGGGCTTTCGCGCGATTCCCCTTGGCGAACTGGAGTTCGGCCATGGTGTCGAGATAGGCGGATTGATCGGGATTCATCGCTAAGGCTTTTTGCAGATAATTTTCCGCTAGATCGAGCTTGAGGTGGGCACGCGCGGCGAGCCAAGCAGCGGTGTTGTAGGTATTTTCCGAGGCAGGATATTGTTTGATCACTTCCGCCATGAGATTCCATGAGATATTGAACCAACTGTTATGTTCATCGATGAGCCCCACCTTGCGAAGAGCAGGAAAAAAACTATCAGCTAGAGATCCATCACCTGGGAACAGGCGGTGGCATCGTTCCAAGATCGCGATGGACCCGGCTCGATCCATTTTTAATTGGTCAAGTGCCCGCGCCATATCGGCCTGCATGCGCTGCCTGAGCAAACCGATGGCAGGCAGACTGGAATAGTCGGACGAAGAATAGGTCTGCGCGAGAATCTCGGAAATAGAGGCGGCTTGTTTCCACTGCCCTGATTCTAACATATCATCAACAGTCAGTTGCAGCCCCGCGGAAAACTCCGTTGATTCCGGATCACATTCGCGGACCGCTCGAGCCCACCATTCTTGCGCGCGTTTGTAGTCACGCCCGTAGGCATAGGCATGGCCGATCTGGATGGAAGACTCGGTGCTGCCCAAGGCAAGTTTGTCCGCCCACAAGTCATAAGCCACGGCTTCTGCCGGCCGCCCCGCTTGGCGCAAACACGCTGCCACGTAGGCATAACAATCCGGGCGAGGTTCTTGTTTGAGTTCGGTCACTCTCGCGATCTGTTTGATGAAAATTGCAGCCGCTTCATTCCATCGCCCGGCGGCTGATAGATCGAGAATGTGCCCGCCCCAGAAAATTTCGCTGCGAGCGGTCTCGGGCAACTTGTCCCATGCCTTGAGACCCTGTTCGGCAATGCCGCCTTTGCTGGATAGCTGGGTGGCAACAAACGAGATTCGTTTGATCCACTCCACTCGCTTTTCCGCTGGCGCTCGGTCGATGGCATCCCATGCGAGAGCCAACCACTTAGGTCGCAGCTTTTGGGGGTCCGCGCCGATGTCGAACAACGCGAGCATCGCATCAAAACGCTCCGCACGGCTTGCGACGGGGTTCAGCTCCGGGAGCCATGCCCACCAGGCCGTGGGTTCATCTTCTTCCCCGAATGCAGCACTGACCAGATCCGTCCATCGCGCAGCATCGTTGCCGGCCCATGCGAGACCGATTTTTTTCGCGAGCAATGGTGCACCACTCGTGCTTTCCTGATCGCCAAAAAGTGCTCTCAGGAAATCAGTGAACACGCCGACGTTCTTTTTTGCTAGGGTTTCCAAAGGCTCGAAGTATGCTGCATCCGCTTGTGCAGTTAGACCGCGACGCTCCAGGAAATTTGCCATCGACACCAATTGTGCCGTCTCTTCCGAAGCATCGTGATCGCCGTCTGCATCGTCTTTTGCTAGATGCTCCATGCGCTTCGCTACCCATGCCGTAAAATCGGGATTTTCTGGATCGAGATTGAGTGTCTTCAAAGCTTCCGCGATTCGCTCTAACGACTCAAAATGCTTGAACGCACCAAACGGCGAAGTTTTCACCAAGGCCTCTTCCGCCAGCTTGGTCTCACCTAGCAGAAACAAGGCGTTGATTGAATTCTGGCTGTCAGCTTCGTTGTGATTGCCCACACCCCGGGTGAGAAGCTCTAGGTCGGCTGGCCGGATTGGCTTTCCCTGCCAGCGCTTGATCGCCAGAGCCGTATAGGATTTACGTGCCGCACCATCCTTGTTGTCCGCCTGATCCGCTCGCAACCATGGCAATGGGTCGCCTAACAAAGCTGACATCGCGGTACTGATGCGGGCTTCACCTGCATCTGCGGCGGACTGCTTGGCGGCCTCCAATTCACCAGCAGCGCGATGCAGCGCGAGTTGCCAGGCGTCTGAGTTTCTGCCTTTAACTGCTTGGGCGCGTTTTAATTCCTCTCCCAAAGTGCCCTGACCTCGGTGAAATTCCGCGAGCGCTATCAGCCCTGCGGCGTCTGCGGGGGCCATTTCAAGAAACTCACGCGCTTTGGCAGGATTGCCTTCTAACAAGCATTCTCTCGCAGCATGCACGGCGACTTCCTTTGCGGCCTCTTGGAACCGAACTCGGAGTTCTGGGCTTTTATCTGTTGCATACAGTTTGAGGATCTGTCGCCATGCCCGCTTTTTCGACATGAGATTGAGTAAATTCACTTTCTCGTTAGGCGCTGCTTTCGAATAACGCTCAATGAGACCAATGATTTCGGAATCCGTCTCTGGAGTGATCGAAAGTTGGATTTTCCGGATCAATTCTCGGGCCCGAAATTCCTGCTCAGGATCTTGCCCATTTGCCGCTTCCTGCAATGCCGGAAGCGCGGACTCACCGACGTCCCAAATTTTCCGCATCGCTTCTTCACGGGTTTGGAAATTCTCATTCGCGAGGTCCCGAATCAAGGTTTCGACGGGCTTTCCCTGTCCTTCAACCACTGCCTTCGCGAATGTTAGCGGCGCGGCTGCCGAAACCCATCCGCATGTGGAGAGGCCTGCAAACACCACGACAAACGCAAGTTTCATTTGGCTTTGAAGTTCAGAGATTTCCAGAAAAAATCAATGCCCATCCGATCACGCGGCGAAACTTTCTCCACATGAGCAAGTGACCACGGCGTTAGGGTTGCTGACTTTGAAACCACCCTGCTGGAGGTCATCGGAAAAATCTAACTCACTGCCGCTGACGAAAAGCGCGCTTTTGGGATCGATCACCACATTCACGCCGTTGCTAGGCACGAGAATATCACGGTCCCGCGGGCCATCGACGAGATCCATTTTATACTGCAAACCGGAACAGCCCCCGCCGACCACCGCGATCCGCAACGCACCATCAGGCCGCCCCTGCCGATCCAGTAATGTCCGCAAATGTGATGATGCTCCTCCGAGTACTTTCACCAGCTTTTCATTGCCGATTTTATAATTCACCACCGCTTGCATGACCGGAACGTGCCTCCCCTCACCTGTTGCGTCAACAGCGGGCTTGAAAACAAAACGGGCCCCCTTTTCAGAGTGACCCGTGGAAATTTCGTTGGAGCGGGACCGCAAAGTCTCAGGCGTCCGCAGCTTCGGTCGCTTCTGGAGCGGTTGTTTCGACCGCTTCGATCGGGGCATCGACGACAGCCTCAGGGGCTGCCTTCTTCGCGACTTTCTTCGCAGGAGCCTTTTTTGCGGCAGCCTTCTTGGCCGCAGGGGCCTTCTTGGCGACTTCTGCTTTCTTAACGGCTGGTTTCTTCACGATACCGCCGAGCTTGGCCTGTTCTGCCTTGCGCTTCACATAATCGGCGCGGCGACGGCGTTTGATGATCTTTTTCGTTTGTTGTCCCATGG
Source organism: Akkermansiaceae bacterium (assembly GCA_043758615.1). Lineage (GTDB taxonomy): Bacteria > Verrucomicrobiota > Verrucomicrobiia > Verrucomicrobiales > Akkermansiaceae > Luteolibacter. The sequence continues at coordinate 24,457 of JAYVNE010000141.1, forward strand.
TTGGTAGCCATTGGCGTAGGGACTAAGGCGGGGGGGATCAAGAGGAAAAGATCAATCACCTGCTCCAATCCTCAGAATCCCGGAAAAACACCGCTTTTTCCCGAGAACGCTCGTTGTCTATTTCTTCCGTTATGCAAAAAACCCCCTCCCGCATATCATGCGAGAGGGGGCCAATTTGCAGTAACCAAATACCTGTAATCTGACAGCTTAGAACGAGTAGTTCACGCCAAGGTTGACACCATTGGAGTCAACTCCGTCGTTCGTGGAGAATTCTCCACGATAGCCGAGGTCAATTGTCGTGCAGGTGACCACGTTCCAACGCAAGCCGGCGGACACCAAGATGGCATCGCCAGGCTCGGCACCGTATGCCTTGTAGCTGCCGCCACCGAAGCGAACTTTCGTGTCGGGTGCGTTGTCTTCGAACTCATAGGCATACGCAACAGAGGCGTAGGTCTTGAAGTTTTCGGCGACTTGCATGTCCCACTTCACGCCGACCAATCCGCGGATCGAGTCGATATCGATCGAACCGACTTCCACAGGTAGCGGGCCAGATGCTTCAAACGAATCCGCACTGAGGGATTGCATTTCAACGCCGATGAAGGGCGCAAAATTCCCTGCCGATGTGGTCGCGATTGTGTTGCCTACCGTGAGCAAGCCCTGCCAGCCATCCGCATCGTAACTGCCGGATTGATTGGCTAACAGATTGCCCATCAGGATATCCCGCGATTGATCCACACTGCTGCTGTTGTATCCAATCAACGCATCGACAAACCATCCAGTCGCGGCACCCCAGTTGGCGTATGCTGCGATGCGATAGGTATCGATCGAGGAATCGTTGCCGTTGCCGCCATTCCAATCGCTATACGCACCCTGCGCCACGAGACCGAGGCGGAAGTTTTGCGCAACGAGGAAGTCAATACCTGCGGTAAACGAGGCGACGTCCCCGCTTTGCCCAGAGGAACCGTTCACGTCCAGCCAATCATAGGAGAAGCTACCCCAGACATTGCTGGTGCCAGCGCAACCCGTCGCCACCGGCGCAGGTGCCACCCCACCCTTAGCCGAAGGGGCTGGAGCTGGAGCGGGCATCACTGCACCCGAGTCCGAGCGAACTGCGGCGTTGTGAGTTTCTACCGTGCGGTGCAGACCGTAGTTGCTGTTTGCCAAAGCGGCAGCCGTAGCAAAGTAAGAGCCTGGGTCCAAGGCAGCCAAGGTAGCCCGTGTGGTGGCCGCATCGCTGTAATCCAAGGCAGCCAACAGGTCAGCCAAATCGCCAGTCGCACCCTCTACCAGACTGTCGAGCATTGCGCCCGCAGCGACCTCATTCGGAGTGGTGCCATAGTTGCCGTAGTCATGCGTGAGCGTGGCGACCACATCGGTTCCGTCATTACTTTTCGTAAGTTTAGTGAAGTCGGTGATGATTGGAGCGCTTGGATTCGATTGAGCTTGGAACAATCCCGTATCAGGAGTGTTCGTGGAGTGATACAGGGCAATGGCACCAAAACCTGCATTTACATCCGTCTCGCCGCCGAGTAGAGCATCAGTTTCGATGATCACACCGCTACCATCATGGATCGGGGAATTCACATTGGTGGGCGAGATCTCAAGAGTCGCGCCGCCTGCGGTGAATGTATGGTTTACGCCCGTGAGTTGGAGGAAATCCTCGTCGCCGGAAATGGGGTTCACTTCGCCCCGATAGATCGCGTTGGAATTCAGGGTCACGTTACCATTCACCACGAGTGTGCCGATGGCATCGTTGACGTCATCCGCCACATTGATGGGAGTGCCCCCTGGGCTGAGCACACCCGCGACAACAAACGGGTCTGCAATCTTAGCCAGAGTAAGTGCCCACATTGCTGATCCTTGCACATTGATATCCGCGTTCCATGTGCCCTCACCGCCGATTTCACCGCCATAGACGTTAATCTGGGCGTTGTCGTCTTCGCCACTATTACGGTGGACATCGCCGTTGATATACAAAGCGCCTTGATTAACGTTGATATCGTTAGCATAGACATCGTATCCGTCCCCGGGATCACCGACAAACGCAGCTCCTTCGCCATCCTTGTTGATAATCTCCACACCGTAGATGTTTCCATAAACGACGTTACTGGTATCTTCTGGAGAGGTCTTTCCTTCACCGAAGTTGATGATGTCCGTGTCGCTGATTCGACCTCCGGAGAGAGTGATATCGCCATCGATTTCGGAGTTCAAATTGAGGTTCACGGTATCACTGCCGCCACCGAGGTCGATCGCGTTGCCATCACCGGAAATATGACCGTCGTTAGTCACGGTTTGAGAATAGGCATCAGCAAAGATACCGGTGTCATTATTTCCTTCAATATCTCCATGGTTGATGATTGTAGATGCACCGCTGTCGCCCTCTACGGTTCCATTGTCATAAATCGAAATGCCATTTTGAGCACCTGAGATTACGCCTGTTAAGCTGTTCGTGATGTTAGCAGAATTGCCGGTGCTGATGCCGTCGGCATTGTTGCCGCGGATACTCCCATCGTTGGTGAGGTCCAGGTTGAAGCCCGCATAAACCCCATGGCCACTTTCTCCGTTGCCAGTGATGGTGCTGTGGTAGTCGTTAGTGAGGGTCAAACTATCCCCCCCGCTGACTCCGGCCCCGCTGTTTTCTTCGCCCGCTCCACCCGTGATGGAAGCACTGCTGTAGGTATCAAAACCCGTATAAGTCGTGCGGTTATGAATCGTAGAATTGCTGCCAACCAAGACGCCGTCGTCCTGTGAAGACGAAATGCGGTCGTAGTTGTTGATGATTGCGCTGGCACCCGCGAAAACACCCGCAGCGTTGTTACCCGTAATGTTGCCACCCACATTGTTGGTGAGATCCAAGCTGCTTCCTGCGTTGATACCCGTGTGGTTACCGGAAATGATGTTGCTGTTCATCACCGTGAGGCCACTGAATTCACCCGAAATACCGTCAGAGTCACTGCCCGTGATACCGGTGATGCTACCTGCGTTGGTGACGATGCCACCGTCCGAAGTAAAACGAATGGCATCGTCAGTGCCGGAAATGGTGGCACCTGCGTTGTTCGTGATGGTGCTACCACCAAGCGTCTCGATGCCTTGTTTACCGGTCGTTGTGCCACCGGCGATCGTGCCACCGTTCGTGACGGAAATCACGAGAGTGGAATTGATTCCATCGTGGTTGGTGCCGGAAATATTTCCATTGTTACTAACAGCGTAGTTGCCAGCGGTGTTGATGGTTAGCACGGCACCAGACATTGCATCCCCGGTGAGGTTTACTCCACTGCCCACAAATACCGTGTTATTCGGATCCGAACCTCCATTGGCAAGGATGCTGTCCGCAGATGTTTGAGCAGCGGTAATCGAGAAATTTCCTTGTGAGTCATCCGCTAGGACTGCGGCGTGAACTGTTTGAAGCGATGCTGCAACAATCATGGCTGCGGGCAGACGACGTGTGAAGCGATTGTATTTTGGTTTCATGATGTTTTGGTTTTTGGTCTTCTGTTATTTAACCTTCAGCAGTCTAGCTGATTACCCGAATTGTGTTTCCAGACTCCTCCTTGACAAGCAAAAAACTCATCAATGCGCGCGAGTGCACTGACCGGCGGTGAGTCATTACGGGAAGGCAAAATGACCTTGGGCACTGCTGGAGGGTTTCTAATTTGGCAGGGATTTCAGCGCAACAAGTGGTTCGTAAAATGCATCCAAATGACCTAATGATTCATTGTTCCCCCCTTGTCACTGCCTTTGGTGAGAGAAAAATTGAATTTTGAATGGAAATTTCTGCGCCATAATCCCGCCCTGCACCTGCCATTTGGGATTCGACAAGTTACCCCACCCGCCCCAGATTCCCGCCCCATGGCAGGCATCATCATCGCTCCCCGAGCACGCATTTTTCACGGTCACGAGTGGATTTATGCCACCGAAATTAAGAAAACTTTCGGTAATCCGCAACCCGGTGATGTGATTACCCTCAAGGACTTCCGCGATCGGCCGCTTGGCACCGCCATCTACAATCCTCAGTCGCAGATCGTCGCCCGTCGCTTTTCCCGCCGCAAGCAGGACTTGGATCTGGATTTCTTCGTTCGTCGCATCGGTCAAGCAATCGAGCACCGGAAAAAATCCCAAATTGATGAAACCCTCGCGCGCCTCGTCTGGTCTGAGTCCGATGGGCTTCCAGGGCTGATTGTAGATCGTTACGGCGACCACCTGTCTGTCCAGACGCTCACCCTCGCCATGGATCTGCGGAAGGAAATCATCCGAGACGCTCTCATTTCCCTATTAAATCCCGCTTCCATCGTCCTCCGCAACGATTCCCCCTACCGCAAGGCCGAGGGCATGGAGCCTGGCATCGAGATGCTCCACGGTGAAAACCCTGGCCTATTTCAAGTCCGCGCCAACAACATCATTTTCGAAATCGATCTTTTCGACGGTCAGAAAACCGGACTCTACCTCGACCAACTCCAAGCCCACGTCGAAGTCGCCGCCCTAGCAAAAGGCAAGCGCGTGCTCGACTGCTTCACCAACCAAGGAGGCTTCGCACTCGCCTGCGCCAAGGCCGGTGCCGCCCACGTCACCGCCGTCGATGTTTCTGCCAGCGCCTGCGAAGCTGCTAGAAAAAACGCCGCGCTGAACAACGTCGAAATCGAAGTGCTTGAGCACAACGTCTTCGATTTTCTCAAACACGCAAAACCTGAGTATGACATGATCATCCTCGATCCGCCGAGTTTTACCCGCAACAAGGCGACTCTCATGGACGCGATGCGCGGCTATAAGGAAATTCACCTCCGCTCTCTGAAGTTATTAGAAAATGGCGGTCTGCTCTCCACTTTCTGTTGTTCCTACCACGCCTCACGCGAGCTTTTCATGGACAACCTGATAGATGCCTCCGTGGACGCAAAAAAATCCGCACGCTTCGTCATGAATCACAGCCAACGTGCCGATCACCCAATTCTGATTTCCATTCCAGAGACAGGCTATCTGAAGGGCTTCACCGTGGAGGTCATCGCAAGCCGATAGAAGGCAATGACCCTTGGATCTAACGAAAAACTATTCCTGCTGGAAAACTCGCAGAAACCGCTTGTGAAATTGATCAGTCGTCGAGGGTGCCCACCGCGACAAATACCAAAGTATTTTCGCGGACAATGGGAAAACCATCGTTTTCTCTCCCCGCGCCACCCCTGCTAGAAACCCCATCGCGGCTTGCTCAGGGCTCATCATTTTCACAGGAAGATCGCGGATCATCGCCTCCCGATCCGCGCCTACGATCCGATCTTGAGTGAAGATCCCACTGTCCACATATCCCGGACAAGCCACGGAAACTTTCACGCCGTAGGCTTTCGCTTCAGCCCTCAGTGAGCGTGAGAATTCAAGGATCGCCGCTTTCGAAGTCGTATAGGCAGCCGCCGTTGCGTAGCCGGTCGCACCCGCGATGGAGGCCGTGTTGATGATATGTCCCGATCCTTGGGCGATCATGATCGGATAGATCAGATGAGTTCCGTAAATCACTCCCATTAGATTAATATCAAGTAACCATTTCCAGCGATGAAATGGCAGATTCTGTGCTTCTCCCAAGAGGGTGACTCCGGCATTGTTGAAGAGATAATCGATCGACTTCGAAATTCTAACTACCTCGTTGACCGCCAAGGTATAGGAAGCAATATCGCAAACATCAACCGTCCCGCAATGGATCACACCCGGGCCTTCGCACTCTTTCGCCAAATCCGCCAATCCCTCCGCATCGATGTCGAGCGCATGAACTGTGGCACCGCAGCGGGAGAGAATGTTCGCCAGTGCTCTGCCAATTCCTGAGGCGGCCCCCGTAAGAACCACAGTCCGACCTCCAAAAATCCGGATCATTGAAGAGGTGGGTTTCATGGTGACTGCCGGAAATTTTTGACCATTTTAGCGTGAACGATATCAATCACGAGCGGCATCCGCGTGGCGACCCATCTCATCACCGATGCATAGGCTGGTAGGGCAAACTCACGCTTGTCGCGACTGACCGAGTGCAAAATATCTCTTGCAGTTTCCTCAGCAGAGAGAATGCGAAAGCCTAACCCTTTGATTGAATCCATGGTCTTCTCGTAAGTCGTCTTCCGAAACATCGCGGACTTATAAATGTCGGTATCAACATAGCCGGGAGAGGCGAGGAAGATTGAAACCCCGTGGGATTTTCCTTCATGACAAAGACTGCGATAAAGACCTAACAATCCTGCCTTCATGGTTGCGTAGGCAGTCGCCGTTGGATATCCGGCATAGCAAGCGAGCGAGGAAACAAAAATGATTTCACCCGCTTTTTGCTTCACCATATTCGCATAAAAGTAACGCCCCCATTGCACCGGACTGAGGAGATCGGTTCGATAGATTTTATCCCAATCTTCTGGGAGCATGTCCTGAACTTCTCCAAACAGGGTGACAGCCGCGGCCAGATAGACTGTGTCCACCTGTTTACCGCTTGGAAAAGTCGCGTTTAAAAATTGATCGGCAGCATCAAGATCCGCTAGGTCGATTTTCGCAATCTCCGCAATCGCACCTTTTGCCCGAACCTGACTGGCAACTTCATCTAAGCGGTGCTGATCACGACCGATCAACCAAATCACGCGCTGCGGAGCCGCTAGCTGAATCGCGATTTCCCGGCCGATTCCAGAACTGGCACCGGTCACGACGATTGTTTGGGAGGCCGATCCTTGCATCAGAACTTTTGTTGCCAGGAAAGGACGAGCGCATTATGACGTGATTCGTATTTTCCGTTAGCCAAAGGATTTGTTGCCCCATCGACAGTCCTGTTAGAATAGCCAAATTGATAAGCAAGCATCCATGACGCCCAGCCCATTTTACGTCCGAATCCAAGATTGAACCAATGCCGATTTGCATCAGAAACCCCCTGAGTGAAATTGGTATCCGGTTGCGAGCTCGCATTAAAATCATAACCGGCGGCGAAGATGTAGCCGCTCGGCGTGGTGTAGGATCCACCTAGCTCGTAGATAAAGGAAGATTTCCAATCGAATTTCACGGGAGTCGAGCCGACAGTTGAATTGTCCAGAGTCAGCGTGTTGAGATTATCCCAATTCAGCCACTCCACATTCGCCTCCAGATTCCAACCCGGAGCGGGGCGATAGGAATAGCCACCCGCAATTCGGGCTGGTGCCATAAAGTCTAACTCTGCGGATTTATCATCTTTCAGAAACGCATTGTTAGTTGTCGTTCTCCCCTGGAGGTTGAACGTGGACTCGCTGGAATAAACGAGTCCGAAGGCATGTTGTTCGCATGGCTGCCATCTGGCACTTAACGCCCCAGAGTAACCGATGTCATCACCGGAAAATCGCAGATAACTGCCCGGAGTTCCAAGCCCTTGCTCCAAGGTTAGGTCCGCGTAATTCACGGATAATGAAGCGCCGACTGAAAGCTCGTTAGTGACTTTGTAAGCCACCGCTGCCGTGCCGCTAATATACATCAGCCGGGCTTCGGTGACCACGGTGCTGAAATTCGTATCGCGCCCCCAATCGGTTCCCAATCCAAATGGACTGTTTAGACCAAACCCGAACGAAAGTTTGTCGTTATAGGGCTGCACATAAAAAAGCGAAGGAGCCGCCTGCAGCTCAGTCTTGGCATCGCTCGACTGTCCGGCGACGTTCGCTTCGTTCCCAAGAACGATCGCATAGACGCCGACCTGCGCCTCCGGTTTGTCGAGTTGGGTCATCCCAGCCGCATTGTAAAAAACCGCAGCGGCACTATCGGCAGTCGCCACAAATGCATTTCCTCGGGCTGTGGCAAAGGCATCTTGGTTCGGCAAGTAGTAGCCGGCGGCCATAACACTGCATGGCAACAAACCGATGAATAGGGATGAGAAGACTCGGATTTTCATGGCATTCGGGGTGGGTTATTCAAAAGACGATATTCTTAATAGTTAATTTATCTTCATTGTCAGGTTAAATTTGATTAAATTAGAAAAGTTTCAGACAACCGCGGGACTTTGCCTCGATATGAGCAGGTTTCGCCCTACTGTGCCAAAAAAAACCTTCCCCTGCCTCAGCCCACCCCATTACTGCGGTATTTTGTCTCCCAACCCGCGCCTGCGGACACGGATTTCCCCTTCCCGACGCTGGATCGGCATGGGGGGCAACGCTGCTTCTGATGAACTCACTCAAGGTCCGTCAAATAGCGCTCGGCTTCGAGAGCGGCGGCGCAACCTTGCCCTGCGGCGGTGATTGCTTGGCGGTAGTAGTGGTCCGCCACGTCGCCAGCGGCGAAAAGTCCAGGAGTCTTGGTGGAAGTGCGGCCAGGGTTTTGAAGGATGTAGCCATTTTCGTCCATGTCCACGAGGTCACCGAGGAAACCGCTGTTAGGCACGTGACCGATGGCGACAAATACGCAGGCGACTTCGAGCTCTTTTTTCTCGCCGGTGATGAGATTTTCAAGCATCACGGCGCGCATTTCGCCTTTTTCGTCGGTGAGATATTCACTGACAGTCGAGTTCCAGACCGGTTCGATTTTCGGGTTGGCGAGCGCGCGGTCCGCCATGATTTTCGAGGCGCGCAGCTCTTCGCGGCGGTGGATGAGGTAAACCTTGCTGGCAAATCGGGTGAGGAAACTGGCTTCCTCACACGCACTGTCGCCGCCGCCGATCACACAAACCCGCACATCGCGGTAAAACGCCCCATCGCAAGTGGCGCAGGATGTTAGGCCATGGCCGATGAGTTCCTTTTCCTTATCAATTCCAAGGTGGCGCGGGGCAGCACCGGTGGCGATGATGACGGTTTTCGCCTCAAAAGTTTCAGATCCCGCCTTGAGCAGGAAAGTGCCATCCTCGCTGCGTTCGATGGATTCCACACTGGCCCATGCGATCCGTGCGCCGAATTTTTCGGACTGCGCCTGCATTTTCATCATCAGGTCAGGCCCCATGATACCATCGGGATAGCCGGGGAAATTTTCCACCTCGGTCGTGGTGGTGAGTTGTCCACCGGGCTGAGTGCCGGACAACAAGAGAGGTGTTAGATTCGCGCGGGCAGTGTAAATAGCGGCGGTGTATCCTGCGCAGCCGGTGCCGATGATGATGACGTTTTCCATGGTAGTATAAGCGATAAGGCGCGGGAGTATTCCGACGGATGTTGAAGCGAGTCAACCCCCGACACATCGACTTGAGGTTGATAGATGACCGCCGATTGTTGAGATTGGATTTTTGAGGAAAAATCGAAGCATCCGCCAATTCCTCCGCCTGCTTCAGCACCAGCGTGATCGCATCCTCCTACCCTTCCGGCGGATACATGTATTTCCTCAAAAGCTGCCGGATGAAAACCCGCATCCTCCTCATCCGCCGCTAGCTTGAGGATCTCCAGATAGCGCTTATCCGCAGCGCCGCCGGCCCCCTCGAGTCGATCATAAGCCGCACGGTAAACCCGCGATGGAAACAACTCCACCCGCCACCCCAACCGGTGTCAAACAGCATGCCGCCCCACCCCGAAAAACCTCCCCTTCAATGGGTAGTTTTAATTGTCGTCAGGGGGTAATTATAATTGTCGTCGCACTCCTTCGAGGCGCAGTTTTTTGCAGGCACGTTTCACCGTGACAAGGGGCACCCGAAGGCTTTGGAAATTTGACTCTGCGACGCGCTGCCGTTGGCGATGAGTTGGCTGGTAAAAAACCGGAACGAGGCGATGTCTTCGACTGGATGGGT
>JAYVNE010000142.1:0-34018 GCA_043758615.1 Akkermansiaceae bacterium
GCCGCACTGCTTCTGGCTGGTTGTCAGTGCGGCCATCGCAAATTTTCTATCAAAAGCAAAACCAAGGGCTCGGGACAGCACAAGGTTTTGTCGAACTAACGGATGCCTGCGCTACTTCTGGCTGGTTGTCAGCGCAGGCATCCGTCGATTTTTCAGAGGCTCCGGTCAATGCCGGAAACTATCATCTCCCGGTCTTTCCGATCGAGACGGCCGATTGGATAGGTGCTGATCCAAATAAGTTCATTATCGACGGCACGCTGGGTGGCGGAGGACATAGCGAGATTTTTCTCAATGCTGGAGCCCGAGTGTTAGGGGTTGATCGCGATCCAGAGGCATTGGCTCACGCAAAGGCAAGACTTGCCAGCTTCGGGAACCGCTTTTCTACATGGGAGGGTAACTTCTCACAGATTCAGGAAATCCCCGGGATCCAAATGGGGGAACGGGCCGATGGCCTGCTGATGGATCTCGGGGTTTCTTCCCGTCAGCTAGATTCCGCGGTTCGTGGGTTTTCTTTCATGCGGGAAGGCCCACTGGACATGCGGATGGGGCCCTCTAGCCCGCGCACTGCCGCAGACGTGGTGAACTATTGGCCGGAAGCGGACCTTGTGAAAATTCTGTTTGAATTCGGTGAAGAATCGAAAGCGCGCCGGATTGCTGGAGCAATTGTTAGGCACCGTGCCGAGAAGCCGTTCGCTACCACACTGGATCTCGCAAACTGCGTCGAACGTGCGATTGGCCGCAAGGGTCGCACGCACCCAGCCACCAAAACATTTCAAGCCATTCGAATGGCAGTGAATGAGGAGTTAGATTCACTCGCTACCGCACTCGCAGCGGTGCCGGCGGTTCTGAAACCCGGAGGTCGTTTACTGATTATCACTTTCCACAGTTTAGAGGATCGGATGGTGAAGCGGTTTTTAAAACATCGATCCACCGAATTCCTCGATGATCCGGGGTGGCCCGAACCCCGCCCCAATCCGGATTACCAATTCCGGCTGCTGGCAAGAAAAGCCATCATCCCCACCGCCGAGGAAACATCCCTGAACCCGCGAGCCCGCAGTGCAAAACTGCGGGTTGCCCAGCTTTTAGACCCCAAGCTATGAATCGCCGACGCAACGAAACTCGCCCTTCCTTTTCGATCTTCTTCGCGGTCATTTTTTCGGCGGCGATCGTCGCTGGTGGTGGCGTTCTTCACGCGTTCTATAAAAACCGACAAGTCACCATTACCCGTGAGATTGATGCAACGGATCGTCGGATTGAGCAATATCATCTCGATATCCGCACCACAGAAATGCGGATGGACCAGTTGCTCAATCGCTTCGTCATCCGCAAACAGATAGAGGAAAACGGATCCACGTTGCGTCCGATTCCGATGGGTGTCGTGGAACAAATTGATCCTGCGAATTCCGCCCGTCACAGTGTCGCGTCCACCGAGCCTTAGTCTGTGAAATTCACTTTTCAATCCCGCTGCATTTTCTTGTGCTCAATCCTTGTGGTCGGGCTCAGTGTGCTTTCGGCAAGATTGGTGCAAATTCAGTTAGTGGACCGCCATCGGTATGCGGAAAGCTCGCGAAAGGCGTTTCACCGGGTTGAGAAATTACCCGCGCTGCGCGGTATGATCGTGGATCGCCGCGAGGAGCCATTGGCGAAGAGCATTCCTGTTTCGACAGTTTTCATTGATAAAAACCATCTCATGGATCCGAAACTTGCCGCTTACGGACTTGCCTACGAGCAGGCAAGCGGCGAACCAGGTTGGGATAAGCTCGACCTAACAAAGCAACGTCGCAGGATCAATGCGCTTCGTGGGGAATTGTTAGCGAGTGAAAAGGCGGACGTCATTGTTCAAAAACATCTGGCATACTCGGTTGGAATCCTATCCCGTCCGCTCGGCATGCGGCGCGAGGAGCTACGCGACAAAATCGAGAACAGCAAAGGCAAGTGGGTATCAATCGCCAAAGACCTACCCGAGGACGTTGCGGATCGCCTGCGCGACGAAATTGATAGTCACTGGATTCAAGGGTTTGAATTCGAAAACTCGATCAAACGTTGGTACACCGCACCCAACCTCGCGACACACCTAATCGGCTTCACAGGCGAAGTTGAAGAAACCGATGACGACGGAAAATCCCACACCAAAGTTCTCGGGCGTTTCGGGATCGAGTCCTCAATGGAAGAATTTCTAGCAGGTTCTGACGGCTCCCGAGAACATTTTCGGGATGCGCGTGGCCTCCTAGTTCCGGGGACTTCAGCGAGTTTGCGTCCGCCTCGTTCGGGATTAAATGTGCAGCTCACCATCGACATGGGGATTCAGTCCATTGTTGAAGAGGAGCTGGACGCAGGACTTGCCGAATTCGAATCGATGCGAGGTGCCGCCATTCTAATGGACCCACATACGGGTGAGATTCTTGGCATGGCCAGTCGGCCGCAGTTTGATCTGAATCATAAAGAGAACATTGCTGAAAACGGCTATAACTATGCCATTCAAGCGATTTACGAACCCGGCTCTACCATCAAAATTGTCGCCACGTCCGGTGCGCTCAATGAAGGATTGGTGACGCCATTCACCTCCATCAACTGCCAGAATGGATTCTATCAGGATGGGAATGTCGTGCTCAAGGACGACCACCCTGCTGGACAGCTCACATTCGAGGGGGTTCTTCAACATTCTAATAACATCGGCACCTATAAAATCGGCAGACAGTTAGGAAGTGGGCGATTCTACGATTATCTTCACAAGTATGGGTTTGGCCGGAAAACGGGGATACTTCTGAGTGGCGAAAGCTCCGGAATTGCTAGAAACACAGGTAACCCCGTCGATTTCTCTCGCGCCTGTTTTGGCTACGCCACGAATGTCACTCCGCTGCAGTTGACCTGTGCGTATTCCGCGATTGCCAGTGACGGCCAGCTCAGGAAGCCCCACATCATTAAGTCGCTCGTCGCTAACGATGGGACGGTCGTGGAAAGTTATGCGCCGGAAGTGGTGAACCGAGTGATTTCAGCCAAGGCCGCTGGCCAAATGCGGACCGCTTTGGAGAAGGTCATTGAAAAGGGCGGTACTGCTACTCTAGCTGCTGTGCCTGGTTTCAAGGGGGCTGGCAAAACCGGCACCGTACAAAAGCATAACCCCAAAGGCGGGTATTTTGAAGGGAGTTATATTGTTTCCTTTGTCGGCATGATGCCTTCGCAAAATCCGGCCTTCGTTTGTTTGGTAGTGGTGGATGACCCTCATACCCACAAGGTCACCCGATACGGTGGATCGATTGCCGCACCGATCTATCGGAAAATTGCGACCCGCGTCGCAGCGTATATGAACCTACAACCGACCGAAGCCAACACACCTGCGCTTGCAACTGCTGACCGATGATTCTCCGCGACCTAGTTTCCTGTCTCTCACGCGTTACGGTCGCCGGATCGTTGGATGCCGATATTCATACCATCACCGCTTCTTCTCGTGAAGTAACACCCGGCGCAGTTTTTGCCGCCATCCGCGGAACTTCGATTGATGGCCATCGTTTCATCAATGACGCGCTCGCCGCGGGTGCGACCGCGATTCTAGCAGAATGCGCTCAACCCGCTGACTACACAGCCTCGGCGACATGGCTCCACGTGCCAGACAGCCGCGCGGCGCTTTCCACGTTGGCTTCGACACTCGCAGGTCATCCCTGGCAGGATCTCAAGCTTGCCGGGGTGACAGGAACGAATGGCAAAACGACCACGGTATTTCTGCTCCATCATATCATGAAAACTACGTGGCACCGCGCTGGTTTGTTAGGGACGATTCTGGTGGACGATGGCGAAATGGTGGAAACGGCAAAACATACCACCCCCGGTTCCATTGAGCTTTCAGGCTTGCTTAGCCGCATGCGCGACAACGGCTGCCGTGGTGTCGCAATGGAGGTTTCTTCTCATGGCATCGAACAGAAGCGCGTCTCGGCGATTGGCTTCGACGCGTGTATCTTTACGAATCTAACGCAGGATCACCTCGATTACCACGGTACGTTAGAAAATTATTTCAAAGCGAAGGCGGATTGGTTTTATGCCCTCGCTGCGGATCCTCATGGCAAAAAGCCGGTGGCGGTCATTAACATTGATGATGCCTATGGAGCCGAATTAGCAGGATCGCTTGTCAACAAGCTGCCAATCATTCGTTTCGGCTTCGGCGTGCATTGCGATTTCCGTGCTAACAATTTTCGTCAAAACGCGCGTGGTATGGAATTCGAACTCACCGCGAAGGGCAAAAGCTATCTTGTCCGCGCGCCTTTGATCGGGCGATTCAATGTTTACAATCTGCTAGCTGCCATCGCCGCTGCGAGTGCTTGCGGCATCCGCCCACGCGATGCGGTGGCCGCTTTGGTCGATGCTCCGCAAGTGCCAGGACGGATGGAGAACATCGGCAATGCCGGTGGTGCTACCGTTTTTGTGGACTACGCCCATACGCCGGATGCTCTTGAAAATGCATGCCGCACTCTGCGCGAACTCAGCCCACGTCGTTTGATTACGATCTTCGGTTGCGGCGGGGATCGCGATAAAACCAAACGCCCGCTGATGGCTGCCGCAGCCGCTCGTCACAGCGATGCATGTGTCATCACTTCCGACAATCCACGTTCAGAAGATCCACTAACAATTATACGTGAGATCGAGGCCGGCATCGGTAACAAGCAATACCGTAGCATTCCTGACCGAGCTGAAGCGATTGCTCTAGCAGTCCAAGGCTCGCTCTCAGGCGATATCATTCTAATCGCCGGTAAGGGCCATGAAACGACCCAACAGTTTGCCGAAGAAACCATTGATTTTGATGATCGTAAACACGCCAGTAAAGCACTGCGTGATCGCGCCCAAGCCATATCAGACATGCGATGAAACCTCTTTCCGCCCAGCAAATTGCGGCTATCCTCGGCGTTCCCCTCGCTGCTGGAAGTCCTGATGTGCTTGTGAGCGGCGGTGTTTCGACGGATACACGAACTCTCCCTCAGAACTGCGCATTTTTCGCCCTACGGGGTGAGAATTTCGATGGGGATGCATTCGCGTCCCAAGCACTCGCGGGTGGTGCGGCGGTGGTGATCGTCCATCGGTGGTCGGGCGATGTGCCTTCCGGTGCAGCGGTCATCGAGGTGACGGATACCTTGTTAGCTTTGCAACGGCTTGCGCATTGGTGGCGGAAGCAACTGGACATTACGGTCGTAGGAATTACCGGGTCTAACGGAAAAACCAGCACCAAGGATTTCACTGCTGCCGTGCTCGGCCAGCGGTTCCAGGTTTCTGCCACAAGCGGGAATTTGAACAATCATATCGGGGTCCCGCTGACCATTCTTGCGACTACCGAAGAGCATACCGCCGCCGTTTGGGAAATGGGAATGAATCATTCAGGCGAAATCGCGCCACTGTGTGAAATTGCAAAACCGAAATATGGAGTGATCACCAATATCGGAACCGCGCACATCGAGTTCCTTGGCACGCGCGAGGCGATAGCGAAAGAGAAGGGGATGTTAGCCCGGGCGCTTCCGGCCGATGGGATTCTGTTTCTCCCTGCGATCTGTGATTTTTACGAATATTTCCGCCAGAGGTCGCGCGCCACGATGATCGCTGTTGGAAATGGTCGAGGCCTTGTTCGCGCCGAGAATCTTCGCTTCGAAGCGGAGGGCACGCGATTCACCCTTGTCATTGAGGGAGCGGAAAAAGTGGAGGTTGCATTAGCGGTGCCAGGGCGTCACATGGTGACGAATGCTCTGTTAGCTGCGGGTGTGGGTTGGAAACTTGGAGTGAAACCTGCGGAAATCGCGGAGGGACTTTCCGGTGCTACCCTGACAGGGGGGCGGCTCAAGCGGTTTGTTCACGAAGGAACCACTGTCATTGATGATACTTACAATGCGAATCCCGAGTCGATGGCTGCGGCCATCGAGACTCTAGCAGATACTCCTGTGACCCATGGAGCGCGCCGGATCATCGTTCTTGGCCGCATGGGTGAGCTTGGGGTTCACGCTCCAGCCGCGCATCTTCGCACCGGGGAACTGGCCGTCGAGCGCGAACTAACCGTTATTGCGGTGGGTGAGGGTGCTGAAGGCATCGCCGAAGGGGCGAACAACGCACCCTATTTTTTGGATCTCGATCAAGCTGCGAAATGGCTGACGCGCGAGGTGAAACCCGGCGACGTAGTGCTCTTCAAAGGCAGTCGCGCCGCCACTGTTGAACGCGTCATGCACGCCGCATTCCCTCGAAACTAATGCTCCCCGCCATCTATGATTTTTGGTATAGTGCTTTCCAAGCTGAACAGCTTGCGGGGCATTCCGGCTGGGCGCATACGTGGTCATTTTTAAACCTTTTCCAATACGTCACCTTTCGTGCGGCGAGCGCCGGATTGTTAGCCTTTATTGTTTCGGTGATGTTCGGGCCTCGCGTGATCCGCAAGCTCATCTCGCTCAAAGTGGGCCAGCCGATTCGCACGGCGGCAGAAGTGCATAAGCTGGCGGAATTACACGGAGGAAAAATCGGCACGCCGACGATGGGTGGAGCCCTGATCATTGGTGCAGTGATCGTATCCACATTGATTTGCGCTCGCCCGCTCAATCCCTTCATCGCCGTTTGTGCCTGCACGATGGCTGCGTGTGGATTGTTAGGATTCTGTGATGACTACAAGAAGGTAAAGGAAAAAAAATCAGATGGCATCAGCAGCCGGAAGAAGATGGGGTGGCAGATATTCATTGCCTTGGTGGCGGCGAGTTTTATTTATTTCAAGACTGAGATTTCGGGCTTTGGTGCATCTACCAAGCAAGTTGCGGACGGTCTTGCGGGCTACAGACTAGGAGAAAAATCTATTGATATCGGAGCGATCTGTTTTCCGCTTTTCAAATTTCCCCTTGTGAATCTGCACTTGCTGATCATTCCATTTTTCGCACTTGTGATAGTAGGATGTTCGAATGCGGTGAATTTAACGGATGGATTAGATGGTCTAGCAACTGGCACCACAATCAGCGTGGCGCTCTCCTACGCTTTTCTCGCTTATCTTGCTGGGCATTTCTACATGGCTACAGAGTATCTCGTCATTCCTCACAATCGCTATATCGGAGAGTTGGCAGTTTTTCTAATGGCGTTGGTGGGCGCGGGATTCGGATTTCTTTGGTTCAACTGTCATCCTGCGAAAGTATTCATGGGAGATACGGGCTCTCTTGCAATCGGCGGTGCGCTCGGCACTGCGGCAATTTGCACGAAGCAGGAACTGCTCCTCATCATTATCGGCGGAGTGTTCGTGATGGAGGCAATGTCTGTTATATTGCAGGTCGGTAGTTTCAAATTGCGGAAAAAGCGGATCTTTAAAATGTCGCCGATTCATCATCATTTCGAGCTTCTTGGCTGGCATGAAAACCAAGTGATCATCCGCTTCTGGATTATTTCAATCATGCTCGCCCTCTTCGGTCTCGCGCTTCTTAAGATTGCGTAAATCTATGACACTCACAGGAAAACATATCGCCATTCTCGGGGCGGGCCGCAGCGGTCGCGCTGCGGCGATGCTGGCCCTGCGAGAGGGGGCGACGGTTTCCATCTGGGACACCGCAGGAGCTGATACGTTTTTGGAAATGCCGGACGGGGTGATGATTCATCCGAATGCATCGGCAGAGCAGGGAGCCAAGGTTTTCTCCGACATCCTTGTTGTTAGCCCTGGGATTGACACTTATGGGGCATACGTTGCGGCATTCTCTGAGAAGACCGGCGAAGTCATCGGTGAGGTTGAGCTGGCAGCACGATTCTATCAGGGAAAGATCGTGGGTATCACCGGAACAAACGGTAAGACGACGACGACGGAATTAGTCGAGCGTATCCTATCGCACGCCTCGTTAGGTGGCACCGCATGTGGTAACTATGGCGTCCCCTTTGCTGAGGTAGTTTTGCAGAGTAATCCGCCAGCGGTTGTCTCGTTAGAGCTGAGTTCATTTCAGTTGGAAACCATTCGCACCCTGCATCCCGTGGTGACGGTCTGGCTAAATTTTGCACCGGACCATATGGACCGCTACCCGACTGTAGAAGCCTATCGTGCGGCGAAGCTCAGGATTTTTGAAAATCAAACGGTGGAAGATACTGCGGTAGTTCGCGCGGGTGAGGGACTCCCTGCGCTTGCAGCGCGGGTGGTAACGTTCTCAACCACGGACGTCACTGCTAACTGGTTTTCTAAAGGGAAAGTCATTGTGCACAAAGGTGAAACTTGGCTCGACATGGATCGGGACACCAGCCTGCGCGGACTTCATAATGCCGAGAATACGATGGCGGCAATGGCGGCTTGCGAGGCGCTTGGGGTTTCCTCCACCACAATGCGTGAGGCCTTGCACGGATATGCGCCGCCACCGCATCGTTGTGAGCTGATACGCACATTGGATGGAGTCGAATATCTGAATGATTCCAAAGCTACTAACCTCCATGCGTTAGAAAGTGCGCTGCGCTCGCAAACCCGCCCCGTGGTTTTGATCGCAGGAGGGAAGGAAAAAGGTCTGGATTACTCATCGGTGGTTCCGTTACTGCGTGAGAAGGCACTTGCGGCGGTTACCTTTGGACAGATTGCTCGGCCATTAGCGGATCTTTTTTCATCCGCCGTCTCGTGTGAGTCCGTGTCTGCGCTGAGTGATGCCGTCGCTGTCGCGCGCAGTCTCGCGCCGCGCGGGTCCACAATTCTACTATCTCCGGGAACCTCGTCGTTTGATCAGTTCACCGGTTACGAGCAGCGCGGAAATACGTTCCGTGATCTCGTTCACCAGCTTCGCTAACCATCATGAAATCTAACACCCTGCCAGTCAAACGCCGCCCCGCTCCAAAAGGGATCTTTAAACGCCTGAGTGCTGTCACCCGGAAACAACGTGTCGCTGCCACGGCGACCGCTGATATGGAAGTCGAGGACAGTGGCTCGAAAATATCACGTGCTTTGACGATCATCTTTCTTTTCCACATCGTTGCGATTGGTTTGATTTTCGTTCACAAGCAATTTCTTGATGGTCGCCCGAGTGAACTCACTGGAGTGAAAGCACCGGGAAAAGCAAAATCACTTACTGCGGTGGCTCCATCAGTCGCCCGTGCCGACCTTCCGCGGTTGGCTTCGGGGGAAAGACCTTATATTGTTAGAGCTGGGGACAATTATTCACGTATCGCCGAGGCAGAAGGCGTGGACGAGGGGGATCTCCGTTTGGTCAACAAGCATGTTGATATCGGGCCAGGACTCATTCTTAGAGTTCCACCCAAACGAATTGTAGCGGTGGAGTCACCTGAAGTTACCGCGATCCGGAACAACACGCCTGTCGTCCGTGACCAAGGACTGGTAGAGGTGGACGTGAGCGACGCCCCACGTGCGCAATTGATCCGTCCAAATATTCATCCGCTTGTGAATACGCCCAAAGCTTCTCTAGCAGCACGGGCGGCTACGCCAGTGATCAATACACCTGCGCAGGTCAGCAACTCGGGGAAAACCTATACAGTCCAGCAGGGCGATAGTGTGTGGCGGATCGCCAATCGTTTCAAAGTAGGTCAGGACTCACTGATGCGTGCTAACGGAATAAGTGATGCCCGCAAGATCAAACCTGGGATGAGCTTAGTGATTCCCAAGTAACCTCAATCCAACATGACGCGTCATTGCTCCACCATTCTCTGCACTGCGGTTGCCATATTGGTAGCCATTGGGCTGACCATGTTAGCAAGTACGAGTGCGTGGGTAAAAGGTGTGGAAGCGCCCTATCATTTCCTCACTCGGCAGGCCGAGATGGTCGTAGTGGGATTGGTTGCCGCAATCGTCGCTGCGCGATTCCCGTTGGAGAAAACGAGAAAGTTGGCACCGCTGCTGTTTTTCGGAACTTGTGTGCTGTTATTGTTTTGTTATGTTCCAGGGATTGGAGTTTCCATTTTTGGTTCAAGGCGTTGGATATCTGTTCCTGGCATCGGACAGTTCCAGCCATCCGAGCTTTCAAAGATCGTGGTGGTCGTTTGTCTATCAGCCTGGTTTGCGCGGTGGCAGACGGAGGTTCATACATTTTGGCGCGGCTTCGTGATGCCTGGCATCATTGCGGGTGTTCCTATTCTATTGATTGCGGGTGAAACGGATGTCGGTTCTGCGCTCTCTGTATCGGTGGCGGTAGGGGCGATTCTTTTTTGTGTAGGCACCCGGCTCATCTACATGGGCCCAACCGCGCTTTCTGTTATTTTTGCGGCTGGCTACTACGTGCGTCACAATGAGAATCGCTGGGGCCGGATTCAGGCTTGGCTGGATTTGGATAATCCGGCAAATCAGTTAGATCGGGGTATGCAACAATGGCGTGCCCTTCTCGCGCTAGGCAATGGCGGGCCATGGGGGGTGGGCTTGGGCAATGGGGTTGAAAAATTCGGCACGCTCACCTTTGCTCACATCGACTTTATTTTCCCAGTGGTTGGTGAAGAACTTGGACTGCCATTTACGTTAGGGGTTGTGATGTGCTACGTGCTGATCGCTGTCTGCGGCTGTGGCATCGCTCTTCAGGCGAATAATGTTTTCAACCGCTGCGTAGCCCTCGGATTGACCTGCGTGATTGTGGTTCCGGCGATCCAGAACATCGCGGTGACGACCGCCCTTCTTCCTAACGACGGACTACCGCTCCCATTTGTGAGTTTCGGTGGCACCAGTCTGGTATTTAGCCTTGCTGCTGTTGGAATGTTAGTCGGCATCCATCGCCGTTCTCATGCGGTCATTTCCCAAGAGTTTCCGCTGGCACGGCAGACGCGGCTTGCGGTTCGATTGTAGGTGAACCACAGGAAAAAATCATCGGGAGGTTGCGGACTGAAATGGAACTAGAGTATTGCTCCAGAGTTCGGTTGGGCTAACCAATAATTCTTTTCAGTGCTTCTCCGGTGCATGGAGATGGGAGCAGGAAATCCCCTGCTGATTTAAACGCTCCGACAGCATCCCGAAGCGCTTCACGAACCGAGATGGCAAGCATCAGTGGTGGCTCCCCGACCGCTTTGCTGCCGTGAATGGTGTTAGGTTGCGTGGCGTCATTCAGAAGTGAGACTCGAAAGTCCTGCGGCGCATCGCTGAAAGCCGGGATGGCGTAGGTGCTAGCGCTGTGGGTGAGCAGTCGGCCCTCGGAGTTCCATTTCAATTCCTCCGACGTGAGCCAGCCCATCCCCTGTACGAAACCCCCTTCGATCTGCCCTCTGTCGATGGCTGGGTTAAGGGAATCTCCGACATCGTGGAGAATATCGACTCTTCGCACGTGATTCATGCCAGTGAATCCATCTATCTCAACCTCGCTAACCGATGCACCGAACGCGAAGTAATGGAAAGGTCTGCCCTTCCCGACGGACCAATCCCATTCAAGATCGGGCGTGGCGTAGAAACCGGCGGCGGAAAGTTGGATTCGACGGGTATAAGCGGCGTTTGTTAGTGATTCAAAAGAAACCGATTGTCCGGATCCGCCATGCACCTGTGAATCGAAGAAGCGGACCTCAGACTCCGGGCAGTGGAGCAATTCAGCTGCTAGGGGAATCAGTCGCTCGCGGAGTTGTCGGCAGGCATCAGCCACGGCCATGCCATTCAAATCCGAGCCCGAGCTGGCAGCGGTCGCCGAAGTGTTAGGCACTTTGTCGGTGCGGGTATGCATCAGCCGGATGCCTGCCGCCGACAGCCCGAGTTCCCGCATGGTGATGCCGAGAATCTTCGTGTGTAGTCCTTGTCCCATTTCGGTGCCGCCGTGGTTTACCTGGACTGAGCCATCGGCATAGATGAGCACGAGCGCGCCGGCTTGGTTGTAATGTTTTAGGGTGAAACTGATGCCGAATTTTACCGGGGTGATGGCGAGCCCGCGTTTGCGATTTGGGTGAGTCATGTTCCAGGAATCAATCGCTGCGCGGCGGGTGGCGAATTCAGAGGATTTCAGCAATTCCTCCCAGATCCGGGCGAGCCGATTGCCTGCGACCTCCTCGCCGTAATGCGTTGTGTTAGTGTCGCCGCTGCCCTGATAGAAATTGAGACGGCGGACCTCTTCCGGTGGCAAGTTGAGATGAATTGCGATACGAGCCAAAATTTCCTCGATCACCAGCATTCCCTGTGGCCCGCCGAATCCACGGAATGCAGTGTGGGAGGTGACGTTAGTTTTCGCCACCTGGCCACGGAAGCGAACATGTGGGATGTGATAGGCGTTATCGAGATGGAACAGCGCGCGATCCGTGACGGGAAGTGATAGATCCAGCGACCAGCCGCCATCGGAAAAAAGTTGGATGTCTGCGGCGTGGAGTCTGCCATCTGGGTAATATCCCACCTTATACTTCGCAAGGAACGGGTGGCGCTTGCCGGTGGACTCGATGTCATGATCTCGATCTAACTGAACTCCAACGGTGCGCCCGGTTTTGAGCGCGGCGAGCGCACAGATCGCGGCCCAGGCGTTCCCTTGGGTTTCCTTCCCTCCGAAGCCACCGCCCATGCGTGGAGCCTCGACGACTACGCGGTGTTTGTGGAGCCCGAGGATTTCTGCGACGATGGCCTGCACTTCCGACGGGTGCTGGGTGGAGCTAGAAACATGCACACCGCCTTCACCATCGGGCTCGGCCCAGGCGGCTTGGGTTTCCAGATAGAAATGATCCTGCCCGCCGATGTGAAACTCACCTTCGATAAAGTGGGTGCTTTCGGTTAGTCCCGTTTCGATCTCGCCCCGTGTTAGGAAGTGAGGCTCTGTGTGGAAGGAGTTTTCTGCGATGGCTTGCTCGATGCTCAGGATTGGGGCGAGAGGAGCGTATTCAATTTCAATCAATTCAGCGGCGATGCGGCAGGCTTCGAGGGAGTCACCGACGACGGCGGCGATAAGCTGGCCGTGGAATTGGATCTCCTCGTTAGCAAGAAGCGGTTCGTCATGGCGAGCGGGTCCGGTGTTGTTGATTCCCGGTATGTCGGATTCAGTTAGAATCGTGTGAACGCCGGTGGCACGGAGGGCCTTTGATATATCGATGCTTCGTAACGTCGCGCGGGCATGAGTCGATCGCACCGGCCAAACGGTGAGCGCACCGCGCCGGAGGGCGGTGTCATGGACATAAAGTGCGCGCCCGGTGACGTGGCCGATGGCGCTTTCATGAGGCATTTCGTTCGCTGAGTGGCTCGGGAAATGGGAGTCGCCGAAGTCTGGGATGACACATGCCGTATCCCCGGCGATGAACTTTCTGAACAAATCTCGAATCAGGGAACGACGATATTCCGCTGTGCCCCGGAGATCCGTTAGTGGGCTGAATTCAGAATCTAGCAGGGAAAGAATTTCATCGGTGGCTACCAGCGGCTTACCGATCAGCGCAGCCTCCGTCTTTATCGCACGCGCGGGCGTCGCTGCGACTCCCCCGTAGGCCAAACGCGCTTCGGTGATCATTCCCGCAGAATCGGTGATGATCCTGAATGCGGCAGAAACTGTGGAAATATCCATTTCCCGGCGTTTCGAGACTTTGAAAAATTCGCAGCGGCCGGACAGATCAATGGGTAGCATGATGGCCGTCATGATCTCGTCATCACGCAGAACCGTCTGCCGATAGCCCGTGAAAAAATCAGATAGAGGCACCGTCCGCTCACCCGTAAGCGAGGTGAGAACGACTGAAGCATCAAGCGCGAGAAGCACCGGTGGAGTATCTCCGATGGGTGAAGCGGTGACGAGGTTTCCGCCGAGGGTCGCGCGATGGCGGATCTGGCGTGAAGCGAAGTGCCGCAGCATTTGATCAAGCGCAGGGTAAGTGCCCGCGAGCGTTTCCTCAATATCGGTGAGGGGAGCTGCCGCGCCGATATGCCAGTGGCTGGCGGTTTTTGAAATGAGGTGAAGTGACTCGACTCGGTCCAGTGAAATAAGCGAAGCGTAACGGGTGTGGCGCTTATTCATCAGCACCGCGAGTTCCGTGGCACCGGCGATGAACGCGGCGTCAGGCTGCTGTGATTTGATAGAAAGCACTTCCTCCACAGAGGTGGGCCGGTACCAATTGCTAATAGAGTCGCTAGAAATCGCAGGAGCGGATGGAACATCGGATGCTGGCGGGAGGCAAACGGTAGGTGTATCTAACGATTGGAGCATGGCTTCACGGATCGGTCGATAGCCGGTGCAGCGGCAGAGATTTCCGCAGAGCTGGTCAGAGATTGATTCACGATTCGGCGGTGTTTTTGAGTGGTACGCCTCGGCCATGGAACAGACGAAACCTGGCGTGCAATAGCCGCATTGCGAGCCATTGCAATCGACCATAGCTTTCTGGACCGGGTGCAGAGTCTCGTTTTGATCGAGCCCTTCGGCAGTGATGATTTCCTTGCCGACGAGCGAGGCTACCAGCGCCAGGCAACCATTGATCGCGCGGGGAGATTGGTTTTTTTCTATCAATAAAAGCGTGCATGCCCCGCAATCACCTTCATTGCAGCCGATTTTCGAGCCAGTGCGTCCGCTAGAGCGCAGGAAGTCTAGGATGCTTTCGTGAATCGGAACGCTTGAAACGTCCACGGCGGTGCCGTTGATAACGATGATGTTAGGGGAGTCTGTGGACATCTTTGTAGTAAAGATAGCTGACGGGTTCATCCCCCATGGCAACGAACCACTGCGGGCAATAGGGAGCCATCCAAATCACATCCCCGGCGGTCACGGGATAGTGATATTCCTCCAAGCGATAGATGCCTTGGCCGGAAAGCATGAGCAGCCCGTGTTCCATGATATGCGTTTCCACAAATGGCAGGGTGGCGCCTGGCTGATAGGTGAAAATGTTGATTGCGAGATCGTAGCGGGAGTCGATGGGGAGCAAGGTTTGAAGAAGCGCGCGGGGATTGCCGAGAAAGGGCTCACCTACAATGTTAGAAGCTAGCCCGCTGACCAGAGGCGGGAATTCCAGACCCGGGACGGCTTCGAAGATTTTACGAAATAAGGTGATGCGTGTGGCTTCATTTCCATGAATCTTGAAAGCTGTGTTTGGTGGAACGAAGATGTAGCCGGTGGTGGCAAGAGGAATCGTTTTGCCGGGTAACTCGATGTTGCATTGTCCCGCCTCCACATACAACGCGTGTTCATGTTTGCCCGCAGGGAAGGGGGCGCTTCCTGAGGCGGTGAATGTGATCAGGATTTGTGATAGATTAGCACCCATCGCCGGTGAAATCATCACGAAACCCGTGGCGTTTTCCCAACCGGGAAAAGCTGAGGGGACATGCCCGTCGGGTGCGATGAGGGCGTGGCGCTTGGAAACGACGGTGCGGGTGTGGCCGAAGAGAGACATGGTTTTTGGGAAGATAGGGGATTGGGTAGGGAAAAGTTGAAATCTATCGTTTTACTAACTATCTGCTCTCAACGTCGCTGAGGGCTGAGAAACTTGCCGCAGGTTTCTGGAGTGACTTTCTGCCCGCGCAGCCAAGTGCCAGCGATAGTGTAAGCAGAGGTCATTCCGAGGTAGGGCGAAATCGGGTGGCGGGTGAGAAGTTGATCGGTGGCGATGGTGAAAGGTTTTTCTTTGAGAATAATGAAATCCGCATCATGGCCCGGGCTGAGTGAGCCTTTTTGTGGAAGACTGAAACGCCGCGCGACATTCGAAGAAAGCTGGGGAATGTAGCCCTGATGATGGCTAAGCAACAGCGGAAGTGCATGTTGGATTCCAGCGATACCGCCCCACATCGCGAAGATGTCGGTCCCTTGTTTGAGTGAAGGGGGTGCGGGGGAGTGGTCCGAGCCGAGGGTGTCAATTTCTCCGGTGAGGAGTTTCTGCCACAAAGCGGCGATGGTCTCGCGCGAGCGAATCGGCGGTGCGCATTTTGCAGCAGGGCCAATGGCGATGGCCATTTCATCATCTAGCAGTAAGTAGTGCGGACAGGTTTCCACGGTCACGCGGACCCCTCGTTTTTTGGCCGCCGTAACGAGATCGATGCCCTCAGGACAGGTAACGTGGACGATGTGAAGATCACAGTCGGTTTCACCCGCCAATTCAAGGGCGATGCGAATGGCGGAAAGTTCGCCTTCAATGGGGCGTGAATCGAGCCACGCGCGCATGTCGGTGGAGGCAGGCGGATGGGCTAACTGATGCTTTTGAATGACTAACGGATCTTCCGCATGGACGGCAACGGGAAGTCTAACGCGGGCGGCAATTTCCATTCCTTTGCGAAGCGTAGATGGATTCGCGTCTTGAAATTCATCGAGGCCGGAGGGGCACATGAAGGCTTTGAAACCGATCGCTCCGGCATCCGCCATGGCTTCTAGGTGATCGAGCGAATTAGGTGTTAGGCCTCCCCAGAGCGCGAAATCGAGACAAGATTTCTGTTCCGCAATGCGGCGCTTTTCTTCCAAGGCGGAGCGGGTGATGACCGGCGGGCTGGAGTTCAGCGGCATGTCGAAAAATGTGGTGCCACCGCCCGCGGCGAGGGCGCGGGAGCCGGTGGAAAGTCCTTCCCAATCCGCACGGCCGGGTTCGTTGAAATGGACATGGGCATCGATCCAGCCGGGAAGAATCAGCGCTTCACCGATGTCGATTTCCTCGCGTGCGAAGCCAGTGACGTTAAGTCCGTTCGCTGCAATCACGCCATCCCGAATGGCAAGCGAGCCATGGATGCTGTGAACGATGAGATCGTAATCGCTCATGGAGAGGTGGATTTGATTAAATATCCCATTGGCTGAGAACAGCAGATGGCGGGCCGGGTTGCAAGGTTGGGGGTGACTTGAAGGGACACTTTCCTTGCCTAGTATCTTGTAACATTAAGTTTTTCGTATTACGTCAATTGAATTTCCGTGCGATGTCATGAGGCATGGCAAGTCGATATCGAGTCACCCTTACTGAAGAAGAACGGATGCAACTGCTGGCCTCCACACGCAGTGGTAAGACCCATGCCCCAAAGTATGTTCACGCCCGTGCACTGCTTTTATGCGATACTGGGCCGCACGCCGATAGAATCTGGAAAATGGCAGATGTGGCGGCTGCTCTTGGTATCTCCACCCGCACTATCGAACATCTCAAGGAGCGCTTTGTTGAAGAGGGATTGGAGTCCGCCATCTCGCGCAAACCCAAGATCAAACCTCCGAACATGACCTTTGATGGGGAGTTCGACGCTCGCCTCACCGCCCTTGCCTGTTCCGCCGCGCCCGATGGTCGAGCTCGTTGGACGGTGAGGCTACTTGCGGATCAACTCGTCGAATTGAAAATTGTGGATGAAGTTTCGACCATGACTGTCCAGCGTTCTCTAAAAAAAACCAATTGCGTCCTCACCTGAGCAAATATTGGAAAATCCCACCTGATGGCAACGCCGCATTCGTCGCCAACATGGAAGACGTGTTGGCCGTCTATCAACTTCCCTATGATGCTCAATATCCCGTTGTTTGCATGGACGAATCCAATAAACAGTTAGTGGGGGAAGTTCACCCACCACTCCCCATGTCCGCAGGTCACGGCCAGATCCTTGATCACGAATACGTCCGCAATGGAGTGGCAGACATTTTTATGGAAATCGAGCCGCTGACCGGACAACGGCATGTGCAAATTACCGAAAAGCGCACCCGCAAAGAGTTCGCCCACTTTATCAAAAGCATGCTTGATGAGCGCTACCCGGACGCGGTGAAGGTGAGGCTCGTCATGGACAATCTCAATACCCACGATCTATACTGCCGCGCATGAAGTTTTGTGGAATCCCTGCGAGGCGGATGCGGCTGTGGAGAAGGGGTTTGAAACCCCTTTCACCGGCAGAGCATTTTTCGGTGCTTAATAGAAGAAAGGGGTTTCAAACCCCTTCTCCTTATTACTCCAAAACCCACAAATCTTTATGCGCGTCAGTATAACAAAGTAGAGATAAGCCGTAGAACGTATCCGATATTGTCAACTCGTCTGCATGAGGCATGATTCGAACGATAATTGATAACGCCGCCACACCTACCATCGCCGTCGTTCTAATGGGCGTCTGCGGTTCAGGTAAAAGCACAATCGGGCGGGCGCTGGCTATCGCCAATGGTGGCAGATTTTTTGATGGAGATGATTTCCATTCGCCCGCCAACGTGGAAAAAATGCGAGCGGGAATTTCGCTAACTGATAGCGATTGGTAGAGCTGGTTGGAGACGCTGCGGGATTTGATTCATCACGAGTGCCGTGCTCTAACGGGTGCGCCGATATTTCTCGCGTGCTTGGCGTTGAAGGAAAGCTATCGCGAAATTTTGCGGGCGGGTGCGTCTGATGTGCGTTTTGTTTTCCTGCGAGGGAGCCCGGAATTGATTCGCGCGCGCATGCTGGGTCGCTTCAATCATTTCATGCCGGAGACGCTGATCAACAGTCAGTTTCAAACTTTGGAAGCCCCGGCGGATGCCTTGGTGATCGATATTTCCCTGATCCCGGAAGTCGTCGTGTCGAGGATTTTGGAACATTTATCGTTGATGCCACCTTGATCGGAACGGCGCCGTTTTTGCAGGCTTGCCGTGGTGGCGAGGTCCGATTATAGAATCGGTGAAGGGTAACGAAACGAGATTATGGAATGGAAAGGCAAAAGCGAAAGTTCGAATGTAGAAGATGCGCGGGGTGAGAGCTCCGGAGGTTTCGGCGGAGGCGGCGGGGGTGGTGGCGGACTCGGGTTACTGATGACCATCGGCCGGGTATTCGGGATCAAGGGGATTCTGGCGGCGCTGGTGCTGGGCGGTGTGCTGTGGAAAATGGGACTCGTCGATCCAAGCATGCTGCTAGGCGGCGGACCCTCAACAAGTTCCCACCAGACCGCAGCGAGCCCGGAAGAAGAGGAGCGCGTCCATTTCGTAAAAGTCGTCATGAAGCAAACGGAGAATGTGTGGACGGAAGAATTTAGCCGACACGGAAAAAAATACGAATTGCCCGCGATGAAGATCTATCACGGGCAAATCCGCACGGCGTGTGGCGGCGGCAGCGCGGCGATGGGTCCGTTTTATTGCCCGGGAGATCAGACGGTTTACATCGACTTGAGTTTCTATGACGAGCTGGCGCAGACTTTTAAATCGCCAGGAGATTTTGCCCAAGCCTACGTGGTGGCGCATGAGATTGGTCACCATGTTCAAAAACTGCTAGGTATATCCGACAAGGTGGCGGCGATGCAGGGGCGGCCGGATTATAACGAATACTCGGTGCGGCTGGAACTACAGGCCGATTACTACGCTGGGGTGTGGGCGAACCACTCCAAGCAGGAATTGAAATTGGACGACAGCGACATCGAGGAAGCGATGCACGCGGCGAATTCTATCGGTGACGATGCCATCCAGAAAAAAATGCAAGGACGGGTCGTGCCGCATTCGTTCACGCACGGCACTTCGGAGCAGCGCACGAGGTGGTTCAATAAAGGATTGCAAAGCGGCCAGCTCGAAGACGGGGATACCTTCTCGATCCCATATAACCGTTTGTGATGATTATCTATCAACTCAAGCGCACTCTTGCAAATCACACCCAGCCCAGTGCATCTGTTGCGTAAGAGTGACGAGGTATCACGCCCAATGACTGGCAAAAAACTACGGCGGATTTTTTCTTGCGCTCCAGGGAATTCTCAACAACGGTGCTGAATATTGATGAAGGATTTTGTCACATGGTTGATAATTTTTAGTGTTCTCGCCGGATTGGGCGTCCGCGCCCTCGCGGAGGCTGACAAACGTTCTTGTGCATGTCCTGAAATGAAATCGCACTGTTGCGAAAGCGAAAGGCCTCCGCACCCCAGCCATGATCATGACGGGGGGGATTGTCCATTGGATAGCCATCACCATCATGGTTGCTGTTTCTATACCGGAGCTTTGGCTTTTGGTGACGATGCCGAATGCCGCTTGAGGCATCCCTCATCGTCATGCCTAGGTTTCTGTCATGAAGGCGAAATTCCGCCAGATGCGCCCTTTTTGGGCTTGGAGAAACCGCCGTTGATTTGAGCGACTGGTGACAGTGCTCCGGCGTGCCCATCAGGCCCGCTGTTTTTCAACCGCATGCCCACGTTGGGCTGCATCCGTCATGCCTACGGGGGCTTCCCGTGATTTCAATCTATCAAATATGCATCTTTTGAAAATGATAACCGGGCTGGCCTTTGCCCTCACGGTCAATTCACTCCACGCACAGACTTCATGGGTCGTCACGCTCGCATCCGTTCGCGACCGGGTGCGTTCGCAAAACCCTGATCTCGTCGCTGCTCGCTTCCGCATTCAGGAGGCGCTTGGTCGCATGAACCAGTCGGGTCGCCTTGCGAATCCAGAACTCGAAATCGGCTTCGAACACAATACACGCTTCCGCGAGGGGAAATTCGAAGTCGGCGTTTCCCAACGGTTTCCGGTAACGAACCGGCTTCAGTTAGAAAAAAATGTCTCTGCCACGGAACTCCAAGCATCACAGGCCGAGGTCCGCGAAGTCGAGCGTCACCTTGCTGGCAAGGCCCGTGAAGTGATAGTTAAAATGCTCGCAAGCCACCAGCGGCGTGATTTGTTAGCTCGACAGGCGGTGGTAGCTGGAGAGTTTGCGAAATTTCTATCAGAAATTGCGACAATGGGTGAAGGGTCGTCACTCGATGCAGGTCAGGCGAAGCTGGAGGTGTCTGGTTTGGCCCTTGAAATGCGCCAGCTCGATGCGGAGCGGAAGGCGCTGGCCGGCGAACTTAAGCCGCTGTTAGGAATGCGCCCGGGCGAGTTGCTAGAAGTCGGTGGTGCTTTGCCTGATCCGGTAATACTTGCGAGTGATGTGAATCCATCGCGTCGCCCGGCTTTTCAAGCGGCCAAGCTCGATGCTCAGGCAGCAGCCCAAGGCGCGGCATTAGAGAGGGCACGACGCTACGAGGATTGGGAAGGCAGTGCTTTCACCGGAGCAGAACGCACCGAAGACGCGCCTGATGGCTACGGTAATGAAGCGATCATCGGTGTTAGACTCAAGATTCCGCTGCCGCTCTGGAACAAGAACGAAGGCGCGATTCAGGAGGCCGAAGCGAAGCAGCAGCGCAAGGAAAAGGAAGCTGTCGCGTTGGGCAGAGGCATCGAATTGGAGGCCGAGACTGCCCGTGCCGAAATGCAGGAGTGGCTGAAAATGATCGTCGAAATCAACGACACACTTCTCCCGCTGGCTGACGAACAAGCTGCCTTCGCCGAAACCATTTACCGCAACGGCCAGAGCGAAATCCAATCCGTCTTCCGCACCCGTGAAAAGCGTCTTCAGCTCGCCGCCGCGAAGCTAGACGCGCTCCGTGAATTCCACCTCGCCCGTGTCCGGCTCGAAACGGCACAAGGCAAATTCTAACTATTCTATTTCCCGTGAAACTAACATTATCTATCCTCTTTCTAGTAATATCCGCCCACGCCGCGACGAACTCGGACACCATTGTCCTTGATGAAACCGGCGTGAAAAACCTCCGCATCGAAACCGTCGAAGTCGAGGAAACCGACTTCGAGGAAACTGTCTTCGCCCTCGGTCGCATCGCAGACATTCCCGAACGCCACGGAGTTCTCAGCAGCCGCATTTCCGGCCGCGTCATCGGGCTAGAAGTGAGGGAGGGCGACACCGTGGAAAAAGACCAGATTCTCGTCCGTGTCGAGAGTCGCCAGCCCGGCACCCCGCCGCCGATTATCGAATTGAAATCACCTATTAGCGGTCTGTTAGTTGAATCGCATATACGCTTGGGCGAGCCGGTGGAACCGGAAAAAGAACTACTCGATATTTCCGATCTGAGCGAGGTTTATGCAATCGCCCGCGTGCCGGAAAACCAAGCGGCCAAACTGGTTCCCGGCAGCAAGGCGCACATCCGCGTTAGCGCCCTCAGCGACCAGCCATTAGAAGGCGAAATGATCCGCTTCGGCACCTCGGCAGATCGTGAAAGTGGCACCATCGATGCGATTTTCAAAGTCTCCAACCCAGGCTTGAAAATGCGCCCAAACATGCGCGCCGAGTTCTCCATCGTCCTCGGCAAGCGCTCCAACGTGATCGGCATCCCGCGCGCCGCCCTCCAAGGCGACCCCAGCAAACGCTTCGTTTACGTGAAGCACTTCGAATTGCCTAACGCATTCATCAAGACGCAGGTGCAAGTAGGTGAAATGAACGACCGCTTCGTCGAAATCGTCAGTGGCCTACTCCCGGCCGATGAAGTCGTCACCCGCGGCGCTTATTCGCTTTCCTTCGCCGGCGGTGGCAGCGTCTCACTCAAGGAAGCACTGGACGCGGCACACGGCCACGAACACGCGGAAGATGGCGGCGAACTAACACCTGAGAAAAAAGCGCAGATTGCGGTCGCCAAGAATGGCGGTGCGGCTCCTTCATCAGCCGGTTCTAGCAAGCTTTGGATCTATGTCAGTGGGGTTCTCTTTGTTCTCCTGCTTGCGTCACTTTTCACCCGTAAGAACCCTAACACCAAACCCGAGGCCCTCTGACTCATGCTCAATAAAATGATTCATTGGTCGCTCGCCAACCGGGCGTTCACCATCGGCCTTTCCATGGTCCTTATGGTCATGGGCCTGCGCACTGCCACGGAGCTTCCCGTCGAGGTGCTGCCGGACCTTTCCAAGCCCACCGTCATCATCCTCACCGAGTCCGCCGGACTCTCGCCGGAGGAGGTGGAAACTCGCGTCACCCAGCCCATCGAAAGCGCGCTCATGGGCGTAGCCGGACTGACCCGCCTGCGAACTAACAGCGATGTTTCCCTCTCCCTCGTCTATGCCGAGTTCGGTTGGGACACGGATATTTACAAGGCCCGGATGCTTGTCCAAGAACGACTCCAAGGTGTGCGCGAACAGTTACCGGATGGCGTACAGCCGTTCATGACGCCGGTCGCCTCACTGATGGGTGAAATCCTGTTAGTCGGCGTGCGCTCCACCATCAAGGAAGGCGAACCTAGTTACATGCCACCGCGCGATGTCCGTGCCATGGCGGATTGGACGATCAAACGCCGCCTCCAAAGCATTTCCGGCATCGCCGAAATCCTCAACATGGGCGGCGGCGTCAAACAGATCGAAATCCAACCGGACCCCTACAAAATGCAGGCCAACGGCGTAAGCTTCGACGAACTCGAAAAAGCCGCCGCAGAATCCGCCAGCACCACCACCGGCGGCTTCATCAACACCGGCACCACCGAGATTATGGTTAGAAATCTCGCGATGACCGTCGATCTAAGCGACATTTCAAAAACCATCATCAAAATGGTCAACGACCGCCCCATCTCCATCGGCGATGTCGCAAACGTCGTCTGGGGCATCGAACCGATGCGCGGCGATGCGACGGTCAGCCAGAGTCCGGAAACAACCCCGACCTATGGCGTGATCATGTCCATCACCAAGGCCCCCGGCTTCGACACCCGCGCCCTCACCAAGGAAATCACCAAGGCACTCGATGAGTTAAACCCCTCGTTCCCGAAGGGCATGGAAACCACCCTGCTCTTCCAGCAAAAGGACTTCATCGACCACGCCATCGGAAATCTAACGGGAGCTATCCGCGACGGCGCGATCATGGTCACTCTCGTCATCTTCATTTTCCTACTGAATTTCCGCACAACCTTCATCACGCTCATGGCCATGCCGCTTTCCTTCGGTATCACCATGCTTATTTTTAAATGGTCTGGCATCAGCGTGAACTCGATGACCCTCGGCGGCCTCGCCGTCGCCATCGGAATGGTGGTGGATGACGCCATCGTCGATGTGGAAAACGTCTATCGAAGGCTCAGGGAAAATGCCGCCCTGGAGAAACCCCATGCACGTCTCGCCGTCATCGCCCGCGCTTCCGGAGAAGTTAGAAACTCCATCCTCTACGCCACCATCCTCATCATCCTCGTCTTCCTGCCGCTGCTTGGATTGACCGGCGTCGAGGGCAAACTTTTCGCGCCCATCGCCATCGCCACGATCATTTCGATGATCGCTTCCTTCATCGTTTCGCTCACTGCAATCCCCGTGCTTTGCTCCTTCCTGCTCAATCCAAAAGCGGGTCACCACAAGGACGGCATCGTTACCCGGAGTATGAAGTGTTTGCTAGAACATGTCTGGCTGCGCTTCGGACTCAATCAGCCCTATTTTCTGTTAGCTCTCGCGCTGGCCATCGTCGCCGCCGCATTTTCACTCTATCCGCAAATGGGCAAGGATTTCCTGCCCAAGTTCAAGGAGGAGACCGCGCTCGTCGCCGTCACCTCCGCACCCGGCACCTCGCTTGAGGAAATGAACAAGATCTCCGATGTCGTCGAGCGGCAGATTCTATCAGTAAAGGAAGTTAGAAAAGTCGGCCGGCGCTTGGGCCGTGCCGAACGCGGTGACCACGTCGTCCCCGTTTCCACCGCCGAGTTCGATGTGGATTTCCGCGAGGCGGAAGGCGAAGCAAAAAGCAAGGCCCGTGACCGCAACGAGATTCTAGCAGACATCTCCAAGCGACTGAAAACCGTGCCCGGCGTTTTCGCCGTCGTCGGCGGTCCTCTAGCAGACCGCATCGGCCACATGCTCAGCGGGGTCTCCGCGCCCGTCGCCGTAAAAATCTTCGGCCCGGATCTTGAAGAGCTGAAAAAAATCGGTATCGAAATACAGTCGATTTGCAAAACCATCCCCGGCTTCGAGGATGCCAAGCTCGATGTGCAATCCTCGATTCCACAGCTCCGCATTGAAGCCGACCGTGACCGCGCCCGTGCTTATGGCATCGCTCCCGGCCATCTCAACGAACAACTTTCCGCCCTCATCGGCGGCAAGGAGGTCGCGGAATTGCGGGAAGGACAACGTACGGTCAACCTTGTCACCCGCCTGCCCTTGGAATGGCGCGATTCCCCGGAGAAAATCTCGCAGATCCCAATCGAGATGAGCAACGGACAACGGGTTCCGTTGTCACTCGTCGCGGATGTCCGGGAGGCCAAAGGTCCTAACGTCATCTTCCGTGAAGACAGCCAGCGCCGCTACGCTCTCGCGATCAAGCCGACCGTCAGAGACGTCTCCACTTTGGTCGAACGCCTGAGGAAGGAAGTGACGGAAAAGGTGAAACTACCAGAAGGCTACTTCGTCAAGTTTGAGGGTGAATTCCAAGCCCAGCAGGATGCCACCCGGCGCATCGCGCTTTTCACCGGCGTCATCCTGCTGGTGATCGGCTTCCTGTTATATGGTTATTTCAAAACACCGTTCTTCGCGTTCCAAGTCCTCTGCGATATCCCACTGGCGATGGTCGGCGGACTGGTTTTTACGTATTTCAAGCTGAACAACATCAGCATCGCCACCCTCGTCGGCTTCATCGCCGTGGCCGGCGTCGCTGCTAGAAACAGCATCATGCTCATCTCCCACTACCTGCATCTCATGCAGCACGAGGGGGAAAGTTTTACCAAACAAATGGTCATCCGCGGCACCAAGGAACGGCTCGTTCCCGTTCTAATGACCGCGCTCGCCGCTGGCATCGGACTCATCCCGCTGGTGCTCGCCGCTGATCAACCGGGCAAGGAAATCCTCCATCCCGTCGCCGTCGTCATCGTTGGCGGACTCATCACCAGCACGCTGCTAGGCCTGGTAGTCACGCCAACCGTCTTCTTCACCTTCGGCCGCAAAGCCGCCGCCAAATCCATCGAACTCGAATCCGCCGCTTCCCACTAACATCTCCCAACAAACAATAAACTAAACCAACAAAAATAATGAAAACCAAAATCATCGCCCTCGTTATCGCCAGTCTCACCTTCGCTAACGCTACGGAGAAAATCAAAGCTCCTAACGGCGGCCGCATCATTGATGCTGTCACGCCCAACGCCGAGTTCCTCGTTACCAAGGACAAGAAAATCGAAATCCGTTTCCTCGAAACCGGAAAAGTCATCGCACCAGCGGCCCAAACCGTCACCGTCACCATGGGCAACCGCGCGGCCCCAACCAAACTCGCATTCACCAAGGACGGCGACAAACTCGTTTCGGACAAGGTGATCCCGGAAGGCAAGGATCTCCCCGTTGTCGTCCAAATCAAGGTGACCCCTGATGCAAAGACCATCACCGCGAAGTTTAACCTCAACTTGGCCACCTGTCCGAAATGCAAGCTCAGCGAATACGCCTGTATCTGCGACCATGCAAAAGAAGCTGACGACCACGGCCATACCCACAACCCCCGCGAAAAACACGATCATTGATCCGCTGAACACAGTCCCTGGCACCATCCGCCCGCCGGGACTTGCTTATGAAAACTTGTAAAATCCCAGAACCTTTTCATTGTCGCGCGACCTTCTCATGAATTTATCCAATCATGCCTCACACCCTTCGCGGTTTTCCCGCGTGGTGGGCTTGCGTGTTTTGATGGTGTTGTGTGTCGCACTTTATTCGGTTTGGGGCACTCGGATGACCGCGGTGATCGTTCACTCTCACGACGAATCCCATGCCGGGCATCACCATGCTCCGGACCCGCGTCATGACGATCACGAGGGTCATCATGACGGCGAGGAAGGTGAACATCATCACCATCTCCCATGCTCGGGAAATGGGGCGATGGCTACCGTCACGCCATCCAGCCACTCGTTTTTCCAACAGGTCATGAAGCTCAACCGCACCTCACTCGACGAGGTGTGCCCGAGCGGCCCTGTGTTTGAATTGATCAAGCCTCCGCAGGTGGGCTGACGCATCGGGCACCCTCGTGCCTTCGATGTTAGACCTCACGGCGAGTCCGCCCTTTTGGTGGCTCATCGTCAGCCACCGCGCCATCTCCGGCAACCGCTGCCGGGAATTCCATGATCCTTTCAAACACTCTCATCATGCTCAATATAAAAACACTTTCCCTTTCCTGCCTGCTGCTATCCGGCGGCACATGCGCTCTAACCGCCCAAGAAGTGCTTCCGCTTTCCACCGCCCTGCGCGAGAGTCTGCGGAATCATCCCGACATCCTCGCCGCCGATGCCGATCTAAAAATCCGCCTTGCGGAAACCCTGGCCGTAACAGAAATCCCGAACCCCCGGTTGGAAGCTGAATTCCGGGAATTGACCGACAAGCCACTGCTCGACCTGAAGCTCATGCAGCCGATCAAGCGCAGCTATTTCGGCCTCCGCCGGAACTACGCGATCATCGAGCAGGCCTCCGCCCGCGCCGATGCCCGCGCCCAAGTCGCCGGGGTGCTCAATGACGTTTACAGCCGCTATGTCGAACTCTGGATCGTCCAGGAACTGCAAGCCATCCGTGGCAAAAACCGCGCGGATTTGCTGTCCCTGCGCGAGCCGATGGAAAGAACCGTGAAGGCCGGCCAAGGCGGCACGGTGGAACTCGCCCTGCTAGATGCCGAAGTGGCCAGTGAGGCGGCGGAACGGGCGGCACTCGAAAGCCAGCGCCTCGCCCGCAGCGCGGCGCTCGCCCGGCGGATCGGCCGCCGCAGTGGCGAGGTGATCATCGCCGAGCGGCCGACAGGATTGTCTCTCCCTGCTGATAGTAGGGCGCTGGAAAAATTCGCGATCCGCCGCACGCCATTGCGCCTCGCCCTGTTGAAACGCGAGGAAGCCGCGCGGGCCAGACTGTCCATCGCGCAGGCGGATCGTCTCGGGCCGATGGAAGCTGGCTTGTTAGTCGGGCGTGACATCGACGGTGAGAATCTATCAGTCGGTATCGGTTTCACCATGGATCTTCCCATTTGGAATCGCAACCAAGCGGCCATCGCCGGTGCCCGGGCCTCGGTCGCGGCCGCCCGCAGCGAGTTGAGGCAATTCGAACCGGACCGTGTTTCCGCAGTCGTGAAACTCCGCCACCGCAGCGCCGTCACTGCCGAGCAAAGCGCCATTCGCTACCGCTCGGAAGTCGTGCCGCTGTTTGAAGCCGCGCTTCTCAAAGCCCAAGACTCAATCGCGAAAGGCCAAGGCGGCATCTCCCAGATCCAGCCGATCATCAACCGCCTCGCCCAGACGCGCATGCGTGCCTTCGAGCTCGGCAACGCCGCCCTCGAAGCCCGCGCCGAACTCGAAGGCGCTCTCGGTGGCCGTCTCGAAGAAGCACTCGCCACCTCCATCCGGTAATCCTAACAAAACAACTTTTCTCCATCATGAAACATCTCATTCTCACCGTTAAAATTCTAGCCACACTCGCCATCCTCGCTGGAGGGTATTTCCTCGGCGTCCGCATCCTCCGTGAGCGACCCGCGCCTTCCGCCTCCGGCGAACACGGCGAGGAAGCCGCCGCGGAATACGAACGCGGCCCCCACGGCGGACGCATGCTCCGCGACGGCGATTTCGCCGTGGAAATCACCATTTACGAACCGGAAATCCCACCGCAATCCCGCGTCTATCCGTTTTTTAAAAACCAGCCCATCGATCCGAGCGAAGTCAGGCTCACGCTGGAACTCCACCGCTTCGGCACCCGCGTGGATGCCTTCACCTATAAGAAGGAGGACGACTACCTCGTCGGCAGCCGCATCGTCGAGGAACCTCATTCCTTCGATGTGAAAGTCTCCGCCGAACATCAAGGCAAGCGCTCGACTTGGGAGTATCCATCCTACGAAGGCCGCGTGAAAATCACCGACCAAGCCGCCGCCAGCGTCGAGCTGAAGTTCGAAACCGCAGGCCCGCGCAAGATCCGCAAGCTCGCCGAAATGACCGGCCGCGTCGTGCCCGACGAGGACCAGATGGCGAAGGTTTCCCCGCGTTTCCCCGGCGTCGTGCTGGAGGCTAACAAAAAACTCGGCGACAAGGTGACGAAGGGCGAAGTCCTCGCCGTCATCGAAAGCAGCCAGAGCATGACCACTTACGAAATCACCGCGCCTCTATCAGGCATCATCATCGCCCGTGATGTCGCCCGCGGTGTGGCCGTCACCACCGACAGGCCCATCTACACCATCGCGGATCTGAGCACCGTCTGGGTCGATCTCAATGTCCGCCGCGCGGATCTCGGTTCGCTGGCCATCGGCAAGGAAATCACCGTCACCGAGGAAGATTCCGCCGAATCCGCCACCGCCACCATCAGCTATCTCTCGCCTTTCGGCAGTCAGGAAACGCAAACGCTCCGCGCCGTCGCCACCCTGCCGAATGCCGATGGCAAGTGGCGCACCGGCCTGTTAGTCAACGCCGCGTTGGTCGTCGAGGAAAGGGAAGTTCCCGTCGCCGTCCGCTATGATTCGCTCCAGACCTTCCGCGATTGGGACGTGGTCTTCATGAAATACAACGAGATCTATGAGATCGCCATCCTCGAACTCGGCCAACGCGATGGCGACTGGATCGAAGTCATTTCCGGCCTCGAAGCCGGCACCACCTATGTCACGGAAAACGCCTTCGTCGTGAAGGCCGATGTCATGAAATCGGGCGCAAGCCACGACCACTGATCCATCCAATCCCAAACTAACACTCTCCGACCATGCTCGAAAAAGTCTTACAATTCTCGATCCGCCACCGGTGGTTCATCCTGTTGGCGTCACTCGCCGTCGCCCTGCTGGGAGCTTACAATTACAAGAGTCTCCCCATCGACGCCGTCCCGGACATCACCAACGTCCAGGTCCAGATCAACACCGAGGCTCCCGGCTACTCGCCGTTAGAGACGGAGCAGCGCATCACCTATCTCGTGGAAACCGCCCTCGGCGGACTGCCCGCGCTGGACTATACCCGCTCGGTTTCCCGCTACGGACTCTCGCAGGTCACCGTCGTCTTCAAGGACGGCACTGACATGTTTTTCGCGAGACAGCTCGTCGCGGAGCGCTTGCAGGAAGTCAAAGGCAAGCTCCCGCCCGAGATCAGCCCTGCGATGGGACCCATCGCCACCGGTCTCGGCGAGATCTTCATGTTCACCGTGAAGCCGGAGCCCGGCGCGAAGAATCCCGACGGCTCGCCCGTCACGCCCACCGACCTCCGCACCATTCAGGACTGGGTCATCAAGCCACAGTTGCGGAACGTCCCCGGCGTCGTCGAGGTCAACACCATCGGCGGCTATCAGAAGGAATTCCACGTCACCCCCGATCCGAAACTCATGATCACCTATGATCTTGGCATCGAGGAAATCATGGCTGCCTTGGAAAAAAACAACGCCAACGTCGGCGCTGGATTCATCGAGCACAATGGCGAGCAATACCTCATCCGCGCTCCCGGCCAGCTTCAGGACCTCGCCGCCATCCGCCGCATCGTCGTCGCCACGCGCAACAATCTACCGATCACCCTCGACCAGTTGGCCGAAGTGAATCTCGGCAAGGAACTCCGCACCGGAGCCGCCACTGCGGATGGTGAGGAAGTCGTGCTCGCCACCGTCATGATGCTCGCCGGCGAGAATAGCCGCGTCGTTTCCAAGCGCGTCGCCGACCGCCTGGTGGAAATTAACCGCACCCTGCCGGACGGCATCATCGCCCATCCCGTCTATGACCGCACCAAGCTGGTCGATGCCACCATCGAGACCGTGAAGAAGAACCTCTTCGAAGGCGCCGTGCTCGTCATCGTCGTGTTGCTGCTTCTGCTAGGAAACGTCCGTGCCGCGATCATCACCGCCATGGTCATTCCGCTGTCCATGCTCTTCACCATCACCGGCATGGTGAATACGGGGATTTCCGGCAACCTCATGAGCCTCGGCGCACTCGACTTCGGCATCATTGTCGATGGCTCCGTCATCATCGTGGAAAACTGCATCCGCCGCCTCGCGGAAGCCCAGCACCGCCTCGGTCGCTTGCTCACGTTAGAGGAACGCATGAAGATCGTCTTTGAAGGCACCAAGGAAGTTCGCAAAGCCACCATGTTCGGCGAGCTCATCATCATGGTCGTTTACCTGCCCATCCTCACACTCACCGGTGTGGAAGGAAAAATGTTCCACCCCATGGCCTACACCGTCCTGTTAGCCCTCGGCGGCGCGATGATTCTATCAGTCACCTTCGTCCCCGCCGCCATCGCCATCTTCATGCGTGGAAAAATCGCGGAGAAGGAAAACCTCGTCGTCCGTGGAGCGAAAGCGCTTTACCTGCCCGTGCTGAAAATCTCCATCGCCAACCGTGGCGTGATCGCCGTAGCCGCCGCAGTCATGGTTGCCTTGAGTTTGCTGTTAGCCAGCCGCATGGGCAGCGAATTCATCCCGAATCTCGATGAGGGCGACCTCGCTGTGCATAGCCTGCGCGTTCCCGGCACCAGCCTTTCGCAAGCCATCCACATGCAAAACTCCGTGCAGAAGGCGTTCATAAAATTCCCGGAAGTCGCCGAGACCTTCTCGAAGATCGGCACTGCGGAAGTCGCCACCGACCCCATGCCACCCAGCGTGGCCGATGGCTTCGTCATGCTCAAACCGCGCTCGCAATGGCCAGATCCCTCCATGACCAAGCAGGAACTCATTCAAAAAATGTCCGACTCGCTCGAACAAGTTCCCGGCACCAAATACGAATTCCTCCAGCCCATCCAGATGCGCTTCAACGAACTCATCGCTGGAGTCCGCAGCGATGTGGCCGTGAAAGTCTTCGGCGATGATCTGGATGAACTCCTCGTCTCGGGTAAGGAAATTGGGAAAATCCTTGGGAAAATTCCCGGCGCGCAAGACGTCGGCGTCGAGCAAATCACCGGCCTACCGCTGATGAACATCAACATGAAACACGAAGCTCTTGCCCGCTACGGTCTGAGCGTTTCTGAAGTTCAGGAAGTCATCGAAATCGCCATCGGCGGAAAACAAGCGGGGCAGATTTTCGAAGGTGACCGCCGTTTCCCACTCATACTCCGACTCCCGGAAGAACTCCGCACCGACATGGATGCGTGGAAGAAAACCCCCGTTAGAATCCATACCGCCAGCAAGACAGTCATGCCCGCGTTCGTCCAGTTAGGCGAGCTCGCCGATTTTGAAGTGGGCCCCGGGCCCAACCAGATCAGCCGCGAGAATGGTAAACGCCGCGTCGTCATCACTGCCAATGTCCGTGGCCGCGACCTCGGCTCCTTCGTCCGGGAAGCGCAGGAAAAAGTCCGCGAGGTGGAACTAACACCCGGAAGCTGGATCACCTGGGGCGGCACCTTCGAGCAACTCATCTCCGCTTCCGAGCGGCTGAAAATTGTCGTCCCCGTCGCTCTGGTGCTGATCTTCGCGCTGCTCTTCATGACCTTCGGAAATGTCCGTGATTCACTGCTCGTCTTCACGGGAGTCCCCCTTGCACTCACCGGCGGCATCGTCGCACTCTGGCTGCGCGACATCCCGCTGTCGATTTCCGCAGGTGTCGGATTCATTGCTCTATCAGGTGTCGCCGTACTCAATGGCCTTGTGATGATTTCCTTCATCAATGATCTGCGGAAAGAAGGCATGGCCCTCGACAAAGCCGTCATCGAAGGTGCTGTCATGCGGCTGCGTCCCGTGCTCATGACCGCCCTCGTTGCCTCGCTCGGCTTCGTTCCGATGGCGCTCGCCACCGGAACCGGTGCTGAAGTCCAGCGCCCTCTGGCCACCGTGGTCATCGGCGGAATCATTTCCTCCACGCTTCTAACATTGATCGTTCTTCCCGGACTCTATCGGATTTTCCGCAGCAAGGAAGCGAAGGAAATCGAACTTGTAAATTCATGAACACACCGTCCTCTTCC
Organism: Akkermansiaceae bacterium; assembly: GCA_043758615.1. GTDB lineage: Bacteria > Verrucomicrobiota > Verrucomicrobiia > Verrucomicrobiales > Akkermansiaceae > Luteolibacter. The sequence goes on from JAYVNE010000142.1 coordinate 32,339, forward strand.
CTCTGGAAACATCGAGCATTTCAACAGCTTTTCTGGGCACATGCGCTGAGTCTTTTAGGTAGCGGACTCTCCTCGCTGGCGCTGGGATTATTAGCGCATCACCTCGTCGGGGCAGCCGCTTCTTCGGTGTTAGGTGTCACGTTAGCGATCCGCATCTTCGTCATCGTTCTCTGCTCACCTTGGGCGGGGAAATTGGCGGATCGCTACGGCGCACGCAAGCTGATGGTGGTCTCAGATCTGATGCGGGCGGTGGTCGTCATCGGCTTCTTTTATGCGGAGAGCGTATGGCAAATCTATGCACTCGCGGTGCTGCTGAATCTCGGCTCGGCGATTTTCACACCCATCTATCGAGCGGTCATCCCCGGAGTCGTCAGCAAAGAGCAATATCCATCTGCCCTCGCGGTCGGTTCAGTCGCCTATGACACTGCAAATATCCTGGGCCCATCCCTAGCGGCATTCGCGGCAACGAACTGCTCGCTGAGAACAGCGAAGGCGACGAACGCTCCCACATTTACGCCGCCCATTTCGCCCTCAGCCACGCGGGGTGGGGTATCACCTATCCGTTGGCTGGATTCCTCACCACGCATTTTGGATTTTCCCACGCTGATTGGATCTTTGCTGGTCTTCTGGCAATCGTCTCGCTTCCTTACTGGATGCTCCAGATTTCAAGCCCCGCAAAACCCCCAAGCTTCAATTGATGAACGACCACAACAAGCACGAGCATGACCACCAGCCGGAACCTGTGAAAAAATCTGGCTGCTCCAGTTGCGAGCACTGCCACGAGGAAAGCTCCCTGCCGCAGGAAACCCTGGTCGCTGCATCAGGAGTCCTAACAGGGATCGGCTTGCTGTTGCATTGGCTCCATCCCGGCTCTGGATGGCTGGCAACGGCTGCATTCGCCGCCGCCACGCTCGCCGGTGGCTTGCTGGTATTTCCCGCCGCATGGGGGGCATTGAAAAAATTCCGACTCGATATCAATGTCCTGATGGCCGTGGCCGTGACCGGGGCGTGGATTATCGGCGAGGGAGCGGAAGCCGCGAGCGTGGTCTTCCTATTTTCTCTATCCGAACTATTGGAATCGTGGGCATCCAGACGGGCACGCAGGGCGGTGGATTCATTGCTCAAACTCTCCCCGCCCACCGCCATCGTTAGAAATGCTGGCGGTGAGCGGGAAGTCCCAGTGGCCGAAGTCGCAGTGGAGCAGGAAATTCTAATCAAGAGTGGCAGCCGCATCCCCCTCGATGGCGTCGTCGTTTCAGGAAATTCCAGCGTCAACCAAGCCTCTATCACCGGCGAATCCATCCCCGTGACCAAGCAATCCGGTGATCTGGTTTACGCAGGTACCGTCAACGGCGAGGGCTCGCTCGTCGTTTGCGTGACCAAGCCCGCTTCCGAATCCATGCTCGCCCGCATCATCCAGCTTGTCGGCGAGGCGGAGGAAAACAAGCCACCTACGCAGCGCTTTGTGGATCGCTTCGCCGCTGTTTACACGCCTGCGGTTTTCATCATCGCTATCCTCGTAGTGCTGATTCCGCCGCTGCTTTTCGGCCAACCTTGGCAATTCTGGATTTATCGCTCGCTGGTTTTGTTAGTGATCTCTTGCCCTTGCGCCCTTGTCATCGCCACACCGGTCAGCATCGTCTCCGGCCTCACTGCGCTGGCCCGTCGGGGCGTGCTTGT
>JAYVNE010000143.1:0-4246 GCA_043758615.1 Akkermansiaceae bacterium
GCCCGCAGCGCGCAGTTTGGCGGCGCGGTGACGGTGGAGGGCAATCTGAATGTCAAAGGCCCGCTTCGCCTGCTGCCCGCAGGCGATTTGGATATGGGAGCGTTCCACAAGGGTGCCAAGCCCGATGGCACGGTGGACAATGGGAACTAAAAGCCATGAAAGCAATTCGCCGGGTTTTTTCCTCTGAAAGTGGATGGGTAGGGTTGCGCATTGCGTTTGCGCTCCTCATCCTTGCTGCGTTCACGGTGCTTGCCGCGCCGCCGGCATGGTGGGCGGCCCGCGGCGTCACCAATGGTCGCGACTCCGACGACTATGCTCCCATCAACCAGGGACAACTCAAGAACCTGGCTGCGGCGGCGGTGGCAGAATTTGAGGAAAAGCTGGAAGGAGGGGCGGGCGATGCGCTCAAGGCTCTGGCAGCATCTTGGGCCGCCCCGTCGGCCCGCCGGGATGACTATGCCGCGGTGAACGTAGGTCAACTCAAAGCGCTGGCTCGGCCCTTCTATGATCGGCTGAAGGCAAAAGGGCTGGCCACCGCCTATCCTTGGCAAGGCAGCACCGCGGCGGCCGACGACTATGCCCTCGCCAACATCGGCCAAGCCAAGAACCTGTTTGCCTTTCGCCTGTCCCACTTTGACGTGCAGGAAGTGCCGGATTGGTGGGTGGCAGAGTGGGATCTTGCAGCCAATGGTACTTTCAATTCCGCGGCCATGGCCCCCGGTGGGCTGACCTACCTGCAAAAATTTCAATACAATCTGAATCCCAATGTCGCCGATACCAACGGCAATGGAGTGGATGATGCCACGGACATCGCCAATGGCACAGACCCAACTGGAGGCACGGAAAATCTGACCGATCCTGTGCCGGGAAAAATTCCAGGAGCGCCGCGCCGTCCCGTCCTCGCAATTACGCGGCTCAACCGTGAAAAGGTGAAACTCACGTGGATGCCTACGATCGGATCCTATCTAAATAGCGATCAAATCTATATTTGCCGTTCGACTGATGACGGGCCTTGGACCGTCGTTGCCGGACCCCTGGCTGCCAAAACGGCGGAATGGAAAGACTCTGTGCCGCCGGATCACCGATACCTTTACACGGCAGTGGTAGTGAGGACAGGAAATCCCTCCTATGCGGCGGAATATGTGGTGGATTATTATCTGGATGTGACGGTAGAATTCCGCACGACCAATGATGATGACTTTCCAGACGGAACATTGACGGCCTCAGGATTTATTCCGGAAACATGGACCGCAGATACTCCGCCAGCCGAGCTGACGACATGGCCATTGGAAGGAGACAGTCTCACCAAGAAAGGTGTCATTCGCTGGGAATATAGATCCGGAGAAGGTCGCGAAAGCGGGAAGAAATTGGGCGGCGGCGCTATCGGAGGAATCATGCATGCTCCCTACTATTTTTTCTTCGGAAGTATCTTTGAATGCATTGCAAACTGGCCGCTCAAGGTCGATTACCATGGCCTGAATCTGACGGAGGACGATTGGGTAATTTTTCCCGACCTCTTCGGCTGGCCGGCGGCACACATTCGCGCAAATCTTTCCCATTCGCAGGGCATCTGGCGCAAAGACCCCGGCAACTTTGCCGAAAACGCGCTGAAGGACCATATCACCTATCCATCGGGCATGGATGACATGTCGATGCCAAACGCACTTATGATTCCATCCGGGGCCAGCAACACGGTTACTTATTATGCCGGAGGTTCTCCGCCGACTGGAAATTACAAATCGGTTACCCTTTCGGCCAGCTCGGGTTTTAGCAGCAACTCTGCCGGCCCGCTTGATACCGATGAAGAGCAGATCTATGAACTGACCCTCTCGGGCACCTCCACCGCCGCCACCGGCACGCTGACCGCCTCACGCTCCCTGCCCCTCCGGCGCCAGCTCGCCCTTGTCCCGCTGCAGGCCCCGCAGCGTAAGAAAAAGATCGTCGCCTATGCGGTCCGGCTGGTGGATGACGCAGGCGCGCCCGTGCTGGAAGGACGGAACCAAGTCATCGGGCAAACCGACTCCAACGCCCTGCTGGACACCGGAATCAACTCGATCTTTGGCAAGCAGGCGAATGTCACATTTGATGTGCAGACTGATGCAACGAAGTCGATCAACTACAGCCACTTTACTGCAGCCGGCACCACTCAGCTTGTAACCAAAGGTGACGACGATCTCTGGCAACAGCCATTTAACGACGCCGTAAAAAACAACGGAGCCGATTTCACGCTGTTTTTTGTCGCGAAAATCGCGGATAATGTCCGTGGCAGGGTTAATAAAGTACGCGGCAACTGGGCGGTAATTGATTCCACCAGTCCGATCGACAAACGTTCAATCATTACCGCCGACCGAGTAATCACCGCCACGCATGAACTTGGTCACCTGCTGGGATTGAACCATCCCTTCGGCGCTCCAAAAGGCTCGACAAATTTAAGAGATAATCCTACCAATATGGTGGATTATCCGCAGTTTATGGACGAACGCCTGATGGACTATCACGACGGTGCGCGGTTGATTCGGAAAGAGTGGGAACTTATTTGACAATAATTGAACCGTGCTCACGAACCTGCGCAGCATGCTGATTTGGCTCCTTATCGGGAGTTCCCACCTCTACGCCGACTGGCCGCGGATTACGTCGGCTGAGGATAATGAGTGGAGGGCGCTGGACACCCGGGTGGACAACAATGACAATGATGAAGCTGCATGGCAAGAAATCGAACGTCTCCCACTGCATGTGCTAATGAAAGAGATGGTTCGTTACTTGGGCCCACTGCGATCCAAGCCTGCGCTATTTGAGCGTTACCGGGCGATCATTCTGGCGAAGCCGGACTGGCGGCAATGGGTGCAGGCGGAAATTGATCGGTTTCGCCGCATGAAAACAATTGAATATAATGAGGCGGATTATCCGGGAGCGGAACGAATCCATAAGCTTCCAGAAAACATCCTTCATCAAGAGGGCTACATCGGCCTTAGCGACTTGGCGGGATTTCTGGATTTGGTGGGTACGGTCGAAACAGTGCCTTTCGTAGCGCAATACTTGTCTTTTCCCTATATTGACGCCGTGGGCCATAATACTGCCTTTCGAAACGAAGCGGCGTCCAATTTGTACTACATGCAGATTCCCGGTGCGCCCAATTCCTTAGACCCGGCAGATTGGGATGACTGGTGGGCAGCCAATGCGCAGCTCTATCAAGATGGGCCGGATGGCAAAGTCCACGGTGCCGCCCCCACGCATTTTGTCATGAAGAATGGAAAGCTGGGCGTTTCCGTGGGCTTGCCCCCCCTAAAGCCGTTAAGAAAGCCCACTTCAAACCCACCGGCCGAAGCGTCCATCGTCACGCCGGCTCCGCTTTCTACCACGATGCCGTTACCAGTAACTGTGACTGCTGGGCAACGGCGATGGAATTTCCCGATGGTCATCGCGGGGGGAATTGGACTCGCGGCGATGATAACAATTCTAATTATAAAACACCGTGGGAAAGCATAGAAGCAGCCCCATACCGCCAGCTATGACAAAATGTGACACGCAAACCAGTTTCTTGAGCCTGAGTCTTCCACGAGGCAGGTGTCGGACTTTGTATTCGTCCGAACGAACCCACATCCAGTGCTGTGCCCGGCCAATGGCGGTTCCCGAATCAGGCAGACGGTTTTGTCCTTGAACGGGAGAGGGCTATGCGGATGGCTCTGCATATTGATGAGGAAGCTAAACCGTAATCGTGCGCGAGTGGCACGAAGGGAAAACGAGGGGCAGACTAATGATCCGCACATCAATTGACGGGTCGCAGGGATGAATCGAAAATCTTGTTTTTTGTGCTAAATACGATTGGCGGCGCGCGGCAGAGAGGTGGATGGGAGATGCTTTGACCAGCGCGGTGCCTGAGTCGGCGACTTTTCCGCCGAGCAAGGGCGTTCTTCACCCGGAGCAAGGGCGTCCAAGGCCGGCGGGCGGCGCACTGCGATTATGCTGACATGTGGATCGTCCGTCTAGCGCTGCGCAGGCCGTACACGTTCGTCGTGGCGGCGCTCGTGCTGCTGCTGATGCTGCCCTACGTGCTGCTGCGCACTCCGACGGATATTTTTCCCTCGATCAACATCCCCGTCATCTCGGTCATCTGGCAGTACGCCGGGCTGAACGCCCGCGAGATCGAACAGCGCATCCTCTTCAACCACGAGCGTTCGCTTTCCGCGACGGTGAACGACATCGAGCACATCGAGTCGAACGCGTACAACGGCGTGGGCATCATCAA
>JAYVNE010000144.1:0-4227 GCA_043758615.1 Akkermansiaceae bacterium
CACCCCGCTGTTACGGCCTGTTTGGTGCGCCGCCAGCCGCGACTCTTTCTCCAGCACGACGACCTTGTGACCCGGAAAGCGTTGCAGCACCGCATGAGCTGTGGCCAGACCCACGATGCCGCCGCCGATGATGAGAACGTTCGTCACAATTACTTGATTGTATTATGGCCGAGAAAAATACGACAAGCCTTAATTACATATAAAGGGCAATTAAATTCGTCTTTATATGTGGCTTGTATTTTAATTATTTAGTTTGCAAAACGCGACTCACGGCATGTCCTCATGATCTGATAGCTGATAGAAAATTTTGCGAGGCTGATTCAGCAGAAAAATAAGCACGGCCTAGTGTGAAGGTCTCAGTCCCCAGTCGAAGGCGCTCGTCCAAGTTCTCTAACCTGCGGATCGATGCAGTTACAGGCTCAGTATCTTGTGAAGTATGAAGCATCACAATGTTGCTGTGATCCCCTGCCCAGCGGGCTGCTGCGGAATAGGGTGGCATCCATGCAATTACAGGACGTCCACTGGCACAGTAATCACATATTTTGCATGGGAAACTTACCCTCATGTTGTCGGTGTCGCTTTGGGCAAAGCTTAGGGGGAGAAATAGAGCATCTGTTTGTTCTCTCAATGCTGCTGGGACTGATGCACCTTGCAAGAAGCCCGCAGACATTCCTGGGCGATAGGAATCGCCTAGGACCTCGCGCAGAAACTCCTCGTTGTAGGGGGTGAAAAGGCGGAGGGTGTGGCCACGTTCTGTTACGATTCTGGCGAATCGCTTAAGCAATATCCCATGGCCTGGAGTCTGAAGTGTGCCGGCATAGCCAAAAACAAGCTGTTTATTAATGACATCTCGTTTGTTGGATGGACTCGAAAGGAACATTCCTGTGGATGTCGTCGGGAAAAGTAGTGATGAGTGTTTGGCACCTGTTGCTTGCACTTCGTCAAGCATACCATGGGAAACACAGAAATTGTTTTTTGCGCTCCTGCAGGCTTTCGCCCAACGCTGGCCTGCCCAATTGGACATGGATTTAGGCACTGGGACTGTCGCCCTCCAGTGATCATGATGAATGAGGTGGCAGGGGACGCCAAGCTGATCTGCCATGAAGACCGCAGTATCCCATAGAAAACCGTGCGTTACACTAACAATGGCATCTGGGGAAAAAGACTTCATTTTGCCAAGAATGCGTCTGGACCAATAACTCGCCGCCAATGAGTAAGACAGCGTGAAAAGTGTTGAGAGTCGGTGGGACTTTGATCGCATGAGCCATCCCGGGAGATGAATAGGAACGTGGGTCACTCCATTCAGGCCGAAAGCTAAACTGGACGTCTGAGTAGCGGTGGTCCAAGCGATGGCGAGACGCTCAGATGGATAGTTCACTAATAACCGATAAATCAGCCCGGATCCGCCAGTAGTGTCGGTCACAGGCGGATTACCCAAATATAAAAGCTTTGGCAACTCGCTCAAAATGAAGTTTTCTTTAAACTTATTGGTTCAAAGAACAGGTGTCGCGCAGCCGGACGTTGCGATACAATCAAGCCGTCGTAGCTGAATGACTGCACGGGTGTGACCGAGGTCAGCACTTTGTAGCCGTAGGCTTCTAGTTGTCCGATGCACTCTAGATGCAACGCCTCTGAATGCGTTGAGATGAAGATGTAATCGACAGCCTGCGAAGTGAGGGTCCTGTGTGCGCCACGCAACATCGCGGTCTCTGCGCCTTGGATATCCATGTGCAATACATTGATGTGAGGGAGACTGTGAGTCGCTGTGAATGAATCAACGGATACTGTTGGTATTTCGCCTGCATTCGCCGTCGCGACTTCGCCAACAAAGGCATTGGTCAAATCGGCAGACAGTCCGTTTTCAGCTAAGTTGCGCGCACCAACGTTGATATTGCCTATATCCGGCTCGATCAAGTATGCCTTTGAATTGGCGATTTCCTTGAGCAACCACATCGAATAGAATGCCCAATACGAGCCACCTTCGACGATAACTGCGCCAGGCGGTAGAATCCTCAACAAAGCTTGGAACACGACCTCCTCCTGCGGTTCATGACAGCCACCGTTTGCTTTGAGCATGCGCGTGATGCCGTCGCCGTAATAACCATTGACCAGCACTTTGAGTCCGTTGTGCATGAGTTGAAACTCTCCTTTAACTCGGCCCGCACCGGGCACGCGTGCGAGGCGCGCATTGTCGGGACATTCCACGGCGTCACGGATGCGTAGGTTCCAATGCCTGCACTCGCCGATCCAGCGGCGCAGACCTCTGAGTTTTTCGATGATCATAGGATTAAATAGAATGAGACCGTTCTAACTCAACGCACATTGGTGTGCCACGCGCGGCACACCAAGTCCTCGCCGATTTCGATAAACGAGTAGCCATGACCGGCGAGAAACTGTGGGATGCTAACGCGCTCCGCTTCCGCAAGATGCGCCGATTCAAATACGATCCACTCCGGCTTCACGAGGTGAAAAGGGAAAAGTTTCAGCAACTCGAAGTCCATGCTCTCGACATCAAGCAACATCAAATCCAGTGTGCGCAAATTGAATGAAATCAGCAAGTCTTCAAACGTGGCTGATGGCACAGCCTTGGTTTCCACGAGAGCCATTGCTTCCTCAGAATCATGCCCCCAACCTATCAGCGACTCGATAACATACTCGCGTGACAGGGATGAAATCTGATCCGCCCATGCCGGGCATCGTGTTGCCTCCGGGCGTTTCACCCAACTGAATTCTACTTCGCCACTCACGCCCGATACCGCGACGTTGGCTGTGCGAATCGCAGGAGTCGCCGCGACGTTTCGTTGCAGTCGCGGATAAATACCGGGGTTGGCCTCTACCATCAGTCCCGACCACCCAGCGCGACTACGCAGCTTCATCACCGGATCGTTCTTCATCCCATCATGCGCACCGACCTGGAGAAACACGACCTTCCCGCGTTGCTCGAACGCGGCCTCCAGAACATGCGCCACGGTGAACCGCGCGGCGCGGACAGATTCGATTCGGTAACCGAAAAAATTTGCTATTCTCAGTAAGAATTTTTTTAACAAAAACCTCATGGGTTTGAATGTTTGCTCAAGCGAGTGGAGAGATAGTCACGTCTCGCATCGCGCGCACCGGCAAAACGCCGTATCCCGCGTTGGACCGGTAATCATAGGAGTAACCATTAGGATTGCAGAAGCCGATCTCAAACTCAACAGCAGAGGGCACATAGTGATCGCAGGAATGATGAATCAAAGAGGTTGAAATATCCATTGCGTAACTTCCTGCAGCCAGCCACAAAGGCTCCAGCGGCAAGCGCAACCGATATTCGCCAGCCTGTTGCGGTAATGTAATCTCTTGGAACAACGCTAGCGAGAACAGGCCGATGCGTTGATTCGATGAGTCTGTGAGAAACAGATCTATCGACATGCCCAACATCCCGTCCGTTGAGAAATCCACCTCCAAAACTAACGGTGTGCCTGCTGCAAAACTTACGATTTTTTCACCTTCAACATCCACGAGTCGCGCATCATTGATCCGTGTGTGCACACCAACACCCCACGATTTCCTCTCTTTTTCGCGAGAGATCACAGATGATAAATACTCTTGAATGATCTCAGACGTTGCACCTTGATTCACTATATTTCCACCCTGTAGGAAGATCGTTGATTTGGTCAACGCTGCGACTGCTGCCATGTTGTGACTTACAAAGAGCACGGTCCGGCCTCCGGCGCGCGCCACATCCTGCATCTTGCCTAGGCACTTCTTCTGAAACTGCGAGTCTCCTACCGCCAGCACTTCGTCCACAATCAGAATTTCCGGCTCCAGATGCGCGGCTACGGCGAATGCCAGTCGCACATACATGCCGGAGGAGTATCGCTTCACTGGCGTATCCAGGAAGCGTTCGATCTCGGCGAAGGCGACGATTTCATCGAACTTGGCTTTGATCTCATGGCGGTGCATTCCAAGGATGGCGCCGTTAAGATAGATGTTTTCACGGCCCGTCAGCTCGGGATGAAAACCAGTGCCGACTTCGAGCAGCGAGGCGACACGACCACGCAGCGTGATGCGCCCGGTGGTGGGTTCGGTGATCCGGCTGAGGATTTTCAGCAGCGTGCTTTTGCCAGCGCCGTTGCGACCAATGATGCCCACGACTTCGCCTTGCTTGATCTCGAAGTTGATGTCTTTGAGCGCCCAGAAATCTTCTTTGGAAGAGGACGGTGAAGGAAGTTGGGAGTTGGAGCGCTT
>JAYVNE010000145.1:0-4180 GCA_043758615.1 Akkermansiaceae bacterium
TGAAGTGAAATGAGTGCAACTTAAACGGAGCGCGCGCCTTCAGCCCGCTAGAGATGGGCTGCGAGCTAAAGGCCCGCGCTCCGTCAGTAACCATTGCAGGGCGAGAATGAAAAAAATCAAGAGGCGGACTTTAACAATCTTAGTGCGGAGACGTTTGTAAGCTTCGGCAAACGCCCAAATGCTTAAAGCCACCGCGATCAGGCCGATTGGATTCATAGTATGAGCATCGCCAAAGCCTGTATCGTTGTCATTACCCAATCTGATGGAGCATACGTCAAAGGGTGTAAGGGGGATTAAAAATTAACCCACCTTGAGGCATCGCTGCTTTGAATGCCATCCGTGAATCGCGCCAATCTCCCCATGCCTTCAATGTGAACGTTTGTGCGTGCAAAAATCCCGGCTCAGTCTAGCATCCCGCACCTGTGATGCCCTCTCCCGCCAAAGCCCAGTCCAACACCACTCCAAACATCGGGTTTGAGGCCATCGGCCAGCGCGGCAGCACGAACCCAAAAGTCGAAGCCATCCTGCAGTTCCCGATCAGAGCGAAAAACAACATCGTCGCCCTGCTTGGCCAAGTCCGATCCGCATTGAACTAACTCCGTCATGCTCAAGAAATACATAGGAAAAAGCCGGGCCGAAAACCTCGAATGGCTGGTCAACGTCTGGCTGAAGGACGGGCCGCCGGTCTGCTTCCTCCAAGGATTTTCTGGAGTGGGCAAAACTGACCTTGCCCGAGACTTCAGGGACTTGGCGGCGAAACGCACGGGCTGTGAGGGAGCCGTGATTCATGAAATCACTGACCGGCCCACACCCGACGTTTTGGAAAGCTTGATGGAGCTTTCCAGCGTGCTCGCCCAGCAGGGCATGCCCGAGATGGAGCAGGTTCTCTTTAACCAGGCCAACCCCAATCTCGCCTACGCCCTCGAAACGGTGTTGCGGCGTCCTGTCGTCATCATCATCGACGAGGCCCAGCGTTTCTTCCACGCCGATTCCGGGAAGCCGCTTCCGCAAACGGATGACATCCTCAAGTTTCTCGGAAATCGCAGGGATCTCCCCGGCCGACTGCTGCTCCTCAGCGACCGCAACGTTGATTGGTCTCACGGTTCCGAGTGGATTCCAAAGCGCACACTCCACAAGTTGGAGCCGGATGAGGCGATTGAAGCCCTCGATGCCAAGCTGCAGGAATCCGGCGTTTCCACCGAGATTCCGCTGGAGCGGAAGAAAGACGTTGTTCGTGCCCTCGATTTCAATCCACGCGCGATTGAAGCAATTGTCGGCGCGCTCCACCACGACTCTCTGGATGACATTATGCAGAGCGACCCCGGCCTGTGGGCCGTCCAAGACCGGGAAGTCTCTCGCGATTTCATTCGCGATCTCGAACACCGGCTCTTGGAACGGACCCTACGCCACTTGGAGGACCTTCACAAACGGAGACTCTGGCGGCTCGCCGTCCATCGCCGAAGCTTCAAGCGCGAGGCGTTGGAGCGTGTCTGCGGCAAAGATGAAGTGAGTGTCCTCCGCTCGAATCTCGAATCCCGTTTCTTGCTCAACTTCTACAAAGGGGCTCTCGCGTTGAACCCAATTGTCCGTGAGATTTCCCTCTCGCACCTTCGTGACGAGCCCGCCGAATATCGGCAGGCGCACTCCGGTGCCGCCGACTACCACATGCGGCATTTCACGGCGAAGCAGATTGTCGCCAGCCAAAGCAAGCTCGGTGAATCTTTCGCTGAATTGCGTTACCACCTTGTGCAGGCAGGCCGGGAGGCGGAACTCGGCGTCATCGGCCAGCGATTCACCGACCACTTGAAGCAGGAGCTAAAATCCGTCTCGCCCGTGCCGGCTGACCGCGAGGAACTCGACGAGCGGATTGGCGTTTTGACCGCTTTGCTCGGAAGCGCTGGAGCCAAGGGGCTGGAATACCATCTCGCCCGCTGCCTCCAGAGCCGTGGCAAACCCGGCGACATGCAACAGGCGGTCATCCACGCCGAGCGAGCATTGGGTGCGGGCGCGCCGGAGGCAGCGTGGTATCTGCTGGCCAGCGTTAAGCGCCAAGCGGAAGGGCCAGATGCAGCGGTGGAAGTGATTCGCCGCGGCGTGCGGATGCTGAACAACCCCGACTTGGCCGCACCGCTATATCAACTCGGCGCGGAGATTCTTGCTGGCGCTTCCAAGACCGACGAGGCGGTGGCGCTGCTCAAGGAGGGCATCAAGGTCATCCCGCCCGACAAGAACCTCTTCTCGCTCTACCAGATACTCGGGGAAGTTCTTTGCCGTGCCGGAAAACTCGACGAGGCAATCGCTTCACAGCGGGAAGGTTTCCACCGAATCTCAACGCAGTTCAGCGGCTACAAACTCGTCGAAGGTGCGTTCTACTTGTGCGCCGCCACAGACGCAGCTCAGACTCTGGGCGAGATTCTGGCTGGAACCGGAACGGATGAAGTCGGCCCTCAGCAGTCCGCCCTCGGCTCCGTGCTTCAATGCCTGATGCGTGGCGACTGGCGAGCCGCAGCCAATACCGCGAACACCGCCCGGGGTGATTTTCCACGCTACTTCGGCCTCGCCAGCATGGAGGCGTTCTCTCGTCTGGCGGGAGGTGATGCGGAGGCTGCATGGCAAGCCCTCGTGAGTTTTCCGAATCTCACCTTTGGCACCGGTGAACCGCACGGCTGGCTGACGGTCTTCATTCATCTTCGACGCGGTGCTCGCGCCGAAGCTTCTGCTGCGTTGGCAATTTATCTGGGCCGGCCAGTGGATGAGAGCCGGGAATTGAACGATTCGTTCCTGCTCCGCCTATGGGACCAGCAGGAGGTTGCACCCGAAAGCAGCCGGCTGTGCTTCCATTTCCCCATAATGCCCGCATCGCTCACCGGCTTGGGCCACACGGTTCGCCGGGTTCCATTTGGAAAACCCGTTCTGCCGTCGCCAAGCGCAATGCCTGTAGCTGGAACGCCCATCACCTCACCGCCCACTCCGGCGGCCACAGCTACAACGGAAGTCTATGTCTCCTACTCGTGGGGCGAGGATGCCACCGAGACGGGCCGACAGCGCGAAGAGATTGTGGACCGGTTGTGCGCCGCAGTGACGGCGAGCGGTCGGGCCATCGGGCGCGACAAGGACCGGATGCGGGGCGGGGATTCCATCGAGCGGTTTGCGCACGAGATTTCCAAGGCGACGCGAATCATCGCAGTCATCAGTGAGAAGTCGCTCCAGTCGGAGTTCTGCATGGCGCATGAACTATTTCGATCCTTCCGAAGGTGCGACTACCAGCGCGCGGAGTTTCAAGAGAAGGTCGTTGCCCTCGTGATGGACGACGCGAAACCCTACCTCAAAGACCATCTGGCCATCGTCGCCCTCGCCAAGAACTGGCAGGAAAGGCTTCAGAAACTCCGCACTGAGTTGCATTCGTTGGATCCGACCAGAAAGTCGCCCAACCTTTGGATTTTCGTCGATATGATGGAGGACATGTGCCCCCGCCTTCCCGACATGCTCGGCGCGCTCAAGGACATCGTGATGAAGCGCGGCTTTGAGGAAATAACGAAGGACGGATTCAAAGAGGTCATTGACCGACTGTCTGCCCAAAAGGCAGTTGAATCACGGATATGAGCCGCCGCCAATTTCAAAGTCGACCCCCGTTTAGCGTGGGACGCGGAAAGCTGATAAGCGCCCAACAAAAAACGCCCGCTGTTTCCAGCGAGCGTTCTTTGAACCTAAAAACCGCAGTTGAAAGGTTAAGCGAGCGAGTGAACGGGAGTCGATAGAGGTTCACCGATGATGCGGCCTTTGAGAAAGCGCACATAGACACGGCTTAAAATCAGCCTCCAGATGTCGAATCGGGTCAACTGCTCCGCAGCCTCCTTGATTTTACCCAGGAACCGGCTCACCCAGCTCTGGCGCTCCTGGATGTGGGCCGCTCGTCCGTGGGTGCTGGTGACGCTGATGGTGGTTTGCCGTCCGCTCTGTGTGACACGCGCTACGCCATGCAGCAGTTGCGGTCGGCTCGTGATGGCTTCGGCGTGTTTGCTCGGCTCGATGAGGCCGACAAACAGGCTCCACCAATTATACACGAGGGCCACCAGCCGTGCCATCGTCTGGCTGCGTGCGAGGTCCTTGGTCGTGAACCCGCCCCAGCCCCATTGGTTCTTGAGTTCATCAAAGCAGTTCTCCACATCAGCCCGATCCC
>JAYVNE010000146.1:0-4176 GCA_043758615.1 Akkermansiaceae bacterium
CGCGTGTCCTGACAACCAACATCAACCTCGATGAAGGCACTTGTTCCCTTGATCTACTGGAAGCCGCTTCAGAGTATTTCAGTCTCTCGCTTTCTCAGGCGCGTGCGATCATTAAAGAGTTGGCACTGGTAACTTCAAAGTGGCGCGATATGGCCAAAGAGGTGGGAGCACGTCCTGCTGAAATCAATCGCATGGCCAGTGCCTTCGAGCATGACGACCTCAAGCGAGCACTTAGATTATAACTAGGATTTCCTTTTTGCTCTAGATCAATTCACCACACTCCGGCAGCAATTCATTCCTTGGATTGCCTTTGGTGGTTTGTCAGTTTTCCCATGATTAACTCTGTAAACGGAGATGACTGGAAGAGGGGGGAATGTGCCAAACTGTGTAAAGTCTGTGATGGTCTAGAGTTGCAGTTGATCATTTTCAACGGCTTGTTTGAAAACATAGAAAGCTAGCGAGCGAATGTTACGAACTTTCCTAGGGGAATCATAGCCGCATCAGAACCCGATTGATCTGCCGCTTACGATAGCTACAACTTCGATTCCAACCGCACCCAAGGAATTTTACCGGGATGCCTAGCCTCAGCTGTAGCTCCCAGTATCAGGGGCCAAGCTATAGAGGTTATTTCGTTATCAGAAAACTGCTTTTAGCTTCGAGAGATTCTTAATGCCAACCACTTCCAATTTATCGTCAAGAATGTAATCGATTTCCCCAGGATAAATCACAAAGAGCTTTTTTAGATTCAACGAATCAATGGCAGATGTCATGGAGCGGGTCCGTCGAGGGGCATCAGCCGCCTTGAATTCAAATCCTACAGGCACACCTGAAATATGAAGCACTAGATCAACTTCAGCTCCGCTTTGAACAGACCAAGTGAAACACTCTTCCTCCCTGGCTCGAACCATTGAAATGATTTGCTCAATACAAAACCCTTCCCATGAAGCTCCAAGTTGTGGGGATGCATAGAGGTGGGATTGATCACGAATTCCAAGCAAGGCATGAAGAAGGCCCGAATCCCGTATGTAGAATTTTGGAGCTTTCCGAAGCCGTTTGCCGGCGTTTTCGTAAAAGGGAGGGAGTTCACGGAGGAGATAGGCTCCCTTGAAAAGCTCAACATGGCGTTGAACGGTTTTGTAACTGACGCCGAGGATTGTTGCGATTTTAGAGTGATTCCAGTATTGACCGTGGTGGTGAGCCAGCAGTAAAAAGAAGCGACGGAGCCGCTCATTTGAAAGCTTGGTTTCAACCAGTGCAGGAAGATCACGCCCTAAAAATTGAGCGATGTAGTTCTGCCTCCACTCCATGGAATTCTCATTCATCTCTCGGAGATAAGAAGCAGGATAGCCTCCCCTGAACCATAGACGCTCCCATTGCTCAGGATGCACCTCCTCAAGGGAAAATCCACTGAGTGCCAAGAGTCGGGCACGTCCAGCCAGACTGTCTGATGCCCCTTGATATAAGGCCGGAGATGCGCTACCCGTCAAAATGAAACGCGTCTGACGGTCTCTACGATCCGCCAAAACCCGCATTTTCTGAAACAAATCAGGTCGTTCCTGGGCTTCATCAATGACGACAACGCCTTCCATTCCGTCTAAGATGCGGTAATTGCTGTCTTCCAGCCTTACTTGATCAACGAGATTGTGCAGATCAAAATAGTGCTCCGGCGAAGTTGCCATCGGCTGAACAATGGTGGTTTTGCCGCATTGGCGCGGTCCAAGCAAGACAGTGATGGGCCAATCGATGAGTCCGGCTCTGAGTCTGTCCACTTCATCTATTCTTGGAATCATTCTTATCATTTATAGTTGTAATATAGTGTTATCGTTTCTATATTACAACTATAAATGAGCGAGCATCAGCCATATTCCAGGTTGGATGAGCATCTCCGGCTCCGTTTAAAGGATTTACCTTGGCAGCAGTTCGAACGGTTCATGCTTTCATTTTTGAATTCCACCATCTCGCTGAAAATCAACCGGCACGGTGAACGCATTGAGAGGCGCGTAATTGAAGCCAACTCCTATGCAGCAGGAAGTGGCCGCTCCCAAGATGGCATTGATTTGATCGCAACAATGGAAGGTGGAGAGACTTGGGTCTTTCAATGCAAACGGGTGAAATCATGGTCGCCCTCGAAAACAGTGAAGGCCATTGCAAAGGCATCAGGATTCCCCGCAAATCATTACTTTTTGATAGTCACTTGTGATCCGCATGAAGGGGTGCAAAAAGAGATTTTGAAGCATCCTAATTGGACATTTTGGAATCTGGATCGCATTTGTGATGAGTTTCGCCGTGTTCCCCAAGAGCAACAGCCCCTTATCCTTAATTTTCTTGATCCTGCGGAACTCAAGCGCTTTGCCCCCTATTCAAGCGATGCCTTTATCTCTTTGGAAAGGTACCAAGATGCCCTAATAAAACGGGATCGGAGTTTTCTTCACAGGCATCCATTTGTGGGACAGGAATCCGAATTGAAAAGGCTTGAAGATTTTGCCACAGAAAAAAATCGAAAAGTGATGCTTCTTTCTGGAAAGGGCGGCGAGGGCAAGAGTCGACTTGTTTTGGAATTTGCAAAAGAGTTGCAACAAAAGCATCCCGAGATTCATACCTACTTTCTGAATCCTCATGCCAAGGATGATAAACTCACTGCACTTTGGAGCGCACCCAAACCCAGACTCCTAGTGGTGGATGATGCTCATCGCATCGAACGCGTCTCTCATGATTTGCTAAATT
This sequence comes from Akkermansiaceae bacterium, assembly GCA_043758615.1. Taxonomy (GTDB): domain Bacteria; phylum Verrucomicrobiota; class Verrucomicrobiia; order Verrucomicrobiales; family Akkermansiaceae; genus Luteolibacter. The sequence continues at coordinate 2,725 of JAYVNE010000146.1, forward strand.
GTGTTCAGGAAGACTTGGAGACAAAATTGCTTCTAGTAACCAGACTTCACGGAAATGGAATCTTGAAAGACCTGTTGAGAGAGCATGGGTTGACTGAGAAAACTCAGGAAAAAGAGCTTTCGCCTCTTAAAAAATCCGAACGAAATCAGTTAGCCGAATACGTGTTAGGGCCAGAATTGAAATATCGGGCACCCGCACTCTTAGCTCTAACGGGTGACAGCCCATTTCTCATAACACTTGCAGGCGATTTGCTCAGAGAAAAAAGAATTCAGTGGCGAAACTGGTCTTCCGATAGAGACTTCTACGCGTCCATATTACGCTCATTCGAGGTCGATAATATGAATCTTTTTGACGAGAGCGACAGAAAAGATGCAGCACCACTTCTTAGGTTGATTGCGATGTTGTCTCCTGTAACGCCCGATGCGATTTTCATCCAAAAGGTTAGTGCCTGCTTGGAAATTCCAGAAGTCCGAGTAGAACTCCTGATTCAACGCCTCAAGGCGACTGGTGCAATTAGTGCCGCGGAACGTAATATCCGAGTGATTCCCGATCTGTTTTCAGACTTCTTGGTATTTGAAACAGCATTAGATCCTGAGAACAGAAAGCCGACTCTTTCCCGAAAAATTCTGGAGAGTTTCCCTCAACAAAGTGCTGTTCTAATCCGCAACCTCGCAGAGGCTGCTTGGTTGGCCGAGGCCGAATCTATTCATCGTGATGAGCTACTCAGGCCATTACTGGATGTCGAATTTTCACGTTTCGATCAACTCTCTTTTTTTGAGAGAGGAACCATGCTCAAGGATTGGTCTGCATTTAGCATTTTCCTGCCAAAAGAGTCTCTCCAATTGGCGCGCAAGGCCATAAATCTGGAAGTTGCACCTAAAATTGATTTTCCCATTTCCGTAGATTGGTATGGGATTGAGTCACACCGTTACACGAAATCTTGGGTGCCGAAATTACTAAAGCCAGTTGCCTTGCATCATTCTGAATTCCGAAGTGAGGCGCTCGACTTAATTTGGCGGCTGGGCCTTGAAACTACTAGAAAGTATGGTGACAAAGGGCATCCATGGGAAGCCATTGCCGATGTTCTCAAAATCCAACCCAACAAGCCTCTCGAAGTCTCTGAATCATGCCTTGAGTGGATTTCAAACCTTGTTCGCAGGAGCGAGACAGAAACCATTCTTGAGTCCCATCTCAATACTCTAAGCATATTGTTGATGCCTTGCTTTGTACACACTATCGAATTTAGTGAGTGGAAAGGTAGAACATGCAGTTTTTGGAGACGGCCAGTCAATATTTCTAATACCACAGCTATCCGGACGCAAGCCCTTGCCATTCTTAAGTGGGTCGTGGAAAACCGCTCATGGAAAGCGAGTGTGGGTGTGGTCGGCGCATTGGGGTATGCACTGAGGAGGGTTACTCCATTTGAATATGCAAATGTGACAAATCCTGAAA
>JAYVNE010000147.1:0-33128 GCA_043758615.1 Akkermansiaceae bacterium
CCACCTCTCATGGCCTGCGATCTTTGAACTCTCGTCCATGAAAATCACCATCCCCTACAACATGGTCTGCAACAATGCCTTCAAATGAAAAAGCCGTGACTAGCCTCCTTGTTCTCAATCCACTCACGTAATTTCAACCTCAATCCCGCGTTTAATGCTGACTCTCCTAAGCGGTGCAATCACCGGCAACGCATGGAATGATTAATAGACAGGTAGGTGATGTATTACGAGTTTAGAAACCACGATTTGCAGTGATCTGACCGAGACTCAATGGAGTTCAAAACTGACAATTGTGGGTAAATTTTGATCTTAACCTGTTCACATTAAACGATAAAAATCGTTTTGTAAAAATTTGTCTTGGCAAACCGATCTTAATCCATACAAATACATCCAGATAACTGAATGCACCTATCAAAAAAAGCTGAATACGCGCTGCGCGCCACGATCAATCTCGGTATTGCGACCGAAGTTGGACGGAGCACTGTTTCAGGAGCGGAACTCGCCGAAGCGAACCGCTTACCCCTGAAATTCGTGGAGCGCATTTTACAGGAGCTGCGTGAAGCGGGGCTTGTCGAAACCCACCGGGGGAAATTCGGCGGCTATGCGCTTGCCAAACCCGCCAGCGAAATCGGCATTGGCCAACTCGTCCGCCTGATGGATGGACGCCTCGCCCCGATCTGCTGCGCCAGCGAAAATGCCTATCAACCCTGCACCTGTCCTGATGAGGATCACTGTGGGCTTCGCATGCTAATGATTGATGTCCGCAATGCGATCGCTAACATTCTTGATCGATACACTGTCGCCCAAGTCGTCGAGGTCACCTTGCGCAAAATGCGGCGAGACGGAATCGTTCCCCCATTCGCCACTGCGGATTCGATGGTCGCCGTCGGTGCGACTGCTAAACGCAAGGCTGATCCCGCCGATGGATTTCTAGCGGGCCTCTCGCAACTCGCCACACATCCTCTGGACCCTAATGAAAACGATAACCTCTGAACGCTCCTCTCCAGACGGTCCTCAGACCGATTGGCTAGAAATCGTTCGTAACAACGTGGCGAACCTTCGCTTCGGCTCCGTGCAAATCACCATGCACGACGGGCGCGTGACACAGGTCGAAAGCATTGAGAAGACACGCTTCGTCTCCCCGAGGGACGAGAGTTCGAATCAAAAGCAAGCCTGATCCAAACGAGCGGACCGCTCGCAACAACGCTGTAAGACACCGACCGCTCCCACCTGCACGGCCTGGCTCGCCTCGCCCGCATTCTTCAGGGCAGTAATCTTGGGGCGTTGAAAGCGGCAGCCACCTCGGAAGAAATCCTTGCCGCCCTCGCGGACGCAGAATCCAAAATCCAACAGAAATCTTAACTTAAACTCAAATTCACCATGAAACCCAAACTGATCCTACCTGCCGCCCTCGTTGCCATCCTCGCGCTCTTCGCATGCGAGAAAAATAACCCGGCGGCAGCTCCAAAGGCCACGCTCAAACTGCTGAATGTCTCCTATGATCCCACTCGTGAGTTTTACGCGGATGTGAATCAGGCATTCGCCAAAGATTGGGAGCGCAAAAACCATCAGAAGGTGGAAATCGAGCAGTCCCACGGCGGCTCCGGCAAGCAGGCCCGCTCCGTCATCGACGGCCTTGAGGCTGACGTCGTCACTCTCGGCTTGGCCGGCGACATCGACAGCATCGTCAAGTCGGCGAAAACCATTCCGGTGGACTGGCAGACGAAGCTGAAGGACAACAGTTCGCCCTACACCTCCACCATCGTGCTCGTCGTCCGCAAGGGAAACCCGAAAGGCATCAAGGATTGGGCGGATCTGGTGAGGCCAGGGATCCAAGTCATCACCCCGAATCCCAAGACATCCGGCGGCGCGCGATGGAACTACCTCGCCGCGTGGGCATGGGCTAACAAAGAATACGGCGGTGACCGGGCGAAGACCATCGACTACATCACCCGCCTCTATAAGAACGTCCCCGTTCTCGATAGCGGCGCGCGCGGCTCCACCACCACTTTCGCCCAACGTCAGATCGGCGATGTTTTCCTGTCATGGGAAAACGAGGCCTATCTGATCGAAAAAGAATTCCCCGACAAAACCGAGATTATCTACCCATCTATCAGCATTCTCGCCGAGCCACCCGTCGCCGTCGTTGAGAAAATTGCCGAAAAGCACGGCACTTCGGAAGTCGCCAAGGCTTACCTGGAATTCCTTTACACCGATCTCGCCCAAGATCTCGCTGGCAAGCATTTCTACCGCCCACGGAATGCCGCGATCGCCGAGAAGTATGTGGACATACTTCCGAAGCTCCCACTCGTCACTATCGACAAGGACTTCGGCGGCTGGGTGAAAGCGCAGAAAGAACACTTTGACGACGGCGGCACATTTGATCAAATCTACAGCGCCAAGTAATGCCTGAACGGCCAGCTTGTCGCTCAGATTCCCCCTTCATTCAAATGCCTAAACGACGAGTTATACCCGGCTTCGGCCTGACGATGGGATTCACCGTAAGCTATCTCGGCCTCATCATCCTGATCCCGCTGGCCGCCTTGTTCATCAAGGCGGCCGGTCTTGGTTTTACGCAATGGTGGGCGCTGCTCATCTCGCCACGGATGATCGCCGCTGCGAAACTCACCTTCGGGGCCAGCGCCGCCGCTGCGGGTGTTAGCGCGGTGCTCGGTCTGCTGGTCACCTGGGTGTTGGTGCGCTATCAGTTTCCCGGCCGCCGCCTGCTAGATGCCATGGTGGACCTTCCCTTCGCCCTGCCCACCGCCGTAGCGGGCATCACGCTCACGCAGATTTACGCGCCTAACGGCTGGATCGGCCAATACATCGTGCAACTGGCGAAGTGGCTCCAGCCGAGTTTTTCTCCCGAAAGTTGGATAGGTCTTCAACTTCAGGATTATTCTACCAAAGGAGCCGCCTACAGTCCGTTAGGTGTCTTCATCGCGCTGACGTTCATCGGATTTCCCTTCGTCGTCCGCACTCTGCAGCCGGTGATGGAGGATCTTGGAAACGAGATCGAGGAAGCCGCCGCCACGCTCGGGGCGAACCGTTGGACGGTTTTCCGCAGAGTAATTCTTCCATTGTTAGTTCCGGCGTTAATCACCGGTTTCACTCTTGCTTTTGCCCGGGCCATCGGTGAATACGGCTCAGTCCTTTTCATCTCGGGAAACCTGCCGATGAAAACCGAAATCCTGCCCTTGCTCATCGTCTCCCAGTTAGAGCAGTTTAAATACGAGGCCGCCGCCGTGATTGCCTCCGCGATGCTGATAGTATCCTTCACGCTGCTTTTCCTTATCAATCTCCTGCAACGCCGGTTGGACTGGCAGAACCGCTGAAGCCATGGCTTTCCGTCCCCCCACTACCGAGTCTCCCCTCGTCCGCGCCGTCCTGATCACCCTCGCGGCCATCGTTCTCAGCCTGTTCCTGCTGCTTCCGTTAGCCGCTGTTTTCGCGGAGGCCCTGCGCCGCGGTTGGGAGGTTTTCCTCGCCTCGCTTCACGATGAAACAGCCCTATCAGCCATCAAGCTCACCCTGATCGCGGCCGGAGTGTCGGTGCCGCTCAATACGATCTTCGGCGTTTCCGCCGCGTGGCTGGTGACGAAATACCGCTTCAAAGGACGCTCGCTGCTGCTCTCTCTCATCGACCTTCCCTTCGCCGTTTCACCGGTCGTCGCCGGTCTGGTGTGGATGATGATTTTCGGATCGAACGGTTGGTTCCCGCCTCACATGTTAGAAAGCTTCTTTGCCCCGCTCGCCCATGTCGTGGCGGATCTGGCCAGTTACAAGGCGTTCGGCTGGCTGTTCACTGATCTAGCAGAATGGCTGGCGAATCCGAAAATCGTCTTTGCCACTCCTGGCATCATCATCGCCACCGTATTCGTCACGTTTCCTTTTGTCGCCCGCGAATTGATTCCGCTGATGGAAACCCAAGGCAGCGATCAGGAGGAGGCAGCGGTCACGCTCGGCGCACGGGGCTGGCAGATTTTCCTACACGTCACTCTCCCTAACATTAAGTGGGGCCTGCTCTACGGCGTTCTTCTTTGCAACGCCCGTGCCATGGGCGAGTTCGGCGCGGTTTCCGTTGTTTCCGGCCATATCCGGGGGAAAACAAACACGCTGCCACTCCACATTGAGGTGCTTTATAACGAGTATCATTTCAGCGCGGCATTTGCGTGTGCTACGCTGCTAGCCTTTCTTGCCTTGGTCACGCTCGGCATGAAGAGCGTCGTCGAGCATTTCTCCGGCCACTCCGCATCTGGTCACAAATAAATTCTTTACCATGTCGATCTCGATCCAATCTATCAACAAGACATTTGGCAACTACGCCGCGCTTGAAAACGTTTCTCTCGAAGTCCCCGATGGTTCGCTGACCGCGTTGTTAGGCCCTTCCGGCTCCGGGAAAACGACGCTGTTGCGGATCGTCGCCGGTCTCGAATTCGCCGATCCTGGGAATGGCAAAATCAAATTTCACGGCGAGGATGTGGGAGACATTTCTGCTGGAAAACGCGGCGTCGGTTTCGTCTTCCAGCACTACGCGTTATTCAAACACATGACCATTGCGGACAACATCGCATTCGGTCTATCAGTCCTGCCGCGCTCCAAGCGTCCGCCGAAAGCGGAAATCAACGAGCGTGTTTCCGAGCTTCTCAAGCTGGTGAAACTCGAAGGCCTCGACAAGCGCCGCCCGCACGAACTTTCCGGCGGTCAGCGCCAGCGCGTCGCCCTCGCCCGCGCACTCGCCATCCGGCCCAAGGTGCTTTTGCTAGATGAACCGTTCGGCGCGCTCGATGCCCAAGTCCGCAAGGGCTTGCGCCGCTGGCTGCGGCAGTTTCACGATGAGATCGGTCTCACCACGCTCTTCGTCACCCACGATCAAGAGGAAGCCCTCGAACTCGCCGATCAGGTCGTCGTCATGCGGAACGCACGGGTCGAACAGGTCGGCGAGCCTCAGGTCATTTACGACCGCCCACGCAGCCCTTTCGTTTACGAATTCCTCGGCAACGTCAACAAGCTCACCGACACCAGTGGCGAGACCGTTTACGTCCGCCCGCATGAAATTGAAGTCCTCTTCGCCGCCGAGCAGGACCCGCTGACGGACCGCATCGGGCGCGTGCAGCATTTGTTTTCCGCCGGTCCCATCGCCACTCTAACTATTCGCTTGGACGATGGCCAGTTCCTCGATGTAGAGCTCTCCCGAAAACAGTTAGATGACCTCGGCCTCAGCGTCGGCGACGAAGTGGCCGTTAGAGCGAAACCCGAGAACGAAGTGCATTTTTGATGGGAGCCTCCGTGACTGAGGGGCGCGGTGCTGCTCAGCCTCAATCCCCTAGCAGCTCCGGCTGGAGCATAGCAAGGGCGTGAAGGGAGCCGGGATGCGGGGCACTCATACCAATTTCCGGAAATTGATATTACTCTGGGGTAGATTTCTTTTTCTTGTCCTCGTCATCATCCTCCGTGGAACTTCCACCGTAGCCGATGACTTCCTCAGTGCCGATCTTCGGGAAGTTGCCAAAGTTTGCTGGAGGGAAGTTTTGTTGAAATGAAATACCTGACCCTATCGACCCTACGTATTCAACGATAAAGATCATTTTAAAAAAATTGTCTTGGCAAACCGGCCTTAATCCATACCAATAAGTCCAGATAACTGAATGCACCTATCAAAAAAAGCTGAATACGCGCTGCGCGCCACGATCAACCTCGGCATTGCGACCGAAGTTGGACGGAGCACTGTTTCAGGAGCGGAACTCGCTGAAGTCACCTTGCGCAAAATGCGGCGGGACGGGATCGTTCCCCCATTCGCGACTGCTGAAATTTACGCCGCTGCTGACACTCCCTCCAAACGCAAAGCAGACCCTGCCGATGGATTTCTAGCAGGCTTATCTCAACTCGCAATACATACCACCGAAACTCATGAGCGCGATCACTTCTGAACACCCCTCCTCTGACGGTCCGACAACTGACTGGTTAGAAGTCGTTCGTCAAAAAGTGGCCAATCTCCGCTTTGGATCGATCCAGATCACGGTCCACGAGGGCCGCGTGACCCAGATCGAAAGCATCGAGAAAACCCGCATCGTCGCTGCACGCGATGAGGGGGCTAGCAGCCACAAGTCAATTTCATCCTAGCGAGCGACCCGCTCGTCCCCAGCTTCAAGAGACCGACCGGACCACCGGAGGAACCCAAGAAGCGCAACCCGCCACGGTGCCAATGACACCGCCGGTCGCGCCTATTGATCCCCCACGTCTGATCGGTCTTTTTGCTAAACAATTCTCCCATCCGCCCACCGAACACCCGGGGGCAACTTATACTAACCAACTGCGAACGCCCACCGGACCACCGGACGCGGACGCCCCGCAGACAACCATGAAAATAACACAACGATCCCTACCAACTGAAATCCGCAATACCAAGAAGCTCACGACCGCACTTGCTGTTCTAACAGTAATCCCAATGCTCGCAAGTGCTCAGAGTTCCTCCACCGAATTCATCGAGCCTAACACATTTGACCAGCTTTGGGGTTACGCAACCCTCTATAAGAACGACTTGAACCCCATCCTCGAGGAATTCAAACTCCGCGGCCGCTATCAAGGCCAGTTCCACTCAGTGGACTCCGCTCAAGGCACCGATGATGCTTGGGAAGATCGCCGTTCTCGTTTTGGATTTGATGCCAAGCTGTTTGAGAAAAAAGTCGAAGTCCGCGTGGATGCCCAGAGCAATGATCAATTTCAAGATCTCTATGACGGTCTTGTCGATGCTTACATCCGTTGGAAACCCAAATCATGGCTTAGCATCACGGCCGGGAAAACCAAGCCATTGATCGGTCAATATGACTGGCTAGAATCCACTAACCCCCAGCCTACTTTCGAGCGCAGCCAGATTTTTAATCAACTCGGCATTAACCGTGCCACCGCGCTAACAATCGAGGGCACCACGGAAGAATTTTCATGGCGTGGCGGAATCTACTCGAACAGCACCCCGACAACGACGGGAGGAAGCGGAGCTTTTGGCGATGGAGAATTCGGGGATCTTGATGGCGGCACATCCTACTCGTTAGGAGTCGGATATGATTTCAAACATCTGCTAAATCTCGAAAAGGCCTCCTTCAATCTCGACTGGCTGCACAGCAATCGCAAAGCCGGAGATTTAGTGTTAGGGAAATACGATGACATCATTTCCACCACCTTTGTCGCTAAGGGAGGCTACACCAATGTGGTGTTAGAAAGCTTTTATGCCACGGGTTCGGATTACGTGCCGAAGGGCGGAGACAAGGGGAACGGAGATGTGTTCGGATTTTATATTCAACCCACCTATGACTTGATCCCAACGAAGCTGCAGCTCGTCGGTCGCTATTCCTATGCTACGGGTGATGGTGATAAAAGTTTGAGTGCCCAAAAGCGTTATGAACAAGCCGCGCCGGACGTTGTCCCCTTTGGCAAGGCGAAGGGGGATCAGTATCAAGCGCTTTATTTAGGTGCTCAATACTTCATCTACGGTGACAAGCTCAAGTTGATGGCCGGAGCGGAATACGCCCACCTCGATGGCGGCCCCTCAAACGATGACTACGAGGGTGTCACCTATCTGGCCGGCGTCCGCGTTTCGTTCTAATCAAACATTTTAACCTTAAAAAATATCTCCTATGAAGAGCCAAACTTATGGGACCGAGGAACTGGCAAAGGCCGACCTTGCTTATCTCTACAGCGCGGAAGCCCAGGACATTGCTGGGAAAAACTTTTATCGTCCGCGCGATGCCAAGGCTCTCGCCAAGTGGTCGGGCAATTTCCCAAAAATCAACCTTGTCACCATTGACAAAGAATTCGGAGGTTGGGGGAAAGCGCAGAAGACCCACTTCGACGACGGCGGCACCTTTGACGAGATTTACAAAGGCCGCTGAAAAGAATCATCTCTAACTGCCAATGTCAAAACGACGCGTCATTCCCGGATTCGGGCTGTCGATGGGATTCACCATCACCTATCTCAGCTTGATCATCCTCACCCCCCTAGCGGCCTTGTTCCTCAAGGCCGCTAGGCTGGGGGGCGGCGGAGTGGTGGGCGATTCTGACCACGCCGCAAGTGATCGCGGGAGCCAAGCTGACCTTCGGGGCAAGCGCGGCGGCGGCGACGGTTAGCACGGTTTTCGGGCTACTCGTCACTTGGGTTCTCGTGCGTTACCAATTCGCTGGCCGGAGGTTTTTGGATGCCATGGTGGATTTGCCCTTCGCTCTGCCGACCGCCGTAGCCGGCATTACGCTCACGGCCATCTACGCGCCTAACGGTTGAATCGGGGAATACCTTGCCAAGTGGGGAATCGAAGCGGCTTATAGTCCGTTAGGTGTTTTCATCGCTCTTACATTCATCGGATTCCCGTTTGTTGTCCGCACCTTGCAACCGGTGATGGAGGACTTCGGCAGCGAATATGAAGAGGCCGCAGCCACTCTCGGTGCGGGACGTTGGACGGTCTTCTGGCGAGTGATTTTCCCGATGTTCATCCCCGCCCTCATCACTGGCTTCACTCTCGCATTTGCGAGGGCGATCGGCGAATACGGCTCGGTCATTTTCATTTCAGGAAACCTGCCCATGAAAACAGAAATCTTGCCGCTGCTCGTCGTTGGTCAGTTAGGATAATTCAAGTATGAGGCCGCAGCAGTCATCGCGGCCGCCATGGTGATGGCTTCGTTCGTTCTGCCATTCGCGGTTTCTCCGGTCATCGCGGGTCTTGTATGGGGGCTGTTATTTGGCGCGAGAGGTTGGTTTCTACAGACGGCGATGGCGGATACTCTCGCGCCCGCTGCCCGCGCACTCGCCATCCGGCCGAAGGTGCTACTGCTAGACGAACCGTTTGGTGCGCTCGATGCCCAGGTTCGCAAGGACCTCCGGCGCTGGTTGCGGCAGTTTCACGATGAAATCGGACTGACACGCTCTTCGTCACTCATGACCAAGAAGAGGCCTTAGAACTATCCGATCAGGTAGTTGTCATGCGTAACGCGCGCATCGAGCAAGTCGGCAAATCGCAAGCCGTGTATGATCAACCGCGCAGTCCGTTTGTTTACGAATTCCTTGGCAACGTGAATAAACTGCAAGCAGGCAGCGACGTGCGATACGTCCGGCCTCACGAAATTGAAGTGCTGTTCGCCGCAGAATATGAGCCTCTCACGGATTCGCTGGCCCGCGTGCAACATTTATTCTCCGCCGGACCCATCGCGACACTCATCGCCCGGCTGAATGATGGTCAATTCCTTGATGTGGAGCTTTCACGCAAATAATTAGATGAACTCGCCCTCAGCGTGGGCGATGAAGTGGCCATGCGCGCGAAGCCAGAGAACGAAGCGGTTTTCTGAAATACTGCGCCATTTTAATCATCACACTGAGACGTGACGATAGGTGGTATAACCGCCGGAGACATTTGCCGCTTTGAAACCGTTCTGTCGCAGGATTCGCACGGCGTTATGGGCGCGCCCACCGACAGCGCAATAGACAGCGAGCGGTTGGTTGTGCGACAATCCAGCGATTGAATTCCGCAGTTCGTTGAGAGGGATGTTCCGGGCACAGGGTACATGGCCAGCGGCAAATTCATCGGGGTCGCGGACGTCTAGCAGCTCAAAGTCCGCAAGGTCGGGACTGTTCCAGTGAATGATGGGATCTTCACCGCGCAGATGATTGGCGGCAATCATTCCAGCGAAATTCAATGCATCTTTGGCGGTGCCGTATTGAGGCGCGTAGCAGAGTTCCGCTTCTTCGAGATCGTAAATCGTCGCGCTCTTTTGAATGGCCATCGCGATGATATCGATCCGCTTGTCCACACCCGCCTTACCAACGGCTTGTGCACCAAGAATGCGGCCATCTGGGGTGCTGAAGATCAGCTTGAGATGGATTTTTTCCGCGCCGGGGTAGTATCCGGCGTGATGCCCCGCGTGCAGGTAGATTTTTTCATAATTCGTAATACCGGCGCGTTGCAGCGCTTTTTCGCTAGCTCCGGTGGAGGCGACAGCGAGATCGAATATTCCACAGATTGCGGTGCCTTGGGTTCCGTGAAACGCAGCGGATTTTCCGCAAATGGCATCGGCGGCGATGCGGCCTTGTCGGTTTGCTGGGCCAGCAAGCGGAAGCAAAGTCCACATGCCGGTGACGCGGTCTTGCACCTCCACCGCATCGCCTACCGCCCAGATGTTAGCATCGCTGGTTCGCATCTGTTCGTCCACCCGGATACCGCCGCGTTCTCCGAGCGTAAGCCCCGCTGCCTTGGCGAGGAAGGTCTCCGGACGGACGCCGATGGATAGAATGACGATGTCCGCAGGATGCGAGGGACCATCTTTTGTTAAAACTTCTAAATGTCCCTCAGATCCCGTAAACCCTGCGACGGCAGCACCGAGGGCGAGCTTGATTCCTTTCGATCTGAGGAAATCATGCACCGGAGTAACCATTTCCGCATCGATCGGTGGCATGACCTGCGGAAGCATTTCGACCACCGTGACATCCAGCCCGAGGTGGATGAGGTTTTCTGCCATTTCTAACCCGATGAATCCGCCGCCGACAATGACTGCGGATTTTGCGGAGCGCTGGGTGATCCACTCCTTGATTTGGCGGGTATCTGGAATATTGCGCAGGGTGAAAATCCCCGGCAGGTCAATTCCTATCAATGGTGGACGCAGTGGCGCGGCACCGGGTGCAAGGACCAGGGCATCGTAACGTAAGTGGTAAGTTTCACCTCCTTCCAAATCACGCACGTCCACTTCGCAGGCATCCCGATCAATCGCCATCGCTTCGTGGCGAGTGCGCAAATCAATGGCGAATCGCTCTTTAAAAAGCGGCTCTTTCGCGACGAGCAGAGTGTCCTCGTTTTCAATAATACCTCCAATGTGATAGGGTAGCCCGCAGTTCGCGAACGAAGCATACGGTCCTCGCTCGAGCACAATGATGGTTGCAGACTCATCCATGCGACGCAAACGAGTGGCGCAGGAGGCACCGCCCGCCACGCCGCCGATGATCACGATAGTTTTTGAAGATAGAGATTTCATAAGATTGGGAGATATATGTGATTTACCGCATGATCAGTGAGTGCATTTGCAGTGACTGATTTTATTCCAAGGTGCCTTGGCGATCAGCATGCCCATCGCGCAGGTGTCGGTAATGCCGGCGAACATCAATCCGGCCCCGACAAAGCCCGGGAGCCAGATGAAAGCAAGGTTGACGAAATGGGCGAGCAGAACGCCGGTGAAAACCAATGCTCCCGCCGCGATCCGGACCTGTCGCTCCAGCGACATCGCCTTCTGCCCGCGTGTCACCGGTTGTCCGGCGGCATCCCAAGCAAGCATGCCACCTTCCAGCACCCGGACATTTTTCATCCCAGCGGCGGCCAGCTTTTCCGCAGCTTTCGTGGCCCGCGCACCGCTGCGGCAGATGACCACACACTCGCGGTCCGCTCCGGTTTCTGTGATGATTTGCTGGCAATCCAACGCGTCCAGAGGCGCGAGACGGGCCATTGGGAGATTAATTTCCTGATGCTCCACAGGCGTGCGGACATCGAGAAGATACGGCTTGTCGGCTGTGGCCAACTGGGATGAAAGTTCGGCAGGACTGATTCGGGTGATGGTTGTCATAAAGATTGGACCTTGCATTCGCAAGTTAATATACACATATTCTCATATGGTTAAACGTGCAACAATTAAATCCGGGGCGATCAAAAATGCGGTGGTTCCGCCGAAATTGTCGCGCCAGTCGCTGGAACGGGTGGCGGAGATTTTCAGCGCGTTCGCCGATGCGACGCGGCTGGGAATCCTTCAGGAGCTTCGTCCCGGGCGGCTTAGTGTCGGCGAGCTAGTCGCCGCGCTCGGCACCTCGCAGGCGAATATCTCGAAGCACCTCAAGCACCTCCATCAAGCCGGGTTGCTCATCCGCGAGCGCGACGGAGCACAGGTTTTCTACCAAGTTTCCGAGGATTCGGTTTATGAAATGTGCCAGTTCGCCTGCCGGCGCTTGCACGCCAAGGCGAGTGCCAACGCTGTCCAACCGCACGATTACTTCATCTAGCGATACTCACCTCCGCTTGTGGCGGCGTTTCGGCTTTTTGTCTTTATCTTTCCGACTCGGGGGGCCGACTTTAGAGGCTGGTTTGGTGTGCGGCTTGGCGTGTTTTTTGGCGGGCGACGGACTCTTGATAGAAACGTGCGTGCCCTCGCTGGTGGGTCTGCCGGCGACGGCGAAATCCACGAAGCGTTTGTCGAAATCAATGTTGATCACCCGCAGCGGGATGCGCATTCCTAACTGAATGACTTTTCCATCCATGGAAACCCAAGCCATGCGGTGGGCCTCGAAACGCCAGCGACCTTCGGGGAGGTCCTCGCGCTTCACCACGCCGCGCACGCCCATGTTAGGAACCTCGACCATCAGCCCCATCGGGCGGACGTCGGTGATGAGACCATCGAACACCGGCGGCTCCTCCGCGCTGGCGACGCGATCAAGATACTCTAACAACTTAATCTGTTTCGTTTCACTTTCGGCATCGGACGAGGTGCGCTCGGTATCAGAAATGTGGCGGGAAATTTCCCGTAGGTCGGCTTGCGAGGGCGTGGTGTCGTGGTGCTTCGGCGCATTCTCTAGCAGCGGCTGCAGCGCGCGATGGACGATCAGATCGGCATAGCGGCGGATGGGGCTGGTGAAGTGGCAGTAGTCGCCTTTCGCAAGACCATAGTGGCCGACAGGCTCGGCGGAATAGGCGGCACGCTTGAGGCTTTTTAACAGACCCAACTTGATCACGTGCTCTTCTGGGCTGCCTTTCGAATCATCCAACAGTTTCTGAATGTGGGCACGGTTGGTGAGGTCACCTGGGCGATAACCGTGGGCCTTTGCGGTCTCGGTGTAGTCGAGGAGGCGTGAGGGATCGGGATCATCGTGAATCCGATAGATCGCGGGTTTCATGCGCTCTCTCAGAACTTTCGCGACGGCTTCGTTCGCAGCTAACATGCATTCCTCGACGAGTTGATGGCTCTCGGTGTGGATCACGGGCTCGGCGACTTCGGCGCGACCCTGATTATCAAGGCGGATCTTGATTTCCGGCATTTCGAGATCGAGCGCGCCATTTTCGAAACGCCGCCTGCGCATGGCAGAGGCGAGGTTCCAGCCTTCTCTAACCATGTCAGAGAGCGTGGGATCGGAACCGGCTGGGGCGGGCTTGCCGTCGAGGATTTCCTGTGCTTGCTCGTAGGAAAGTTTCGCCCGGCTATGGATGACGGCATCTATGAATTTCGCTTTGGTGATTTCTCCATAGTGAGAAATTTCCATCAACGCACATTTGGTCAAACGATCCACATCGGGCTTCAGCGAGCAAATTCCGTTTGAAAGCTCGGTAGGTAGCATCGGCAGCACGCGGTCCACCAGATAGGTGGAGTTTCCGCGCTCGACAGCTTCCTGATCCATCGGGCTGCCGGGTTTAATGTAGTGGGACACATCCGCGATGTGGACGGCGAGCGTCCAACCGTGCGGCGTTTTTTCTAACCAGATTGCATCGTCATGATCCTTCGCATCAGCGGGATCGATGGTGATGACCAGCTTATCGCGCCAATCCTTGCGGCGGGCAATTTCCGATGGCTCCGGTTCTTCCGGCACCGCGCGGGCCTCTGCGAGAACGTTATCAGGAAACGAAGTGCGCAGACCGAAACGATGAATCACCGAAATGATATCCACGCCGGGATCGCCGGGCCAACCGAGCACTTCGATCACGCGGCCGCGCGGGTCGGTGTTACGATCGAGCCATTCTTCGAGATCGACGACGACCATTTGCCCCGGCATGGCAGTGGTGTCCCCGACGACATCTACGCGGCCCTCGACGGCTTTATCATCACAATCGATCCATCCGAAGTTTCCGGTTTTCCGATAGATGCCAGCCAGCCTGCCCGAGCGGCGGACGAGCACCTCATCCACCTTTGCGCGCATTTCATCGGAAGACTCCGGCGTGAACTCGCTGCGCGTGCGGAACGGTCTAGCAACTTGCTTGATGATAGAGGCCGCCACGCGGTCACCATCGAGCGAGGTTCCGACGTTCCGGCGGTCGATGAAAATGCGCGAGTGAAGGGTGAAGTCGATGCCGCTGGCGAGGTTCTGTTCGTCAGTGAGGTCGGGGAAAAAGAACGCGTGGCCTTTCGGTTGAAACTTGAGCGTGCCGGTGAGTTGGTCTTTCGGCGCGGAGGGCAGGACGTAGGTGTTCTTCTTCCCAGCAAGCAGGACTCCTTCGTTTACCAGCTCTTCGAGAGTGTTTCGGAGTTCGGAGACTTGAGGTCCGGGAATTTTGAGGCTGCGGGCGAGTTGGGATTTGGAAAGCGGGTTTCCTTTGGCAGTGCGGAGGGCGTCGAGGATAAGATCTCGCAAATGATTGCCGGGCATGCGGAAAGCTTGCGATCTGCCGTCCTTCTCGGCAATGGCAAAGGAGGGACGGGGGTTGGATTTGGAAATTTAGCGGTCTTTGAATCGCGATTTCCAGTAATCGGGGTGACGGCTGGTGTGCATGACCGAGACAATGTGAATCTGCTCACCTTCCACCTAATAGATGACCACGTAAGGAAACTTGTCAGCCTTGACCTTGCGGCATTCGTCATCAAAACAGCGTGGCATCAGCGGATTACCACAAATTCGGGCCACCGCTGCTTGAATATACATGACAAAGCGCTCTCCAAGCCCCTCATCCTGATGATCATAGTAGCTTGCCGCTGCGACAAATTCCTCGTTTGCTTCACGGTTCCACGTTACGGTCATGATACCTTTTTCGCACGTTCCTCGCGATTCTTAGCCAGCTTCGCCAGGACATTTGCCATCACTTCATCATGTGGAATCATGATTGCCGTCCCATCTTTCATTTCTTTCACCCTTCGACGGATTTCTTCCAACCACTCGGGACTGACATCGTCGTCATCATCAAGGCTTTCAAGGAGGCGGGAGGCGAGGCGCGAGCGGTCTTCGAGCGGAAGATGCAGCGCTTCCTCTCTGACTTTTTCGTAGGAGATATTGTTCGCAACCATGGGGAAGATATTAGCACGGAGGTATCGTCTGGCGAGCTTGGATTTTGCAGATCGTGTGAATCCAATAGGAATTGTTTCCTGACAAAAAATTAGTTTGCCGGACATCAAATCCCCGCTTAGGTATGCACCATGTCATTGCGTCTATAATTGAGTGATTGTCAGCTTCTGAAGTCTTGTATTGGCTCTACTCACTGAAATTCGAAATTATTTTTATCATGAAATCTCATTCCTCACACAGCAAACGCGGCTTCACTTTGGTCGAACTCCTCGTCGTAATTGCGATCATCGCGGTGCTTGCCGGAGCCGGTTTCGCCGCTGGAAGTGCAGCGATTCAAAAAGCGAAGAAAACCACGGCGCTTGCCACCTGTGTCGCGCTCGAGTCCGCGGTGAATAATTTCTACACGGAATACGGGACCATGCCGAAGGACAAGCTGGATGCTGATTCAGTCGAAAGTGGCTTGGATACGGCAAAAGACGATGACGCAAAAAAAGAACTCCTTAATGTTTTGCTTGGCTACACAGAGTCAACTAGTCCACCCATGAACACTAGGGCCATTAAATTTCTCTCAGTTAAGGAAGGTAAGCGAAAGACCGGTGGCGGCACAAACGGGATTCTGTTTAAAGGTACGTCAACATCTACAAGTGCCGATGGCCTTTACGATCCTTGGAGCGGCGGTTATAAAGTGGTGCTGGATGGCGACTATGACGAAAAAATCACCGTCAAACCCAAAGGCAGTAGCTCCCCGCAAACCCTGAATGGTCGCCGCGTGGCCGTATGGAGCGATGGTGCCGATGGTGTCTCCGGCACTGGCAAGAGCACGGACGACGTAACGACTTGGAAGTAATCGCCAAACTCCGGCTCCAACAATTCTCCAAAACCCAAGGAAACCCCGTCCAGCCTAGGCTGCGACGGGGTTTCTATTTTTGAATCGCGGCTAACTGCCCAATCCCCTTGATGTTTTCCGGGAGCTTGGCATGAAGGGCTTGAGAATTGGCGAAAGCTGAAAAATCCGTCCCTCATTCATGTTCCGTAAATCATCTCAGCCCAGAAAAGACGTCCGGACCACGGGGGCAGAAGATCTCTTAGAATTTGCTCCCGGGGAGCAGGCATCGAGTTAAAAAAGCCCCCAAGTTTGATTCGTCCCATGGAAATCACCGGAAAAACTCAACGATCCGAGCGCACCTGGCCGCCATTGGCTTGGATCATCGTCGCCAGCGCTCTCGCCCACCTTTGGTGTTTAGGCTCGCAGTTTTTCCTCGATGACAAGGACATCATCCAGCGTAACGAGATCATCCTGAACGGTCACTTTTGGGAAATGAAGCAGCAGGAATGGACCTTTCTGGCATACATCATTCAGCATCGTTTGTTTGGCATATCCGCGCCGGGATTTCATGCCGTGAACTGGCTGCTGCATACTTCCATCGCTTGCGTGTTGTATGGCTTCGGCCGCGATTTTCTGAGAGACCGCGAGCAGGGGCGAGTCGCGCTTTTTGGAGCAGTCTTGTTTGCCGTGCATCCGTTAGGTAGTGAGATTCCGAACTACGCGCGCACCCAAGATCTCGCATGGGTCACTCTTTTTTCACTGTTAGCCGCATGGGCATTGTTGAGATTTTTGAAAGATGGCGGCTGGATGAAACTGCTAGGTTGTCTCATGATGATGGCTGGAGCGACGTTTTCAAAAGGACCGGGCTTGATCCATGCTTTGATGATGACCCTCACCGTTGGAGCGGCATTTTTACAACCCTCACATGCGCGCATTATCAAGCGCTACGCGTGGCCTGTGCTGGGTGTCCTAGCGGTCATCGTCGCGCTGTGGTTAGGCGGCATGATTCCAATCTATCGCGGCGGCCTCGCGAGATGGTCCGAGCCACGCATGGTGGGCCATGCCTACACCCTCGGCCGCGTGTTCTGGGAATTCGCATGGCGTAGCGTGATTCCGGTGTCGCTCTGCTCGGATCACCACACCGCAGAAACGCTGATTCCCGTGGGTGCGAAATTCTGGAACATCCCGGATCACGGAGCCATGTGGGCGGCGGCAGGATTTCTGGCTCTCACCGCTTTCAGTGTTTTTCTCATCGTTTGTAAATCCTCCCGACTGATAGGCGTCTGCCTATTCATCTATTGCGCCACGATCCTGTTCAGGGTCCTCTATCTGGTTCCCGAGTTCATGCCGGAATATCGGATTTACCCCGGATTACCATGGTTTTGCCTCGGAGCCGCGTTGATGCTCCATGCCGGACTGCGGAAATTCACAGAGATCCCACCGCGCATCCCGGCGGTTCTGCTAGTGCTGGTTTTCATCCTCCTTTCCGCGAGACGCTCCTTTCTCTGGCATGATTTGGATCGCTTATTGAACGACGAGTTAAACCAATACCCGACCCAAGCACGCGCCATCTGGGAGTGGCAGGATCGCGATGTTAGAGCGGGGAACTGGCAGGCGGTCATTGACCGACAGCGGACCGTCTGGCCTGAAGTAGCGCGGCGCTTTCATGCAGAAAACAAGATCCTCGCGCCCGGCCGCGAACTTCCCACCGGCCATTTCGCTCTGGCGGAAGTGGCCTGCACCGGTCACTACGCCCGGGCACTTGCTGCCACTGAGGGACCCTTCGCGGGGCTTCGGGAAATTCGCAACCTAGAAAATTACATGCACCGTCTCCATCTCGACCCTGTGGCGCACGCGATCCACTGGTCTCAGTTTAACTATGACAAGGCCCTCGTCCTTGAAATGGCGGGCAACGATCAAGCCGCGCTCGACCTGTTGCGACTCGATGACATCCCAGACACGGGACACCTTGAACTCAAACGCATCGAGAAAAAGCTGGCCGACAGGGCGACTCCTAATCGTTAGGCGAGGTTCGTATAAACCGCCTGCACGTCGTCATCATCCTCGATACGATCTAATAGTTTTTCGACCTCCTCCATTTGCTCTTCCGTAAGTTCGATCGGCTGGGTCGGCAGGCGTTGCAGACTGGCTTTCGTTGGAACAATTCCGAGCGCCTCGACCGCCATAGTTAGACTCGCAAAAGCACTGTATTCGCCGATTGCAGAGACAATGCCCTCGTCCACCGAGAGTTCCTCCAGCCCAGCATCAATAAGCTCAAGCTCAAGCTCCTCAAGATCGCGGCCAGCGGGCACGGGAAACTCGATGACGGACTTACGATTGAACATGAAATCGAGCTGACCAGCGTTGATCAATTGACCGCCGTTTTTGTTAAAAATGATCTTCAGATTGCCCACTGACCGATTCGAGTTATCCGTCGCGCACTCCACATAGAACAAGGAACCATGCGGGCCTTTTCCCTCATAGGTGATTTCTGAAATATCCGCGGCATCCTTCCCGGCGGCGCGTTTGATGGCGTTATCGATGTTGTCTTTGGACAAGTTTTGCGCCTTTGCATTATTGATCGCCACCCGCAGCGGCGCGTTCGATTCAGGATCTGGCCCGCCGCTTTTGGCAGCCATTGTGATGGACTTGGCCAGCTTTGGAAACACCTTGGACATCGTTGCCCATCTGGATTCCTTGGCGCGGCGGCGGCATTCAAAATGTCTTCCCATGATTTGTTTCGGTTAAAAAAGTGTGCCCGCGATGGGCCGGGGCAAAAATTTAAGCAGCCCGGCGGAGAGATGCAAGCGAAGTGCTTGCCGTGCCTGTTTGCCGGGAAAATAGGGATTGCGGAAAGAGCGTGGCTGGTTTTGTCTCTCCGGGCTGTCAGGGGCCGTGGAGGTTCGGCAGGCGAACCCCGCCAGGCCTTGATCGGAGCAACGGTAGTTTGTCCGAACTTGCCGCGGATTCCCTGGCAGCACTTTTTGGGCGATTTCAGAATTTCACAATCAAACAGATGCGGAATTCTATGAGTCTGCCAGAAACAGCGCATCACTTTGAATAAACAGCACATCACGTAGTTGCCTAATAGGCGCGATGTTGCCATCGTAAGCACGCGACCCGCCGGATGCTGTTTAACTCCTTCGAATTCCTGATTCTGCTAGCAGCCACACTGCTGCTTTACTATCTGCCAATCGCAGGGAAATGGGTGCGCGTTTGGCAGGTGAGTTTATTGCTGGTGGCGAGTTCGATTTTCTATGGTTGGGAAAATCCGAAGCTGCTCATTCTTCTATCAGTTTCCTGCATGTTCAACTCGCTCGCGGTAGAGCGAATTTTATTTTGGAAAGAGCAGAGTGATTCTAGCGGGCGCTCGAAACGCTGGCTAACAGCGGCGATCATTCTAAACCTCGGTTTCCTCGCGTTTTTCAAATACGCGGGGATCATTTACAGTTTATTGCCGGAAACATGGGTTTCCCCCTCAGTTTTGAGCTGGATTCGGTCGATCCCGCTGCCCATCGGTATCTCATTTTACACCTTCCACGCACTCAGCCTCCTCATCGATGTGCATCGGAACATGGTCACCTCGGAAACGCAGCAACGGCTCAGTCGTCGTGGACAGGGACGCCTCACATCGGCGGCTGATCTATCACTTTATATCGTCTTCTTTCCCCAACTCGTAGCAGGGCCTATCGTAAAAGCGCGGAACTTCATCGATCAGATCCGCGCAAAAATGTGGCGCGACATCGAGTGGAAATCCGTGCGCCGCTGCCTGATCACCGGCTACTTCCTGAAAATTTTCGTTGCAGATAATCTAGCAGAACAAACCGCCATGCTCACCATCGGCAAGGCAGCCCTTGAGTCCAGCGGGCCGGTGAATCTCATGGCCATGCTCTATGCTTACGGCTTCCAGATCTTCGCCGACTTTGCGGGCTACTCGTTGATCGCGATCGGACTGGGCCTGATGTTTGGTTACCGTCTGCCGGAAAACTTTAATTTCCCCTATCTCTCGCTGAGTATCACGGAATTTTGGCGGCGTTGGCATCTTTCTCTATCAGCATGGTTGCGTGATTATCTCTACATCCCACTCGGCGGAAACAAAAAGGGGCCGGGGCGGACTTACGTGAACCTTTTTCTCGTGATGTTTCTCGGCGGACTGTGGCACGGGGCGCAATGGAAATTCGCTCTGTGGGGAACGCTGCATGGTGCGCTGCTGGCCGCCGAACGGTTTATTTTCCGCAACCGAACCGACACCTCTAACGATTTGTCACCGGGGCTGGGAATGTTGCGAGATGGTATCCGGTGGTTCTATGCGTTTCATGCAGTGATGTTCCTTTGGCTGACCTTCCTGATGCCGGACATGGCGAACATCGGCGCATTTTTCAAGGGCATGGGCAGTGGAAACTGGAGTGCGCCCGGACAACCGTTATTCGCGCTCTTCATCTATGGCGGTATGGTGGTTCTCTATCACCTTTGGGGTCACTTGAAGGAAAGATGGCCTGAATTTTCAGAGAAACTCATTCATCCTCTATCTGAGGGCGCACTTCACGGTTTGATGGTTTTATTGATTCTCACCAATCCCGGCGCGCCTCGGGGGTTCATCTATTTCCAATTCTAACTCATGCTTCGATACCTCACCGGATTCGTTGTGATATTTACCGCTGGCCTAGGCTTGCAGTCGGTCGCCCTGCGGGCATGCGGAGGGAAAACCTTGAAGAGCGAATCGAATTATTTTTCCTCCATCGCACGCATCCAAACGGAGACGAAGGGAGAGCCCAGGGTGATGATGTTAGGTTCATCGCTCACCGGGCGTCTCGGGGATCGCGCCCGGAAAATCCAAGGTGTCGCGAACCTTGGCTGCGATGGCGGCAGCGCAATGGTGACGCTCCGCGCCATGGATCAAGGAATTTTGCCGTCTGCTCCCGTCTTGATCGTTGAGGCGAACACCTTGGCTTATGAACTCGAAGGTCGCGGTAAGGACATTGCAGCCGCGATTCGTTCGGACTGGTTCCACGTCGGATTCAAATATCCAAACCTCGGTGCCACCGCGCGACCCACTGCGTTTGCGTATTCGTGGTTGATGGCTCGTCAATCTGAAGGTGGCCTCAGCTCTGGAGATAAGTCTTTATCTATCGGATCTAAACCTCATGTGATCGCCCGGTCGATGACTCCCGCATTGGACGAAAAATCCGCCGCGCTCGTTGAAGAAATGACTGGAATTTTTAGCCGCTTGGAAAGCCGGGGCAGTCGGATTTTCCTCGTGATGCTGCCGGGTGTTCCCAAGGGTTTTCCAATCAAGGAAATAGCACTGGCACTCGCCTGCAAATCCGGGGTCCCATGGTGGGATCTCAATGAAGGACTCCCTGCGGGCGAGGTGGAATTCACCGACGGCCTTCACATGGATGCCGCGAGCGCGCAAAAAGTCATGAATACCTTGCAAGCGGAATTGATGGCTCGTTGATGATCGGGCTTGGCTAACGGGTAAACCTCCGTCATGTTTCGCCGCTCCTGCACGGCATGAAAATTCTCAGCTACACCGATTCCGGCTATACGCCATTTATCCGCCGCCTGAACCGCCGTGCACTACCTGAACCTGGCGTGCGTGATCTGGTGACTGAAATCATTGCAGAGGTTGCGGCGAAGGGCGATGAGGCCTTGGTCACTTTCACCAAACGTTTCGATGGCGCGGTGCTCACCACAAAGACGCTTTTTGTGAGTGACGCGGAGTTCGCCGCAGCAGAGGAAGCTGTTACACCGGCGACCCGCACGGCGGTGGCCCGCAGTTTGAAAAACATTCACTCGTTCGCGAAACGGAGCCTGCGAAAAGATTGGTCCGCGAAAAATGCCGAAGGTGCCACGGTGGGCGAGCGCTTTACACCATTTGATCGCGTGGGAGTTTACGTGCCGGGCGGGAAGGCTCCGCTGGTTTCCACGGCGCTCATGACCGCTGGGTTCGCGCAAGCTGCCGGAGTTCCCGAAATTCTAGCAGCAACTCCCTGCGGGCCGGATGGCTCGGTGAATCCATCGCTACTGTATGCGTTAAAAGCTGCTGGAGTCACCGAAGCAATTAAGATCGGCGGTGCGCAAGCCATCGCGGCACTCGCGCTAGGCACCCGCTCGATTCGTCCCGTGGACCGCATTTTTGGCCCAGGAAATACCTTTGTCGTCGAGGCGAAACGCCAACTCGTGGGCGCGGTTTCGATCGATCTTCTTCCCGGGCCGAGCGAAATTCTCATCCTCTCTGATAAAACCGGAAATGCTGAATTCATTGCTGCTGACATCCTCGCCCAAGCCGAACACGGCGGTGATAGCATCGTCGGATTCGCCACGGACTCGAAGGCGCTTCTCGGCAAAGTCATCAAAGCGATTGAGCGTCAGGTGCTCACTCTTTCTCGGTCGAAAATCATCCGCGAGGTTCTCAAGCGTGGCACCTTCCTGCTGCATCTGAAGTCGTTTGAAGACGGCGTCACTCTCTCGAACGCCTTCGCCCCGGAGCATCTTTCGTTGATCACGGCGGACGAGGCGCGATGGCTGCCATTGATCCGGACGGCAGGTGCAATTTATGTTGGAAACGACTCGCCGGTCGCGGTGGGAGATTTTCTAGCAGGCCCCAGCCACACACTGCCCACGGGCGGATCGGGTCGGTCGTTTTCCGGCATTCGCGCGGATCAATTCCAACGTCGTACCAGCATCGTCCGGCTCGATAAGGAATCTGTGAGAAAATCTCTATCAGTCGTCGAGGAGTTTGCTCGGATCGAAGGACTCGATGCCCATGGTAGATCGACCGCCATCCGTCTTGAAAAATGAGCAGAGCTCTTGAAAGAACCCACCGCCGCTCCTCCCAGCGCACCAGGCCGGTTTCTTTCCTATGCCCGGCTTGCCAGGCTTCACTCCAGCGTGATTCAAAATGGTGCCCTGTCTGTAACTTCACAGGCGGCGATACCATCGGAATGTTTTCGGACTCTCCTCCGCCGCTTCTACCCATTCTCGATGCTGTCGGAATTTGGAGCCCGTCTGACGTGATACAAATCGAGGCAGCGCGAGAACGTCTCCGCCGCCGGTTTCCTCAGTTTCATTGGCGTGTGTGTTGTGTAAAACTTCCTCCGGCTACCGATCTATCTGTTTTTGGTTTTTGGTTGCTCAATGCCTGTTCGCTTCAGGACAAGGAAACTTTAGAAGAGCGTGCATGGACCGTCTTGCTCTTGATTGACGTAAAATCCTCCCAGGCCGCCGCTATCCCGGGTTATGCGGCGGAAAACTGCTTCGATGATAACCAATGGAGGAAATCTCTCCATGCGATGGCCATCCCTTGGAAGTCTGGGAAAACCGCTGACGCGGTTGTGGCGTTTTTCAAAAGCTGCCGCGAGCAGCTTGATGAATACTGGAAGCGGCACGGCGCGCGCTTACCTAACAAGTAATCAAATGATTGCCCGGATCATTCTACTTCTCTCTTTCATGCTCGCAGCGCGGGTCACGGCCAAGACACCGCTCGACTTCGAATACGGCCCTCGCCCACCGCTCTCGGTCTTCGATCCTGATGGATTTCTCAAGCCCGAGTTAGTGAAGGAGATTTCCGACCCTCTAACTACCATTAATAGAAACGAAGGGGTCGATGTCATCGTGATTTTACTAACGGATCTCCAAGGCGCACCGCCCGAACACGTCGCGCGGTGCTTTGCAGATGCGTGGTGCAGTTCGCCCGTCCAGTGTATCGTGCTCCATGTTCCTGGCCGTAAGGATAGCCCGTGGATTTTTCCCGCAGGAAAATTGATTAAGCTGCTCGATCCTCTGACGGTGCGGCAAACGGTTGAAGAGGCAGAGAAACGGGCCGCCTTGGAAACGAATGAACCGGCAAAAGTCCGCGCCGCTGCCACCGAGGCTACCGACATGCTACGTTGTTGGATGCGGAATATGGTCAATCATAGCGAGCTTTTGCAAACGAGCCGGGACGAGGCGGTTACCCTTTTCGAGAATAAGTCGCGCCTGCGGCGGGCTATACTTTTGTTAGTTATGGCGTGTTTGATCCCTCTGGTCGCCGTTGTTTCCATGATCTATTTATTGTTTCGTAAACGCGGCCCGAGGTATTTTCCAAATCGTGAATGGCAACCTCGGCTGGGTGCTCCTCATGCAGGGGGCAATCACGCCGTCGCAAGTCTCGAACCGCCCACTCCCTAATTTCCATGAAGACTCATTGCTGTTTATCAACGATTATTGTCTGTGTGCTAGTATCAAGCGCCTGCCACTCGAGTAAAAAAACCACAGCAAAAATCCCGGAATCATCAACCGCTGCCCAGCAGGACACTCCCATCCTAACTGTAAAAAAGGGCGACGTCTGGCGTTATCAAGTCCACTTGGAAATCCCGCCAGATGTGACAGCACCCGGCGCGGCGGAAGTGGATGAATCCTACGAACGCACACGCACTTATCTTGGTAAGCTTGTGCCTGCCACGGGTCTGCCAGAGGTTGATTGTTTTGAAGTCATCGCGCCTAATGCCCCTCCCGAGCGCGAGTTTGTAGAAATTTCCAAGGATCGTATTCTGATGCGGGGCTCCATGATCATGCGTCAGGAAACGACCAAACCCATGTGGTTAGACCGCGCGATTCCCTTTGTGATCGCAGGCATGAAAGCGGGCACCGAGTTTCCAGAATTCGAGACGGTAGGAGGTGGGCTCTCGCGTAAAACCCAAGTCGTCGCACGGGAAAGTCTCACCGTCCCCGCAGGAACATTTCCCTGCATTCGTATCCTCATGACTGGGAAAGATGGCAACCTTGAGCTGCGCCGCACCACATGGTTTTCACCGGGCAGCGGGATTATTCGTGAGGAGAAGACCCGCTATCTGAAAGACAAGCTTCTCTTTCGCGAAACGCAGACGCTACGGGAAACGACTCTCAAGCGGCCATGAAAAAAGCGCGCCCCTTTTTTGGGAAGCGCGCTTTTTTCTCAATGTTAGTTAACTTTCTATCCGTTAGCGACGGCGACGGAATGCGAAAAACGCACCACTCACTAGGCCGAGCAGCGCGGATGTCGGCTCAGGTACAGTGTTCCAACTAACAGCATAAAGGCCGGCTCCGTTGCCGCCACCTTGCAAAGTCACAAGGTAGGCCTGAGGGGTGAACAAATCCTTCTGCACGATAAAACTTTCGCCAGCGGAAACGCCAACGAAGTCGAAATCTACGTTCAGCGGCTCAGCACCCGTGAAGGTGATTTTCACCGCTTCGTTTTGATCAAAGCTCAGGGACGGGCCACCAAAGCCGTTGTCATTTCGATAAGCCGAATTGACCACGAGCATCGAGCCGACCGCAGCTTGGAATACTAATTCTCCATACCCGGGAACCAGCACCGAGACAGGATTGGATGTGAGCTCTTCGCCTTCGTAACCGACGGCATCGAGCGTGAATGCACTGGAGATGGCATTCATGCCTAACAATAGTGCCGCAATAAGCGGAGTCTTCATTTTCATGTGGGGGGGGGTGGGGGACGTTGCATCGAAGTAATACAACGGCCCCCTTGATACGTTTCCCTCCATGTCGTGCAAGATAATTAAACTCGCTAAAAATGAACAAATTATATCAGTTAAAAGTAATGGCTTCTTAGATTAATGCCCCGCCAAATTTTTCAGTTTGCTAGAAAGTCAGAATCCCATCGAGTGCTTTGATCGCCTGCCACGCGGCTTCTACCTGATGGACACGGAAAATCTGCGCCTGCCGAAGCATCGCCGCGCTGATGCATGCCACTGTCCCGGCATCGCGGGCAGAAGAATTTGTTAGATTCAAGACTTCACCAATCACGGTTTTGCGCGAGACAGGAACCAGCACCGGTCGGCCGAATTTTTGCAAGCGCTGCAAGTCCCGATAGACTGCTAGGTTGTCTTCGCGTTGTTTTGCAAAATCGATTCCTGGGTCCAATATCACAGCGTCCGTCGCCAAGCCGGCACGCTGAATGAGAGAAATTTTCTCCTCAAAAAATCGCTCGATTTCCCCCATGACATCCGCCCATTGCTGGGAAAAATGCGGGATTTTGGGCTCGCCGACGCTGTGCATGATCAGCAATGCCGCCCCGCTCGCCGCGCAGAATTTCGCGTTTTGATCGTCAGGCAGGGCGCCCATGTCATTGACGATTTCCACCCGCCCCGTCTGCAAAACTCCCTGCACCACCTCCGGCCTCCAAGTGTTAGCAGACAACACGGGCGGCCAGATTTGCATGTTATCCTTAGGCCTGCACCCTTGCCAAACATCTTCCCATCGCTCGATAAATCCCCTGAAACGCCGCAACTCCTCGTCCACGGGCACGGCAGAGCGATTCGTCCGTGCACTTTCCGCCCCCACATCGATCACATCCGCGCCCGCCGTCACTTGCGCGCGCGCTTGGGCAATCGCTTTCTTAAAATCCAGCGTTCCATCGCCGGAAAATGAATCATCATTCACATTCACAATCCCCATGACCAAAGGACGCCGGGGAAACTCAATCACTCGTTCGGGAAGTCTCAACTGCATGGGAAGTTTTCAATAAATCACTCGATCAAATCCTTCTTCTCCGCTGGTGAGCCATGTCGGCGATTATACCCAATGCGTCATCCCAGAGGGCTCTAGCCAAGCGTGGGCCAATCTTGACGCCTGTTAGGAAAGCTACCATCGATTGAAAATCATGATTTCAAGAAACCGGGATGGTTTCCCGCACGTCGTTACCCACATTGATCGTCGTCCTCACTGCTGGAAACATCACGCATCATGTACCCTCGGTCAAGTTTTCGGAAAATCCTAACCTAGCCTACACCCACCACGCCCCCACCGAAAAGCCTTTGGAAGATCCGTAGTTGTTTCCTCCTCAATTTCTGGTAATAAAATCAGCGTGATTCAGCTCGCAGAGATTCATGACCTTCCGCTCCACGAAAAACTCCAGATGATGGAAGCTCTCTGGGACGGCATCGCTCCGCAAGAAGCCGTGCTCGAGATTCCTCAGTGGCACAAAGACCTGCTCGACGAGCGGAAGCAACTCATCCAGGACGGCAAAGCCAATTTCATCTCCTGGGAAACCGCCAAGCAGCAAATCAGAAACGCCATCTCGTGAAGATCGAACTCCTCGATCTCGCCACCGCCCGCGAGGAATAATCCCCGAAATATCACAATCAGACTATTGACGAAAACCGTAAATAGCGTCATCCTCCGCTCTTGATCCAAAGTTTTGCAAACCGGGAAATCGAAAAAATCTGGAACCGCCAGCGATCACGCAAACTGCCAGCCGATATACAGGATCGCGCGCTGCGCAAGCTACGCGAACTCGCCGCCGCACCGACTCTTGAAACGCTTCGCTTCCCACCATCCAACCGACTTCACCCCTTGCTGGGAGACCGTAAGAGCAGCCACGCCATCCGCATCAACGACCAATGGCGCATCACATTCTTCTGGGGTGTACAAGGGCCGGAAAACGTCTGCATCGAAGATTACCACTAATTCATCATGAAAAACTCCACTCTGCTCCACAATCCGCATCCCGGCGAGACGCTCAAAGAGGCACTCGGCGATTTAGGCATCACCCAATACCGACTCGCTAAGGACACTGGCCTGCCCCACAGCCGGATTACCGCCATCATTAAGGGTCGCCAGGGTATCACCGCCGCCACCGCCCTGCGCTTCGGCAAATACTTCGGCAACCCGCCCGAATACTGGCTCAACCTCCAGCACCTGCACGACCTCGCCGCCGCCCGCGAAGAACAGGCGGATGCGCTGGAGCGCATCACGCAGTTGGTCGTGTGACTCACCGAACTCGTATCCAGTCAAACGATGCCGTGTTGTGTCCTGCGTTACTACAGCGGATCGACAAAGGTACAGATGCGATTGGAACGGGAAGAGTCAGAGATAACGATTGTGAAAGAGAATCTAAAGTTAGACCTCTTTCACAAATAAGATTAAAGCCGTTAATCGTGAGTCGATACTCTATCCAATTTTGGGTTGCTTCGTTTACAGCATGGTCAATCCCACCAAAAACACCAGACGTGACCGCCCTAAATCCTTGACTCAGATATGTCGAATCCATAATCCAAATTGAATTTGTTCCATCAGTTAGTTCAAATCCGGCATCATATGTGCCATCCATTTTCATCCGAAACTCGATAACCCAGGAATTGGACTGCCTGCTGTATTTCCCAAGAGTGTCAAAAGGTCCGTTCCCGGCTTGCCCCGTGCCGCTCGCCCGCTATCCTCCCCGCATGTCTTCCACCTTCGGCCAGGTTTTCCGCATCCACACATTTGGCGAGTCGCATGGGGGCGGCGTCGGTGTGGTCATCGATGGTTGCCCGCCGCGCATTCCGCTTTCTTTGGAGCAAATCCAGCATGAGCTCGACCGCCGGCGCCCCGGCCAATCCGAGATTGTCACCCCGCGCAAGGAAGCCGACACCGCTAAAATTCTATCAGGCCTTCAGGACGGGGTCACCCTTGGCTGCCCGATCGCGATCCTCGTTCGCAACACGGACCAGCGTCCGGGAGCCTACGATGAAATGGCCGCAAAATATCGCCCCAGCCACGCGGACTACACCTACGACGCGAAGTATGGCATCCGTTCCGCATCGGGTGGTGGCCGCGCTTCCGCCCGCGAAACGATTGGCCGCGTCGCCGCTGCGGCGGTTGCCCGCCAAGTGCTCGACGCACTTCATCCCGGCATCGAAATCCTCGCTTGGGTGAAATCGATCCAAGAGCTCAACGCCGACGTCGATCCACAAACGATTTGTGCCGAAACCATCGAATCTAACATCGTCCGCACCGGCGATCCCGCGATGGCCGAAACCATGATCGATCGCATCAAAGCCATCCGCGCGGATGGGAACTCCGTCGGCGGTGTAATCGAGTGCGTCATCCGCAAATGCCCACCCGGCTTGGGTGAGCCGATTTTCGACAAGCTTGAAGCAGATCTCGCCAAAGCCATGCTTTCCCTCCCCGCCACGAAAGGCTTCGAGATCGGTTCAGGATTCGCAGGGACTTTACTAACAGGCCGCGAGCACAACGATGCCTTCCGCATGGTGGACGGCAAAGTCCGCACCATCACTAACCGCTCCGGCGGTATCCAAGGCGGCATATCTAACGGGGAAAATATCATTTTCCGCATCGCCTTCAAGCCAACTGCCACCATTATGAGCAACCAGGAAACCGTCACTTCCGCGGGTGAAAATACCGAGCTCTCCGGGAAAGGCCGCCACGATGCCTGCGTCCTCCCTCGCGCGGTCCCGATCGTAGAAGCCATGGCCACACTTGTCCTAACGGATCACCTACTGCGCCAGCGCGCCATGGCCTGGTGAATCACCTTTCCCAACCTTGACAAACGCACGCTTTCACGCACGTTATCCCGTCATGACGACCATCACCGCGACCAAAGCTCGAGGGAATCTTTATTCACTTATCAACGAGGTGAGGGAATCCCACGAACCGATTCAAATCACCGGGAAACAAGGCAACGCGGTTCTGATTTCCGAGGAAGACTGGCGCTCCATTCGGGAGACGCTGTTCCTGCATTCCATTCCCGGCTTGGTCGGCTCGATCAAACAAGCCCGCGCAGAAGGTTTGGACGCGGCATCTGCCGAACTGGACTGGTAAGCTGATGTATGAAATCGTGTATTCCAAGCAGGCCCGCAAAGACGCGGAGAAGCTGACCAAGTGCCATCTCAAAAAACAGGCGCAAGCCTTGTTGGAAATTCTCGCCGTGGACCCCTTCCAAACACCACCACGCTATGAATCCTTATGCGGAGAAATGGCCGGCTGTTTTTCCCGCAGAATCAATCTCCAACACCGGATCGTTTATGAGGTCTTCACCGATGAGAAAAAAGTTCTCGTCCTGCGCATGTGGACTAATTACAGCGATTAAATAATTCCGCTGCCTTTCTATCAACTCTTCTATCTTACTATCAACAATCCACTCTCAACCATCCACCTCACTCTTGTCGCCCGACGCCATCCCACAACTCAGCCTCGGCACTGCCGCGCTCATCATCTTCGTGATGTGCGCCGGCTTCGTTGCCTTGCGCGGAATGACGCGGATGATCATCGGCACGACGGTCCTGAGTCTCAGCGCGTGGATTGGATTTCGATTTTGGCAAGAGGCACCGGCACTCTCGATCGACTGGACCGGGAAATCCCAATCATGGATCACGAGCGGGCTACCATTAGCCACATTCATCATCGCATTTTTCGCCATCCGTAAAATCGTCAAATCCATCGCCCGTCCTTTTGGAAAATCGCAGGACGAGGACGAACCTCGGTCCATCATCAAGACCGCCTTTCGACTGCTATTCGCCCTCATTCCCACGACCGTGCTTTGCCTGATCGGTGCCACCTTGGTCCATCACAACGGCTCAATTGCGGAAGTCCGCGCCTTTTCAGAAAAAACGATCAGCGGCGAGGAGACGACGCCCACCGCGTTTAGCCAACGCCTTAAATCTGCAGTTGAAGCAGCCCTCCCCACGAGTTGGCTCAAATTGCTTGATCCTCTAACGGAGGCGTCCCGTCTCACTCTTGCCAAGCTCATCACCGCCCAATCCGACTCCCCCTTAAAACCCGTCATCGATCCCCGCACCGGTAAGCCCGTCCCTCGCGCCATCATTGTGGAGGACCGCGAACTGCAAAACCTTGCCCGCGAGGGAGACTTCAGCACACTTCTCCGCCACCCACGCCTCACCAAAGCCCTCGCAGATCCTAAAGTGAAAAAAA
Organism: Akkermansiaceae bacterium; assembly: GCA_043758615.1. Classification (GTDB taxonomy): domain Bacteria; phylum Verrucomicrobiota; class Verrucomicrobiia; order Verrucomicrobiales; family Akkermansiaceae; genus Luteolibacter. The sequence continues at coordinate 30,519 of JAYVNE010000147.1, forward strand.
TCATCAAAGATCTCAGCCTTTGAAGAGAGTTGATGGTTGAGAGTTGATAGATGATGGAAAGAAAAAATCCCAACACCCATCTACCTCTTACTATCAACAATCAACCCTCAACTATCAACTTCCTCCCATGCCCTACCTCGTCACCATCGGCCTCGAAGTCCACGCCCAAGTCAAAACGGCCACCAAAATGTTCTGCGCTTGCCGCACCTCGTTTGGCGATACGCCGAACACCCACAATTGCCCGGTCTGCCTCGGCTTGCCCGGTGCCTTGCCGGTTCTCAATCAGCATGCTATCGAAAAAACTCTACTCACCGGTCTCATGCTTGGCTGTGGCTCACCAGAGATTTCCAAGTGGGATCGAAAAAACTATTTCTATCCGGACATGCCGAAAAACTATCAGACCACCCAGATGGATCTCCCGCTCTGCATCGGGGGTGGCGTTCCGCTTTACGAACATTGTTACCCCACGGATGTTAGAAAAAATATTGCCAATCCTAACAAAGTCGTTCGACTCAATCGCATCCACCTCGAGGAAGACGTCGCGAAATCCACCCATCTCGGGGCCTCTTCGCTGATCGACTTCAACCGCGCAGGCACGCCGCTGATGGAAATCGTCACCGAGCCGGACCTTGAATCCGGCGAGGAAGCTTTCGCTTATCTTCGCTCGCTCCAAATGATCCTCCAACAGGGCGACGTCGCCGATGCCGATATGGAAAAAGGCCAGCTCCGGTGCGACGTGAACATCTCCTTGCGTAAAAACGAATCTGACCCGTTAGGCTGCAAGGTGGAATTGAAAAACCTCAATTCCATCTCCGCGATCCGCCGCGCCATCCATTTCGAGATCCAACGCCAGACCGAGGACATGGATCGCGGCATCCCGCAAATTCAATCGACCCGCCGCTGGGACGACGATCGCGGAGAAACTCAGATGATGCGGACCAAGGAAGACGCCCACGATTATCGCTATTTTTCCTGCCCGGATCTCCTCCCGATTCAAACAGCACCCTTACTCGCAAAGGTCCGCCCACTCGTGCCAGAGTTGCCTCATCAGCTCTCCGCACGATTTGAAAACGAGCTGGGCGTCACCGCTTACGATGCGTCCGTGCTTTCTTCCGACAAACATCTCGCCGTTTACTTCGAAGCCGTCACCGATGCCGCCATCCCCGGGAAGAAGGTTGCGAACTTCATCATCAATAATCTGCTAGGCACACTCAATGAGCGTGGACTCAGCATCGACGACTGCCCGGTAGCCCCTGAAAAACTCCGAGCGCTTCTTTTGTTAGTTGAAAAAGGCACTCTCGCGGCGAACCAAGCCAAGGAAGTTTTCACCGTGCTTTTCGATGCCCCAGAGAAAGATCCCGTCGCCATCGCAGACTCCCTCGGCTTCAAACCCGCCGCCGCTGGCGAACTCGAAGGACTCGTTGAGCAAGTCATCGTGAACAACCCGACCGAAGTCGCCGCCGTCCAAGCGGGCAACGAAAAGCTACTCAATTTCCTCACCGGCCAAGTGATGAAGTCCGCCACCACCAAGCCGAACCCCAAGCAAGTGACGGATCTACTCCGAGCACGTCTCCTGTAACTGGAGCGCGGAATTCATTCCGCCAGCCAAACCGAAGAATGGCCGGATTTCAGCGCGCGTTGATCAGTCAGAGAGTAGATCTTCTAACCGCTTTTCCAACAGATCCGTCAGCGGTGCCGCGCCGCCTTTGGCAGGAAGCTCGCCGGATTTCAGCATGGCACTCACCGGGATCGGCTCACCGGCGATGACACGGGCGCTGCGTTTGATCGGATAGGTTGGAAAGCCAAAGAGATCTTCTTCTAACTTTAAAATCGTTTCCGCCCGCCGATCAAGGGTGGGGTCTTCCAAAAGATAATCGCCGATGTAACTGTGAGCTTGGAGCGCGGTGAAGACGCGGTCGAGATCATCGAGTAGCATTTCCCTCTCTTCGGGAGTGGGAGGCTTTTCGGGATCTAGCAGACGTCGGCGGATGCGGAAACGGAGGGCGCGAACACGTGAGGGCGGAGTGATGGCTTTCGCGTCGCGGGGGTAATGAGTTTCAACCAGAGTGAGTAGGGTTTCGCAAAGGTGGTTGAGACGTTCCTGCACCTTTCCCGATCCCGCGTAGCCGAGGTATTCGGTTTCCTTGAGTGCGAGAATGCCGGTGCCCAAGCGAAGGATGCGCTCGTCGGTCGGCATCATTGGCTTGGGCGTCCAGCCGATACGGTCTTCAAGTTTGGACAAGCGTGCACAAAAAGTTTTTTGCACCGAGGGATCGTGGGAAAACCGCAGACCTACCGGAACGAGGTAGGCCTCTTTCCCATCAGGAAAACGGGCGGCGGCCTTGAGCAGTATCGAGGCGACACCTTCGTTCAGGGGATCGAGCCTGCGATGGTGGTGATAGATCTCACCTTCGGGGAAAATGACTAGCGGGTCAGCGCCTTTTTCTAACAATTTAATGGCGGTTTTGATTGCTGATAGGTCGGGTCCATCGCGGTCCACGGAGAACACTCCCATGCTCATGGCCGGAGTCGGGCGGCAGGTCCAAAGCGGCGGCCGCCGGACCGTCAAAGTCAGCGTTCTCCACGAAAAAGGCGACCTCATCGCGCAAG
>JAYVNE010000148.1:0-12548 GCA_043758615.1 Akkermansiaceae bacterium
CAAACGCGGACGAGCCTTCATAAGGGTTTCGCAGCATCATGTTCACCATCTCATAGTCACCTGCATATCCCAGCGGCTTGGTGTAAGTCCGATAGAGAAACGGAGAACAAAGCACGATCGGATGCAGTTCCCGCCGCACATAGGCTTTGTGAACGGCGACCTCCGCCTCGCTCACTTCGAGCGAGACTTCCTCAAATTTTTCCATTGAGGGCAAAACTTCTTCGACCACTCGATTTTCGATCCCCGCAAAAATCTCCTGCTCCAGATCGTCACGACGGCGTGTCACCGTCGTGCGGATGCCGACATCGACGCCAGTGAGCCAGTGTTGCACACCGGAAAGCATGCTCGAAAGATCCGCTACGACCAACTTGAAGGGATCTTGAACCTTGTTCGCGGATTTCCACTCGCCCATGAAATTGGCGAATTGTCCGCAAAGGTCGCTGCTACCGGTCGGGGTCGAGCTGCCCGTGACACTGGAGAGGAAATCGACCTCGACCCAGCCCTCGTCAAGCATCGCTTCGCAAACGAGGACAATGCCCGTGTTGAGCAAATTACTAACCACCGCCTTTCCATGATACAGCAGGCGCCGCGACGCCATGATTCGGAAGTCCGATAGGACCTCGGATAGCTGCAGAATGCTGTAGGGATTATAGACCTCAAAAACGACCGAATACCGCTTGATTCTGAGAAGGTTTGCCGTCAACTCCGTGCCTTGGCTATTCCGGCAGGTGATGACGCTTTGGGATGATTCGCTGGTTAAATCCATTATGAAAGGTGGGCGACGGCCTAGACTGTCTGGAACTTTTCCACTCCGCAAGTCATGAGAATTATTTTTTCATGTTTGTTGATAATCTGCCACATACCCCATGAATTTTTAGGTATTATCGCCCCCCATTGGCCGCACAAGCTTCGAAATAATACGGATCTCAGGCTGTTTCCCGACGTTTCCGCACGGCTTCTGCCAGATCGCCGAGCACCGCCACGGTGTCATCCCAACCAATGCACGCATCCGTCACGGACTGACCGCGCGTCAAGGTGCTTAGATCTTTGGCGAGTTTCTGATTCCCTTGCAACAGATTGGACTCGATCATGACTGACGTGATCACATTCGAGCCTTCCGCGATTTGCTGGGCGATGTTCTTGGCGACCGTCGGCTGGTTTCGGTAATCCTTCATTGAATTGCCGTGCGAGCAATCGATCATCACAGATTCGATCAAGTTTTGCTCTCGCAGCATGGCCGCCGCCGCATCGACTTGGAGTTTTTCGAAGTTGGGTCCGGATTGCCCGCCGCGCAGAATCAGGTGGCAGGACTCATTTCCCGCCGTGGAAACGATCGCGGAGACCCCCTGTTTGGTCACTGATAGAAAATGGTGCGGCCGCGAGGATGACTGGATGGCGTCGAGCGCGATTTGGATCGAGCCGCCCGTTCCATTTTTGAAACCCACTGGCATTGAGAGCCCGGAAGCCAGTTCCCGGTGAATCTGCGACTCGGTGGTGCGCGCTCCAATCGCCCCCCAAGCAATTAAATCCGCGATGTATTGGGGAGAAATCGTATCGAGAAATTCGGTTCCAGCAGGCACACCCATATTTGCCAAATCCAGCAAAAGCCCTCGTGCGACGCGCAGCCCGTGATTGATATCGAAGGAATCATCAAGGCCCGGGTCATTGATAAGACCTTTCCAGCCCACCGTCGTGCGCGGCTTTTCAAAATAAACCCGCATGATAACGAAAACGTCTTTTTCGATCCGTTCCGCCTCCGCTTTTAACTTCGCCGCATATTCGAGTGCAGCCTCGGGATCGTGAATCGAACAAGGTCCAACGATCGCCAGCAAGCGGTCATCCTCACCTCGCAAAATGGCGTCAGCCTGGGCACGCGCGCTCGCCACTAACTCGGAAGCCTGCTCGGTAAGTGGAAGATAATAGGAGAGAACCGCCGGGGAAATGAGCGGGTTCAAGCCAGTGATTCTAAGGTCGTCGGTGCGGTGGCGCGTCACGCCGCAGATCGTGAACGGCAAATTGCACGCGAAGCAAGGCGCAAGTTCTGCAAAGATACACCCTTGCGGGCACCCCTTGATCCTGATTGCTTAATTGCCCCATGAAAACCCTCCTGATTTGCCTGTTTTCAGTTCTGCCGCTGGCCGCGAAAGAAGCCCCATCCACCTTACTAACCGCCACCGCCGCAGAGCAATTTCTCGTGACATTAGACGAGGGCCAACGCGCCAAAGCCGCCATGCCCTTTGCCAGCGACCAACGGGAAAACTATCACTTCACCCCTCAGGAAAACCGCACCGGCTTGCGCGTTCTAGCAGCCGAAGAGGATCTCTCGCGCACGCTCGTTAATACCCTGATCGCAGATGGAAGATCCGCCGTCATTTTCAGCGATAAGGCACCTAACGAAACATTCACCGCCGAGAACCGCCATGCCGTCTGGCGCGATATGGATGGCGATTTCGGTCACGATATCCTCGCCGAACATCTCCAGCAGGAGCATTGAAAAGTCATACAAGCATTCCTGCCTGTTCTTAAAAATGAATATTAAAAAAGACCGCATCGATTCCTTGTTAGTCGCCCGAGGTCTCTGCGACTCCCGCGAGCAGGCCAAGCGCCTCGTCCTCGCCGGGGAAGTCCGCAGCGGCGATCACGTCATTGATAAGCCGAGCACCAAACTCGCCTCCGACGCCCCGTTAGAAGTAAAAGAAAAACAGCGCTACGTCGGACGCGGAGGGTTCAAGTTAGAGGGCGCGCTGGATGCCTTTGCCATCGATCCCACCGGCTGGATCTGCATTGACGTGGGCTCCTCCACCGGCGGCTTCACGGATTGCCTGCTCCAGCGCGGTGCCGCCCGCGTCCACGCTGTGGATGTAGGCACGAACCAACTCGTCTGGAAGCTTCGCAACGATCCACGAGTGATCGTGAAAGAACAATTCAACGCACGTCACATGGTGCCCGAAGACATCGGCGAGAAATGCCGTCTCGCCGTGATGGACCTTTCCTTCATTTCTCTCACCAAAGTTCTGCCCGCCGTTTTCGCCGTGCTCGAAGATGACGGGGCCGTGGTCTGCCTCATCAAGCCCCAATTCGAACTCCAGCGCGAGGACATCACCAAAGGCGGCATCGTCCGTGATCCCGCGCTGCACGAGCGCGCCGTGGAGAAAATTCGCCGCTTCGTCACCGAAGAACACCGCTGCGAATGGCGCGGTCTGATCCCCTCCCCGATTACTGGAATGGACGGAAATCAGGAATTTTTAGCGTGGATTGTCAAAGCATCCACCTGAGCCATTTTTGTAGCGGTTTCTCATCCCATGTCTAAACGCCTCAAAACCGCTAATGAACTTCCCGGTGTCTCCTTCTCCCCAGCGTAGGCACCCTAGTTACAGCCCCCATTTTTCCCCTCTTTACAACAATCGCATCTGCGCTAAAATTTTTCCTGCTATGAAAACTATCCTAACTATTGCTGCATTGCCGTTATTTTTCGCATCATGCGCCCAACAAAGCCTTACCGGTGACTCCTACTCGCGCAGTGAGGCAGGCCGGGCCCAATCCGTGCAACGCGGCAGGATCAGCTCGATCCGCTACGTGAAAATCGAAGGCGACTCAACTGGCGGGATGATCCTTGGAGGAGTGGCTGGCGGCGTCCTCGGTCATCAAGTTGGCAAAGGAGCTGGCCGCACCTTGGCGACCATTGGCGGTGCGGGGCTCGGTGCCGCTGCTGGATCGCATGTCGGGCGGGAAATCAGCAGCCGCCAAGGCATCGAAATGGAAGTCCGTCTCGACGGCGGAGGTGGCTCGTTGTCTATCACTCAAGAGGCAAATCCAAACGAGCGTTTTTTCCAAGGCGACCGCGTCCGAGTCCTTTATAATGGTGGCCGCGCACGGGTCTCCCATTGAGTTTTCTTAAATGCAAAAGCTCACCTGCGGGAAGATCATTCCCGCAGGTGAGCGATGCAATACTCGCGCCCATCGCCGCCGACGCGGAATTCCAGCCCGGGATCGGTCGCGTCTGTTCGGTCGCAGCTCGCGCAGGTGTGGAAGGCTTCCTCTTTTGATCCGATTCCTGCGTTGAATCGTTTCTTTCGTTTCGTTGAGTCGATTGCACGTGCCGTTCCGCGCAGTGCTGGAATCGCAGCTAACAAAATGTAGTTCGCAAAACCCATGAGCACATAGGGCAACAGGATCGGCGCGGTGAGCACCATCAGCAAGACCACAATTCCCTGCAGGATGCCAAGAAACCGGATTTGAACCGGTAACACAAAAAATAACAGAATTTCTGTTTTGGGAAACAAGGTGGCGAACGCCAAGAATGCGGATGCATAAAGCACAAACCCACTCAATGGGATATTGAATGGATAGGCGAAGTTCGCCACGATCGTTAGAAAAATACCGACGTAGTAAAACAGGGACGATTTGAAAGTTCCCCATGCGTCTTCCAGTCCATCGCCAATCATGAAGGCGAAGTTCACGGCGAATAGCAGAAAAATGATGCTTGCCATCGTAGGAGGGCCGAACTGGGAGGTGGCGAAGAAAAATGTCACCACCCGCCAAATCTCTCCGGAGAAAATCTTCGCGCGATCAAATTCAAACACCTGACCGATGTCCGGCCTGATGAACCGGATGACAAAAACCAAGACGTGAAAAAGCGCGTAGTAGCGCAAGAATCCTGGAAATGAAATCCAGCCGAAACGCCGCTCCAATCGATCAAAAACTGTCATGTCGCGCGGAACATCGCGAATTTCAACCGATTGACAAGCGCTGCATTTCCCGGTGAGGAAAGCTCGTGGAGTTCAATGGTTCAAGCGCTCCGCACCATACTGGCCGAAGGGAACGAGTAGATCGCCATTGCCAGCGAGCGCCACTTGCTCAAGAGAGAAATACCAGCTCGTGAATTTCCAGTTTTTCACGGTATTTGCGCCATCGTTTACTTGAAAAAGTGATGTTCCATCGGACCCGATCAAGCGGCCTTGGATCCAACGCAGGGAATAGGGTTGCCAGCCGATGCTCAAGATGGGCTCAGCCGAGAATTTGCCATTGTCGCCAAGTAACTGGCGCTGCACACCGGCGTCAGTTGCGATGAACAATCGCCTGCCTCCAACAGCAGTGGCTCCGTATGCGGGCGCACTCACGCCAGTGACGAGAAATGCATCATAACCGTCGCTCGCGCTCACTTGTAGATTGGAGGTGTAATCGGCGAGCAAATTGCGGGTGAAGGCGAGGAAACCCTTAGAATCAAGCTCGGTGATACCAAACAACTCACCCGGTAATTCAATGTTAGGACGCTGCACGGGGGCTCCCGAAGTATGGACCTCGATCACTCGTGCCGACTTGAGGCTCTGCCCGTAATCGTACCATTTCCCGGTATCCACATTCTGAGACTGGGACATCCCTAACACGATCAAGCCCTCAGCCGCAGAGCTGGTTCCATTGAACGTCGTCCCAGCAGATCCTAAATCGACAGGGACCGCTGCCACAGGGGCTTTCGGCAGGGTGGTATCGAAAACCACTAACTGCGGAACTTGGGACGTGGTTGGATAGGGCCAAGGTCTTAGTAAACTCGAATCCACTGAGATGGGAGTGGCAGCAGCGGCGATGCCCAGTGGCTTGGCGATGAGAACAGGAGTATCGAGAATCGGGCCACCCCATCCATACCCATAGAAGTTGTTGAAATCCATCACCACAGCCGGGCGATTTGGCTGGGGCCAGAGCAAATGATCCGTCGCGACTCGACCGCCTGCGCCGGGTGTCATCGCACAGGAGCCCATCAAGGAAAGCGTAGGAGCTGCCGACACATCGTAGATATCAAGAATCCATTTGTTTCCTGTCGAATCCCCAAGGATCGGGCTTCGATAGTAATAGGACCATCCGGAAGTGAGCTCGCGGAGGATGTAAAGTTTTCCATCGCGGACATCGGCGGCTTTCACGGTCCCTTCCCCTAGATCGATCTCCGTTAGAATAGATTCAGTTGCGTTAGAAGGAGAAATGCGGGCCGTTGCCGTTCCGCCGCCATACCACCCGCCGTCTTCGATCTGCACGAGGAAATTTCCTGCTTCGAGCACGCGATCCACTGGCCAGGCGAGCGTCACTTCCGAGAGCAGCGCTGGAACATCGCGATCCGTAATATCCGCCGCGACGAGCACGCGTTGGGAAATGGAAACCACCGCACCACCGATCAAATCCGCACGCCGGGCTTCGAAGGCATGGGCAATGGTTCCCCGCTTGGTGAGCTCGCCCTTCGCCACATCGATATCCAAAAGCTGCACCACCGGCTGCGATGCGCCGGTGCTTGGATTATATGATGTCAGCGGAATCAGCGCCAAGCCGGCATCTGGCAGCACTTTGAGCGCCTTTTCATTCCACAAGGCCTCACTATAAGTCCCCGGATTTCCTAACGTGACGCGGCGCAAAAGCTTCGGTGAAGTCGGGTCAGCCACGTCAAAAAGCGATGCCGCTACGGTGCCTGACTCCCAACCGATCGAAAAGAGAAGGTCGCCAATCGGCTCCAAGTGGGAAGACCAACCCGGGACTTCGATATGCCCGGCGACCACAGGATTCATCGGGTCTGATAGATCGACCACCCAAAGCGGATCGGTCCGCAGGAAGGTGACAATGTAAGCTTTGTCATTGGCGAAACGAGTCGCGAAGAGACTTTCACCTTTTGCTATCTCAAGTTTCCCGAGAGGCCCCTCCGCTACCAATGGATGAATGACATCCGGCGACCACACTCGAAAATTTTCAAGAGTCGTCGTGGGCGACCAACGATCTGCATTCCAATTCTTTTGCGAAACAGTGGTGAAAACATGATTGCTCCAGTTCATCGCGAACTTGTTAGCGATCGCTCCAACCGTGCGGAATGGTGGAGCCATGAGGACTAATCCACTCGGACGCACCGCAAAAACCGAAACCTCGGAAACATCCCACTGCCCATTCGGATAGGCTGACACTGCAAGCCAGTTAGAGCCGGAGGAAATCAACGGATTGGCACCGTCGATCACTGTTTCCGCTGCTTTCTGCGGGGCTTGATCTCCCGACAGTAGCCACTCGGAAAGGCGACATGAAGATGTCCAGCTCGTCGCGAAATTCGCATTGGGGGCATTCCATTGGGTCGTCGCGAGAATCAGGCGGTTGCCAGCCAAACGACTGTCCCCCAAATTGCCGGGGACATCTTGGGTTTGAATAATTTCCGCTACATTCCCTGAGACTTTCACCAGATTGATGCGGGTGGACTGGCCACCCGTTTGCGACCAATATTCAGTTAGAAGAACTAGCCTGCGGTCACCCGTGCCCGGCAAAAGATACAGGTCCTGGCCGACGGCAGGCAGTCGGAGCGATGCCGTGAGATGCGGGTCCGCAGGATTTGTTAGGTCGAGCACTTGCAGCCCACGCAATTGGTTAAAGAAATAGACGGTGTTCCCATCAGTCTTCCAGATATCTGCTTCCTCTGGCACGATGGAGTCGGCGCGATCCACCGATGTACCCGCCGAGGCCATCATGGTGGGGGAAAGTAGATCTCCACCCCGTCCAGCGGTTGACTTGATAGGACCAAAGAGGCTTTCCCCGGTGTAAAATTTAGCCGGAAATTTCGCCCGGGACAGGCTGGACACTTCATAGCGCCCGGTCGCCCTCCAGCGAACTTCTTTTCCGCTTATAGGCAGCCTGAATTTCATCACCCCCGGAACCGCTTGTTTCGTGGCAAATTTCTGCCAACCGCCCACGCGCTCGAATTTTTCTATCGTCACGCTTCCGACGCCCCTGGGCACCGTCACTTGCGCGCTCATTCGGTCGCTGGCCAGCACTAGGCTGAGACTTCTCCGACTGGAGGTAGCTGCGGATGAAGGATTGCTGGTTCCGAGAAAAACAAGAGCGGAAAGGACAAAGCAGAGGCGATGCATGGCGAGCATAATGGTTTTTAAAGCTGGAAAAAAGCGACGCGAGAGGGAAATCTTTTTTTTGTCTGAAGTCCATCCGCGATTCACCTCCTAACTGGATCACTGAATCTGAAAAATTGATTTTGCCCCCGACTTTACCAAGTGCTCACTTCAGCGCATTGACAAGCACGGGGCGGGATTCCACCTTCCGGTAAGTGACTTCTGAAATGAAAAGTTCCCCTCTTGAGAGCGTCCATCTGGCCCTCGGGGCCAAGCTCGTCTCCTTCGCCGGCTGGAACATGCCGATCCAATACACCTCGATCATGGATGAGCACAACGCCGTCCGCACCCATTGCGGGATTTTCGACATTTCCCACATGGGCCAGTTCATCATCAGCGGCCCGAACGCCGCCGCTTGGCTGAACCGGATGCTCACTAACAACATCGATCATCTCGCCATCGGCCACGGCCAATACACTTTGATGCTCAATGACAAGGGCGGCGTAATCGATGATTTGATCGCCTATCGCACGGCCAAAAACGAATTTTTCCTCGTGGTGAACGCCTCCATGATCGACGAGGATTTCTTTTGGATGGCCAGCCATCAGGACGAAAACATCACGCTCCGAAACGAGAGTAATCTATGGGCGGGAATGGCCGTGCAAGGGCCGCATTCACAGGAGGTTTTCGCCAAAGTCTGCCCGGGCGAAACTTTACCGCCGCGTAATGGCATCGCAACGCTGGCATCCGGTGCCCTCGTCTGCCGCACAGGCTACACCGGAGAGGATGGATTCGAGTTTTTCACACCTGTCGCCGATGGGATTTCCGCATGGGAAAAATTCATCGGCACCGGAGCCAAGCCCTGCGCCCTCGGTGCCCGCGACACCCTGCGCCTAGAAATGGGCTATCCGCTCAATGGCAACGATCTTTCCCCCGAGCACTCGCCCATCGAGGCCGGGCTCGGGTTTTTCTGCGATCTCGAAAAAGGCGACTTCATCGGCCGCGACACGCTTGCCCAACAGAAAGCCGACGGCCCCGCAGTCAAGCTGACCGCCATTCAATATTTGGAAAAAGGTGCCCCACCCCGCGCCCACTACCCGGTCCACTCCGCTGATGGCACGGTCATTGGTGAACTGGCGAGCGGCGTGCATTCACCCTCGCTCGCGACAGGCATAGGAATGGCCTATCTGCCTGCGGAGTTCTCAAAAATCGGCACACCCCTCCGCATCGAGGTGCGCGGCAAACTCTGCCTCGCAAAAGTTGTGAAAAAGCCGTTTTACAGAAAACCCCTTTAACCCATAACATCTAACAAATAACATTTACTCCATGAATACTCCTGCCGACCTCCGCTACGCCACTTCCCATGAATGGGTTCGCCTTGATGGCGACATCGCCACCGTGGGCATTTCCGATCACGCCCAAGAAGAACTCACCGATGTGGTCTTCGTCGAGCTGCCCACCGTCGGCCGCGCGGTGGATGCCGGTGACCCAACTGCCGTCGTAGAATCCGTGAAAGCCGCCAGCGATATTTATGCACCCATCTGCGGCGATGTCGTGGAAGTGAATCCAGAGGTGGAAACCGATCCATCACTCGTCAACACCGATCCCTACGGCAAAGGCTGGATTTTCAAGCTCAAGGTGAAAGACGCAGCACATGTGTACAAGCTGATGGATGCTGCTGCCTATCAGTCGCACATCAGTTGATCGGCACTTGATAGAATTCTTCTCGGCGGCGTCCTCTACTGCGAGTCATTCACCCGCTTCATGGAGCGAGCGAATTTCAATTCGGTGAGAGATGCCCTCGCATCTATCCGTGATCGCTCAGTTCCTGTGCGGCTCTCGAATACTAGCAATCGAGCCATTTTCCGGTACGGTAGCACACAAATTAGGCGCTCGATGATTTGTCACTCGTGAGAGTGTTCGTCGGTGCTGGCGCTGGACGAACACAAGAGGCGGAATGAATTCCGCGCTCGGTGAAAAACAGGCAGGAATGCCTATTTCACGCGTTTTTCACGAGAGCGGCGGCATAAAAGCCATCATAGCCGGTGGTGGCTGGGGAGACGGGGTGCTCTTCTAGCAGGGTGAAATTTCCTTGGGCCAGGAGGTGATCAATCGCTGCGCGGTTTTCTGATGGGAGGATCGAGCAAGTGGCGTAAACGAGGCGGCCACCGGGCTTGAGCATGGCGGTGTAGCGGGTGAGTAGGTCCTTTTGGATGCCTTGGAGGCGTTCGAGGCCGGCGGGCTTGAGACGCCATTTAAGATCGGGCTGGCGCTTGAGGGTGCCGAGGCCGGAGCATGGCGCATCGATAAGCAGTCGATCGGCGACTTCCGCGAATTCGGTGGCGGTAGTGGCCTTGATCTCCTTCGCCTTGACGCACTTGTTAGCGTTAGCGCGTTTGGCACGGCGCTCGAGTTCGACGAGTTTTTTTACATCCACGTCCATGCCGAAGACGCGTCCATCGTTTTTCATTAGAGCGGCCAAGTGGAGGGATTTTCCACCCGCACCCGAGCAAGCATCGATGATGCGTTCGCCGGGTTGGGGATCTAGCAGCGGGGCGATCATTTGGGAGCCAGCATCCTGAATTTCCACGCGGCCATCGAGGCGGAGGGATTTCGGAAGAGATTTGCCAGGGGCGAGGACGAGGGCATCTGGTAAGCCGGGGACTTCGGTAGCGGTGATGTGGAAACTGGCGAGCCATGCGATGACCTCGGGGCGGGTCGAGCGGAGAGTGTTCACCCGCAAGAAAATGGAGGCGCGTTGATTGAGTGCGGCGAGTTCGGTGTCCCAAGCATCGCCGAGTTCGGCAGCACCGAGGGCGTCGATCCAATCCGGAATCGACTCGCGAACGGCGCGAGGCTGGGCGGCGAGATCCGCTTCGCGGGCTTTCATTTCCTCAGCGGTTTTCCCGTTGTAGGCCCACCATTCCGGGATTTCGTAGCCCATGCGGACCCACTGCGCGGCGCAGAGGGCAGTGGTTTCCTCGCTATCGACAAGGAAACTCAGGGCACGCCGCCAGCGGGCGACTTCGAAAACAGTCTCCGCGATGAAACTGCGATCGCGCTTCCCCCATTTCGGGTTTTCCTCGAAGGCGGTGGCGAGCTCGTGATCGAGCACCTTGTGCTCGCGAAACACGGACTTGGCGATGGTCGAGGCGGCCTCGGCGAGGATGCGATGCATTTTCATGAAGGCGGACAGTGCGTGGTCAGGAAAGCGAGGGAAAGCGAAACTTCCCGTCATCGTCCGCAATTCATCCTCATTCTTGAAGAACTCCGGCAGCTTGCCGAAAAGAGATTCCATGAACTGCTGCGCGGACATCGGCGTGCCGTCGGGATGCCAAAATGACGTGACACTCATGTGCTGGATCTTGCGGGCTTTGCCATCGGCCAGTTTGATCTTCACCTTGTTTCTTCCCTCGCAAACGCACGGTCGCTTGAGATTCCGATAAACTAACACATAATCCGCGATGGTGGGTTCGCCACGCCGACCGCAGCCTTCGATGCGGCCCAAGGTGATAGGGGGTATTCCCGCAGAATGCGGCTGCCGTCCACGACGCCCCAGCCCGCCGCTTTGAGGGCGGGGTCGATGTGCTCGGCGCGGGTTTCGGCTTCGTTCATGGGGTGGGAGACTTTGTTGGCGTCAGTGACGGTGTTGACAATGAGGTCAACGCCGTCAGATCGGCTTGGTTCCTTTGCAGTCTGGATACGCCGTGCAGCCCCAGAACTCCCCTTTCGCGGATTTTCTCCGGCGCATGGGCTGTTGGCATTGCGGGCAATCGGGTGAGGGCTCCGTGGCGCGCTGGCCTTCGCGGGCTTCGAGGCGCTTGGTTAGCAGTCGCTCGCTGAAACCGCCGGTTTCCTCAAAAGCTTTCCCTTGGGCGGCGATCTGGGATTTCAGCATGTTCAGCGACCGCCCGATGATGAGGTGCATGGCGTTGGCCACGGTCACGGGGTTATCCGAATTCAGCCAGTGGGCGTATTTTCGGCGTTGGGTCAGCGCGTGCTTTGCGGACTCGTGGACCATGTCGTCGGTGAACGGCGCGTTGTCGATGGAAATGGCGTTTACTGCCTTGGCCTCGGGTGAGTGGGCGGACCAGGGCAGCTCGCCGCGGTCAATGATGAAAATTTCGTAGTCGCCGCGCAGTTCGCTGAGGCTGGCGCGGGCGACGTCGGTGAGTTTCATCTCGGTGTCCTTGGACGTGGATGAGCGTTCCGAGCCTTCGATGATATTCTGGCGTCCGCTGCGCGCGGCTTGGGTCATCTGGTCGTAGTGGCGGCCTTTGGGGTCGTAAAGTTTTTCCTTCGCCTCGCGGTGGTCGTGGGTGAGAAAACGGCGGCAAAAGCGCAAGGTTTCGAGCTGCACGATGGTGGCCAGCGTGAACGAATGCAGCTTGCGGAACCCGCCGTGTTTGTCAAAAAGCTCGGGCATGGCGGGGTTTCTCCCGGTTAGGGGGCATGGTTGACGGGGTTGGGGACCTTGTTGACGATATTGACGCCGTTGACCGCATCAACACAGTCAAAACCGTCACCAAAGTCAATCCTGTCATCATGGCACTTTCTCACAAGTTTCTTTCACAAGGCCCCGCTGAAGGCTCAGGGCGGTTGCCCAGAAATCCGCAAGGGATTGCGGTCATTGGTGATTTTCGAAAAAGCTAGACATTGGGCCCCGTTTTGGCAGATTGAGCCTGCCAT
>JAYVNE010000149.1:0-12542 GCA_043758615.1 Akkermansiaceae bacterium
AAACGGAAATACGGCCCCTCGCTCAGTGACGTGCTCACCCGCCGCGACACCGCCGCCGCCCGCCTCGACACCATCGAAAACCGCGGGGAAAAACTTGAAACACTCGAACGCGAACTCGCCGCCTGCCGTGCAAATCTTGATGCGGGCGGAAAGTCACTCAGTGCATCACGCAAGAAAGCGGCACCAAAGTTGGCGAAGGAAATCGCCAGCCAGTTGAAAGACCTCGGTTTTAAACAATCGTCGTTCGAAGCCCCGTTGAAAACTCTCACCGATCCCGGCCCGCAAGGACTGGAATCTATCGAATTCCAATTCGGCCCGAACCCGGGCGAACCGCTTTTACCGCTGCGACAGATCGCCTCGTCAGGTGAAATTAGCCGCGTGATGCTCGCTGTGAAATCCGCTCTAGCAGATCAAGATGCCACACCATTGATGGTCTTTGATGAAATTGATGCAAACGTCGGCGGCGAAGTGGCGCGGGCGGTGGGCAGGAAAATGGCAGCGCTCGGCACACGCCATCAGGTCGTGGCAATCACTCATTTTCCACAGGTAGCAGCGACCGCGACCCATCATTTCGTGGTGGAAAAGGAAGTCTCCGGCGGGCGCACTCGTTCGCGACTTTTCCCAGTCAGTGGCGAAACACGTATCCAAGAACTCGTCCGCATGTTAGGCGGAGGTGGTGAACAGGCACGGGCGATGGCAGCCTCACTCTTGAATCCCTAACATGCCTCGCATTTTCAAAGCCGTTCCAGAGTCCGTCGAGTCCTCTTCGAGAGATCTCGCCGCCTCATTGGGTCTGCCTTGGCGCGGAACAGGGATGGCGAGGTTAGTCATCGGGCGGCGGGAATGGATCGCCTTGCCGGACCTCGGCGTCGGCCCGTTAAACGCGAAAACGGACAGTGGTGCACGCAGTTCCAGCATCCATGCGGAGGACGTGGAATTGGCAATCGACGAGCTGACAGTGCGCTTCACTACGACCAATCACTACGGCGAGAAAATCGCCTGCCAAGTTGCCGTTGCCAGAATTGCCCGCGTCCGCAGTTCCACCGGAAAAGCCCGGAAACGCATCTTCATCCAAACGACTGCGGAGCTTCCCGGCGGCTTCCGTTGGAGTATCATGATCAGCCTCGCAAACCGCTCTGAAATGCTCTGCCCGATGCTGCTAGGCAGGCGGGCGCTATCAGGCTATTTCCTGATCGATCCGCAAGGCGCACATTTGTTAGGTTCTCGGCGATTGCTGGACTCGTGACTAAGCGACTGAAAAAATCTGCGGGCTAAGTTACAGTGCTGGGTGAGCGCCGAAATGAGTCACCAGCCACAAGTCCACGGCATCGATGATCTTTGGATAGTCCTCCTCCTCGAAGGAATGACCCGCTCCCGGTAGTTCGATTAAATTTTTCTCACAAGTGGCCGCTTCGAAGGCATCGCGACTGTCTTGAATGGGAACGAGATCGTCAGCATCACCGTGGATGAGCAGCCAAGCCTGAGTCACCGATTCCGCAGCGGATAGAGTGCTCTCTATCGAATTAAGATCACCCACAAATTTCTCCGAAAGCGGGTGCTCCTCCTCATCCCACATCAAGCCGGCACCGGGCAAAACATCGCCGAACTCGCGCTGCACAAAGGCGGCGGTATGAGTCATTCCCGCCAGCGAGACGAGAGTAAAAATCCTCATGTCGCGTGCAGCAGTTAGAGCACCCACGGCACCGCCCATGCTGTGGCCTACGTAGGCGACTTTAACGTCGTTTGGAACCATCCCGAGCACGGCCTGGAGATCGCCGATTTCCTTAGTAATGCAGGAGTCCTCGAAACTGCCCTCGGAATTCCCATTTCCCGAGTATGAAAAACGCAGGCAGGGCCACCCCCGTGCGGCAAGGCCGGTCGCAAGAGCAACAAGCTGCGGACGGTCTTTGTTTCCTGTCAGCCCATGACCGAGAATCACCAGCGTGTCCGCAAGGGTGCCGGGGTGGAAACTGGTGTCGATCCGCTCATTCTGGCGGTTTCGGATTTCGCTTGAAGTTGTCATTGAATGATAGAGTTAGATACTTGCCCGGTCGGGGAATGTTAGTTCGGCGATGCCAGACTTGTCGAGCTCACCGAGTCCGATTTCCACCATCTTCCGATACTGCGCTTCTGCGGCATCGGATAGAGGCACGAGCAGGCCGGCCTCATGCGCAAGAGCATTCGCGATGCCACTGTCCTTAGCGGCGTGCGCGGCGGAAAAATAACAGTCGTGCTCGCGCGTGATCATGTCATCGCTATCGGTTTCTAACACTCTTGAATTCGCGCCCGTTTGTGAAAAAACCTCCTTGAGCACTTCCAAATCTAGGCCCAGCGCCGCTCCAAGGCCAAGACCTTCGGCGAGACCCGCCGTATTAATGTTCATCACCATGTTCACCAGCGCTTTGATCTTCGCTGCATGTCCGACCGCACCGACGTGGCGGAGTGATGCGGAGATATCGTTGAGAAGTTCTTGGTGTTTTTCGAAAACTTCAGCATCGCCACCGATCATCAGATAGAGTGTGCCCTGCCGTGCTTGGGGGATGCTGGATGCCATGCTGGCTGCTAGGGTTGATGCGCCCCCGTTCGCCGCTGCTTCGGCGGCGAATTCATGGGTGGCAGGACTGACCGTAGCACAGTTGATAAACGTCCGTCCTTCCGCACCTTTTAAAAGGGATTCATCACCCGTGAAAATTTCGCGCATCGCCTCATCGTCGCTCACCACGGTGAAAATCACATCACAGGCTGCCGTGACTTCCGATAGAGTCGCCACCGCCGTGGAACCGAGCTCGATTGCCAATGACGACGCAGACCCAGAATGATGGTCAAAAATCGCAGCAATCGGATATCCCAAATCCGCTAAACGGCGGGCGATGTTCGCGCCCATTCGCCCGACACCCACAAATCCTACAGCAAATTCTTTCATCGGCGAAATCTTGGATTCAAAAACTTGGCCGGGCAACTCCTCGTTTCGGAAACCCTGAATCGCATTTTAAAAGCCACGCGATTCGTAGGCGTTTGATCGAGTTAATCAATTGCATCAGGCAAGCCAATCGCCGCTGCCGAGACGCCGGTGTTCGTCAACTTCGCCAAGCCACTCCCAGACCCAAGCGGGAAGTGTCTCGCCGTCCGGGCGGGTCACGGTCGTTTCTACGCGCCGATATTCGGTGCCTTCCACATCGCCTGCCGAGACGTTTTCAAAACTGTCGAGGCTTCCTAACATTTTCGCATCCACTGCGTAAACTTCGCCGATGATGTCATCTCCGGCTTGATCCAGAACAAGACCCGGATACCAGTCGATTTTATACATCTTCCCTGCAATCCTCCCCTCCGTAATGAACTCCGCGCCATCCATGCGGAAATGATTCGAGCCCCCACGGCGGAGAGTGCCATAGACAAAAACCATTTCGCGGGGAGAGGTCATGAGGCTTTGAATGAAGACTATTAGTTAGAATTTTTCTGCTACTCTCAACACTCAACTTCTTCTCACTTATCTGAGCGGTGGCCGAGCTCGTTGTCTAACATCTGCTTGAGATCGTCAATGCCGGTGCCTTGATCCGCGGAGATCGGGATGATGTCGATCTTTGGAAAGCGCCCACGGAAGATTTCGAGATTTTCCGCCGCCCCTTCGAGGTCCATTTTGTTAGCGATTATTTTCCATGGGAACCGTGCGAGTTCATCGTCGTATTCCTTGATCTCGCGGCGGAGGATTTCCAGATCCGAAATCGGGTCGCGCCCTTCACTGCCTGCCATGTCGATGACGAAAAGCAGTACGCGGCAACGAGTGATGTGGCGGAGAAATTCGTGACCGAGGCCACGGTTCTCATGCGCACCTTCGATGAGGCCGGGGATGTCCGCGATGGTGCAACGGCGGAAACCGGGGAACTCCACCACTCCGACGACCGGCTGAAGCGTCGTGAACGGATAGGAAGCCACTTTCGGCTTCGCATGGGAAAGCGCGCCGAGCAGTGTGGATTTTCCTGCATTCGGAAATCCTACAAATCCTGCATCGGCGATGCGGCGGAGCTCAAGATAGAACACCGCTTGGTCGCCGGGTGTGCCGAGCGTGTGCTCGACAGGCGTGCGATTGGTGGCGGTTTTGAAATTCCAGTTGCCTTGGCCGGGTTCGCCGCCTTTGCAGAGCACGAACTCCTGACCATTTTCCGTTAGGTCTGCGATGGGTTCGAGGTCGATGCCTTCATCGCCGCGTTCGTATTCGACGGCTTCCTGCACGGTCACGGCGTTGCTGCGATACACGACGGTGCCGGGCGGGACTTTGCCGATGACTTGCTTGCCACTTTTTCCGGTTTTCCGGCCACCCGCACCATTTTTCCCATCCTCAGCGATGAGCTTCGGATCGTAGTGGTAAGCGCGGAGATTGTCGGTAGAAGGATCCACCACGAGGACGATATCACCGCCGCCGCCACCGTCGCCGCCGTCGGGTCCGCCACGCGGGACAAATTTTTCCCGACGCCAGGAAACAACGCCGTTTCCGCCGTCGCCCGCTTTGGCGAAAATCCGAATGTGGTCGATAAACATGGGCGTACAGTTGCCACCCGAACCGATATGGTCAACGGCAATGGTAAGCGGAAGGGCGATTTCATGAGGGCACTCCACAGTCCCACCTCAAAACCTATCTGCGCGATGGCCGCGTAGAGATCGACACTAGGTGCGGACGAGCAACTAGAATTCCAATGCCATTCGGCCCACCAAGATGGGAGGCGGACTGACATTCAGGAAAACCGGGAGATCCTTCCAATTTTTCACAATAGCAGCGTTAACCTTTTCCAGAAGGGAATCAATCGTCAGTAACGTTGGGTGATTTGTGTCAGAAGAGCCCAGTTTAGGGGAAATCACCGCCCAGACAGGTTTTGCGAATCCGTTTCACCTTTCACGCAGCATCAAGAAGCTGACGGGAGTTTCACCGCGTAAAATCCGCCGCATTGAATGGTCGGGTAAATGAGCGGGCTACAAAGCATGCTCCACCCGCATGACAGGGAGGGATGGCAAGGCCGGACAAGTGCGTTGACAGCTGGGTGTAGTTGCGCACCTTTCCGCTTAGGATGGAAATTGACCCGATGGCAAGTGTGGAGGAAACCAACGAGGTGAAACAAAATGCGGAGAATTCGTCCCTGAATACCTACGTCGCCATCACTGTGGCCCTGCTGGCAACCTTCATCGGCATCTGCAAGGTGAAGGATGACAATATTTGCCAAGCCATGCAGCAGGCCCAGGCCGACAAGCTCGACCACTGGTCGTTCTATCAGGCCCGCAATATTCGCGAGGACATCGCCCAATCCACCCTTGAGGAAATCCAGCTCCATGCTGGCCCCAACCCCTCTCCGGAATTGACTGCCGCAATCAAACGTTATGAAGCGAGGAATGCCGAACAATCGGCCAAAAAGGAGGAACTCAAGCAGCAAGCCGAGGCTGACCAGGCCACCTACGAATCACTCAATTACCGCGACGACCAGTTCGATCTATCTGATGCCTCGATCGCGCTGGCCATCTCATTACTGGCTGTGACGGCACTCACCCACAAGCGTTGGCTCTTCTGGATCGCGATGGTTCCCACTGGCTACGGCGTCGTGATGGGGTTCGCTGGTCTGCTTGGCTGGCACATTCACCCGGATGTATTGATGAAGCTGCTGTCCTGAAGCGGCGGTGAATGGGGTCAAAGTAAATGGGGCAGATTAGAATGGCGCTAACTTAAGGGTTTATTGGGATAGAATATTGCGCTGCGTCGCATAAGTATTTTTGAATGGTCCGTTTCTCGAAACTCCGCCAAAGCAACAGAGAATCCGCCACTTGGAATTTTCATCTCGTGGCGGGGTTTCGTGAGCAGGTGATACTTTTTCGCCCAAGCAAACTCGCGGTTAGAGATTACTGGATCGTCCCAAGAACCCGACTCCACAATCGGGAAACGACTGATGGTTCCGTTAGATATTTGCATGCCTTTTTCCTGCATGAAATCGTAATCCTTGCCGAAAGTTTGATTCACCCACTGACGCAGCGGGCCGGATGTGTTAAACTCCTGGATCATGACGATGTCCGGTTTCAGCGCTTTCAAAATGCGTGCGCCCGCACCTTCTGGGTAGGAATGGTTGCCGTTGTCTGGGGAATAGGATTGCTTGTTATCCGAAGTTAGATTCGCGGCGACGACTCGGAGCGGCAGTGGTTCGGCCCGGACGATGCCGAGCAGGATGAAAAAACATACCGAAAATGATTTCATGGGCGGAAGGTGGCGCTTGCAACGCAGCCAGCGAGCCAATTTTCACAAAACTTCTTGAATCCGCTGTTGGCGATGACCTCGCACGGTGGTAGGACATTTCCGTGGCTGCCGAATCATCACCGCCCGATTTACCGATCCAGCTTCAGGGGCAACTCCTGCTAGCAGACCCATCGTTGCGTGATGGCACTTTCAACCGATCCGTGATTCTACTCGCGGAGCACAGGGCCGATCAGGGCGCGATG
The DNA here is from genome assembly GCA_043758615.1 of Akkermansiaceae bacterium. Lineage (GTDB taxonomy): Bacteria > Verrucomicrobiota > Verrucomicrobiia > Verrucomicrobiales > Akkermansiaceae > Luteolibacter. The sequence goes on from JAYVNE010000149.1 coordinate 6,472, forward strand.
GGATTGATATTAAATCACCCGACAGGAAAAGTGGTGGGAGATTTTCTATCCGCGAGTGAATTCGCCTCATTGGGTAAACTCGCCGTGCACGATGGAGGTCCAGTTTCTCGCGATCAGCTCACCTTTTCCTCGTTCTGGTGGAGTAAAAAAACCGGCCTGCGCTGGGCCTTGCGCCTCTCCGCGGAAGATGCCGCCAAACATGCTTCTAAGCCGGGCCGGATCGTGCGGGCCTTCGTCGGCTACTCGGGCTGGACGGCGGGACAATTGGAGAATGAATTGCGCCGCAGCTCATGGATTCCAGCGCGACCCCAAAAAGATCTGTTAGGCTACGAGCATGATCAGGGGCTTTGGTCGGAATTACTGCGACATCTTTCGCCGCTTCACCGGATTCTGGCGGAAGCACCTGACGATCCATCTTTAAACTAAGAAATGGGGTTGAAGATCGAGGTGGGATACATCCTAATCCCGACGTTCTCCGTCCTTCGTCCACTTCATGCCCGCCGAGCCTCTCATTTTCAGCCCGATCCACGAAATCATCGCGGAAATCACCGCCGGTCGACTGGTGATCGTGGCGGATGATCCCGATCGCGAGAACGAAGCAGATCTGGTGGGCGCGGCATCGCTTTGCACATCCGAGATGGTGAATTTCATGGCAGTGCATGCAAGGGGCCTAGTCTGCGCGCCGATCACGGCAGACCGTGCAGAGGAAATCGACCTCCCGCAGATGGCCAGCCGGAATCGCGAGGGAATGAAAACGGCATTCACCGTGAGCGTGGACGCAGCGGAAGGCATCACCACCGGGATTTCCTCCGCAGATCGCGCTCTAACGATTCGGCTACTCGCCGACCCGTCAATCGGCCCGGATGCATTTGTGAAACCCGGCCACGTTTTCCCGCTCCAAGGCATGCCCGACGGGGTGCTCCGCCGCGCCGGACACACCGAAGCGGCACTCGATCTAGCAGACCTCGCCGGACTCCCACGCGCAGCGGTCATCTGTGAGATCATGAACGACGATGGGACAATGGCCCGCGTCGGACAGCTCGGAAACTATCAGGAGAAACATCAGCTCAAGGCATGCACCATCACGCAGTTGATCGAGTACCGCAGGCGCTCGGAGAAATTGGTCATCCGCGAGCAAACCATTCTGATGCCCACCGATTACGGTGATTTCGACTGCCATCTCTATCGTATTTCCACCGATGCCACCCATCATCTGGCGCTCAGCCATGGCGAGATCGACCCGGAAAAACCAACACTCGTCCGCGTTCACTCCGAATGCCTAACGGGCGATGTTTTCCATTCCAAGCGCTGCGATTGTGGCGGCCAGTTAGCATCTGCAATGGAACATATTTCGAAGGAAGGTGGCGTGCTGCTTTACCTCCGCCAAGAAGGCCGGGGAATCGGGTTGCCGGCGAAAATCCACGCCTACAAGCTCCAGGAGCAAGGCATGGACACCATCGAGGCGAATGAAAAACTCGGCTTTGGCTCCGATCTCCGCGACTATGGAATGGGCGCGCAGATTCTCTATGATCTCGGTGTTAGGAAAATGCGCCTGCTGACGAACAATCCGAAAAAAGTGATTGGACTGGAAGGCTACGGCCTAGAAATCGTGGAGCAATTGCCGATCAGCCTGCCCTCGAATCCTCACAACGAGAAGTATCTCGAAACAAAACGCCTTCGCATGGGTCACACGCTTTGATTGATTTTTGACCGAAGTCTTTATTGCACTTTCCCCAAGCATCCGCAAACTCCGCCTATGGAACTCGACCTCATCGACGTTCAATTTGACCTTCGCAACATCAAACCCCGTGAGCTTGAAGAAGCTTTCGAGGACCCTTTTTCCGTTCGCTTTCTGCCCGATAACGAGCGCTCCGATGGCGCCTCTCGCTACTATGCCCTCGGTCGCACCATCGCGGACCGTTATCTGTTTCTCTCGTTTTGGACGGATGGAAAAATCACGCGCGTCGTCGCCGCCCGCGAGATGTCCGATGCCGAGCGAAAGTTTTACGATCGCAAATACGCGGAGTTCCGCTGAGCCACCTCATTTCCCCTTCGCCATGAACGCCGTCAACCGCTGGTCTGAAATCCCCGAATTCGCCGATGAGGCCGATGAAGCTCGTTTTTGGGAAACCCACGAACTCGATGGTCGGCTGATGGCCACCTCGGTTCACGAGGCCGATTCCCGCGAGTCCACCACCATCACCCTGCGCTTCGATCCGCGGATGCTTTCCCGCATCAAACGCATCGCCCGCTCACGTTTCCTCAATTATCAGTCGATGATGAAACAATGGCTAGCAGAGCGGCTGGAGGATGAAATGCGGAAGCTCTGAGCATGCTGCGGGTTCCACGACGCCCTGTATTTTGGCTGATCGCCTTGCTCATTTGGTTCGGAGTGTTATGGGTTCTTTCATCGAGCACCCACCCCGACATACCGATGCCACCGATCGACGGCTTCGATAAAGTCGAACATTTCGGTTACTTTTTCGGCGGGGCGGGATTGCTATCGGCGTATTTATTCTCCCTGCGTCCGAGCGCGGCGCAGTGGCGTGTGATCATTCCGTGTACCATCATTTTAATCGGTCTCATCGGCCGCTTGGATGAATACCACCAAGGCTTCGTGCCCGGCCGCAGCGGAAATGACAACTTTGACTGGCTGGCCGATTGCGTCGGTGCCACCGCCGGGGCGTTTTTTTTCAAAGCGATTCATCGCCGTCTGAAGTGGGATTCATGAGTTAGATTCTGATGTCTGGCTTTTCACCTTCACAAGCGAGTCCCAGAGGAATAAACCGTTTGGACCATGAGCATGACCCAACTTGACCAACTGAAGCAATTCACCACCGTCGTTGCCGATACCGGCGATTTCGAGTCGATGAAGACCTACAAGCCCCAAGACGCCACCACCAATCCCTCGCTGATCCTCCAAGCAGCCGCGAAACCAGAGTATCGTCACCTCGTCGAGCAAGCCGTCAGCGAAGTTAAAAAAACGGGAGCCACTGGCCCGGCGCTCATGGAAGCCATCCTTGACCGCATCCTGATTCTTTTCGGCTTAGAAATTTTGAAAATCGTCCCTGGCCGCGTCTCCACCGAAGTCGATGCCCGCCTTTCCTTTGACACCGCCGCCACCATCGCAAAGGCGCACCAACTCATCGCCGCGTATGAGGCTGAAGGTCATTCGCGCAATCGCATCCTAATCAAAATCGCCTCCACTTGGGAAGGCATCAAGGCCGCCGAAGCCCTCGAAAAGGACGGCATCCATTGCAATCTAACATTGCTCTTTTCCTTCGCCCAAGCCGTGGCCTGCGCCGAGGCCGGCGTGATGCTCATCTCGCCCTTCGTCGGCCGCATCCTCGATTGGTATAAAGCCTCCACCGGTCAGGACTATCAGGGCGATGCCGATCCCGGTGTCATCTCCGTCCGTTCCATTTATAACTATTATAAGAAATTCGGCTACAAGACCCAAGTCATGGGTGCCTCGTTCCGCAACAAAGGCGAGCTGTTAGCTCTCGCCGGTTGCGATCTGCTCACGATCAGCCCCGGCTTGCTCGCCGAGCTCCAAGCCTCGGACGAGCCGATCACCGCCAAACTCACCCCAGCAGAAGCGGCCGCCAGCAGTCACGAAAAAGTCAGCCTCACCGAGAGCGCCTTCCGTTTCGCCCTCAACGAGGACCCAATGGCCACCGAAAAAACCGCCCACGGCATCCGCGCCTTCTCCGCAGACATCGTGAAACTCGAAAAACTCATCGAAGGCATGCTTGCTTGATCTGATAGAATTTGAGCGCTAACCCAAAAATAGATCGGCAAATCCGTGTGCGGAGCACCTTGGACTGCTACAGCCTGCTGTAGCTTTTGGGCAATGCAGCCCTGCTGCGAGCCTTGCGGATTGGCACGGGAAAAGCCCGTGGAACCTTGGCTTGCCCCGCTCGCAGCAGGCTGTCGCAGTCCAAGGACTTCGTCGGGAACCCGTCCAAATACGGGTTCGTTTTTGGCCGAGGCCCTAGGTTGATTCCATGAGCACGGTTGAAGGAATCGAAAGCGCAATCGAGAATCTCAAGGAAGATCAATTTCTACGCTTGCCCAAATAGCTTGAGTCGAAAGTGGCCGATTAGTATTGAAAGCTCCCGCAGCGGAGATTTTCGATTCCTCTGGCGCGGTGCCGTGGGCTTGGTTGGATTTGCCGTCGGTGAGGACGGCGATACAGTTTCACGCTTTGGTGGCGACGACTTTTCCGTCCTTCCACGATAGCAGCGGAAGGTTCCACCGCTTGTGTTCAGCACGCACTTCCTTTGCCATTATTTTGGCGGCGGCTTCGCCGCGTTGGACTGCGGTTAGGGATTGAGGCTTGAGCTCCACTTTCTTCGATTTCGTTTTCATAGCTTGAGTTCCAACTCGGTCAAAGTGGCACGTTGGGAGCTTGTCATCAAGGCTGGAGGTTCGAAGCGGTTATCCCAAACCTGCCAAGTGTCGGCGAGGGGGCCGTAGAGATGAATGAAATTGAAAAGGCTTCTCGTGAATCGCCTGCGGACATCGGCTGCGGGAATGAAATGGCCACCCATCTTGACACGTTGGGCGATGCGGCGGATGGCGAGTTCAGGGGAGGGCAGCCAAAGGTAATGGATTTCAATGTTGTATCCCAGAGCTTTGGCTTGCTGAAGGGTGCGGGTGTAGGTGGTGCCGCTGAGCGTGCTTTCGAGACCGAAGGAAGTATTGGCTTTGAGGCAACCGTCGATTTCATGAAGGAGCAGCTTACCTGCTTTGACGGCAACCGCTTGGAAATTAAAGGGAGACAAGCCGCGGGCGAGTTCATCCGCGTTAAGAAACCGAGGGATGGGATCGAGCTGGCGGAGGTAGGCGCGGGCAAAGGTGGTTTTGCCCGCGCCGTTGCATCCGGCGAAAAGATAGAGAGTCGGTGATGGAACGGGAGTGGGCACAGTATAAAACTTCGAGGGTGATGACTGATAGAAAACAGTTTTACAATCTTTTAGGAAGGTCGGTTTTTTTCCAACCAATCGCGAGATTTCGATGCATCAGGGCATATCGCCCTGAGATGCGCCCAGAACCGCTGGTCATGATTCATGATGCGCGTGTGCAAAAGCTCATGAAAAATTACATAATCTATCACTTCCTTCGGTGCTTCCAGAAGCCGCCAATTCAAAGATATGTTCTTTTTTGCGCTACAACTTCCCCATCGTTTTCCGGGAGCGCGAACATAAAGTCGATTAAAGCTGAATCCATGAGAAAGACAAATTTCACGTATTCGCTTTTCGAGATAGTTTTTTGAAAATTTACGAAGCCAGCTCAGCCTTATATCAGGATTAGCAAGGTCAGCCCCCGCTAACAAGAGATGGTTGCGGTAGTCAAGAGTTGAACGAAAACGGAGGGCTGGCGTATGGACAAAACGGTAAGTGTCCCCAAAAATCCTTAGTTCGTTTGGACTCAACTTGTGCCTAATGGGGGTACGCTTCGCAAAAAAGCTGCGCTTGTCGTTGATCCAATCTGATTTTCTCAATAATACACCATTTGCTTGAACATCCGTAAAATGAGCTGGGACGATTAACACAACCGAGCCGTCCTCACAGACACGAAGGCGGGTATTCTTGATCGCTCGCCGTTCGATGGTGACCTTAGGCGGAGGCATAATGTTGCTCCAAACGGTTCATGAGTTTCTCAACCATGTCGGCGTCATCGCTGATTCCCATCGTCTCAAAATCTGGATCATCGCCTAAAACCTTCAACTCGGTGCGGATCGCATTCACTTCAAGATCGCTTTCCTGCCAGCCTGCTCGGAAACGCTTCTGCTGAAGGCCTCCGACAAGCGTCTCAACAAACCGCCGTGCCGCTCCTTCGTCGAATCTCTCCGCCGTGCCATGCTTGAGATCTAGAAACAAATCGTATCTCCCCCGGTCGGCAAAGCCCATTCGCACAGGCTCGTTGGCGACATTGTCAAGCTGCTGGTAAAGCGCCTCTGTATCCCGCACACGGCATTTTCTTTTTGAAGGGAATATCCGCATAGGTTCCTGATTTCGAAAAAATCCTAGACAAACCTCCCCGATTCGACTCTGGTGGGGTTGGAT
>JAYVNE010000150.1:0-4086 GCA_043758615.1 Akkermansiaceae bacterium
ATCCAACCCCACCAGAGTCGAATCGGGGAGGTTTGTCTAGGATTTTTTCGAAATCAGGAACCTATGCGGATATTCCCTTCAAAAAGAAAATGCCGTGGAAATTGCGGCATGCTCAAAAAAGAACTCGTCCAAGCGGAAGACTCTCTCTCCATCGAGACCGGCATCCGAAAATTCATCGAATGGATCCGTTCGGGAAAACTGGAAGTAAAACTCTACCGGGAGCAGAACATCCATGCGAAAGTTTACATCATGACACCCGAACACCCGGTGCCAGATGTAAACCACGGCTATGTCATCACTGGTTCCAGCAATCTCTCGCACAGTGGATTGGAAGGAAATCTTGAATTCAACGTCCTGCTCGCAGAACCGGAAGAGCACGACTACGCCCTCTACCGCTTCAATGAACTCTGGGAACACGCCGTTGATGTGAAAGCCGTCCACGAGACCATTCTCGGGCTGCCCCGAAAAGCCCGCTCCACTCGTTCTCAGAGTAGCACAGGCATTCCTGCCTGTGATCCTTCCGCAGAACCACAGACAAGAATGTCTGTGCTACCCGCTGTCATCACCTACTTCCGCCAAGGTCGGCTCGATAAGTTCTTCCGCTCCCACGCCGCCACTGAGGGAGCCGAGGAACTCGACTTCTTCACCACCGCAGAGACACTGGAAACCACCGCCACCGAAAAGCGCGGCGAGATCGATCCCGAACAGTTCTACCCGCTGCTCGACAAAAACAAAACCGGCTTCACCGCCACCACCACGCTATCCGTGGAAACCCTCCTGCCATCCACCGCTGCCGGATCGGGAAATGAATCCATCATCCTCAAGCGCCTCCGCGCGAAGGATGTCCGGACTTGCCAGGATTTCACCAAGGAAGACCGCCAATTCCTCGCCGCCGTGCAGCAGATCATCGCCGATGGCCGGGTCGGCAAGGCCACCATCCGCAAGGTCAAGGAAGCCTTCGACAAGACTGCCGCGCCCATGGAAATGCTCTCCATCCTTCGCCGCGACATCGCCAGCCAATACCTCGTCGCCGTTCCCCAGAAGCGGGAAAAAGACGAAGCCCTCGCCCCCCGCGAATTGATCCTTTCCTCATACCTTCCTTGACGATCAGATACGTGATGGTATGAACAATGGTATGTCAACGATGACTCACAGAACCACGTTCGCCTTGGATGATGCCACCGCCCAGCGGCTGAAACGCTTGGCAATCCGCTGGAACGTCTCACAGGCGGAAGTTGTCCGCCGCGCGGTTGCCCATTCTGAGCAAGCCGAAGAGCCTTCCAAGCCGGATCCCATCAGCATGCTCCGTCGTCTCCATGAAAGCGGTGGCGGGATTGATCCCGCCAGAGCGGAAAAGTGGATGGCCGAAATTCGCGAAAACCGCAAACACTGGCGGGGCCAATGATCTGCCTTGATACCAACTACCTAATCCGTGGACTCGCCGCAGCGACTTCCGAGTCCGAGGAATTGTCAGCATGGTATGAGGAAGGCGAGCAACTCATTACCGCGATGCCAGCTTGGTTTGAATTTATCTGCGGGCCAGTCACGGATATGCAAGAGGCGACAGCTCGCGCTTTTCTTACAAGCATAGTGCCGTTCGGCGAAAGGGAAGCCATCGAGGCAGCGCGCCTCTTCAACGCCATCAGTCGCAACCGAAAATACAGCGTGGACGCGATGATCGCCGCAACCGCCATCGTAGCCAAGGCACACTTGGCCACTAACAACCGCAAAGACTTCCTCCCCTTCGTGCCCCACGGCCTCATCCTCCTCTGACATCATGGACAAATCCACCGCCCAGCGCGTCGTTGCCGAGACTTTCAAAGCCTCCTTCGACCGCGAACGCTTCCGCAACTTCATCAACGAACTCACCAACGGCTTCGACGAGACGAAACGAAAAGGCAGACCATGCAGGTGCCGGACGCATTCAAGCCCCACGTCTCCTCCTGCCAACGCATCGGCACCTACGAGTCCGCCGAATCCGAGTTGGCCGATGTCCTCATCGTCCAGCTCACCGAGTCCTACAAGCTGGAGCGCACCCGCACCGCCCTGCGCGACTTCGTAGCCCACAAGCTAAAGCGCGGTGATGGTGAGGAAAATGCCTACAAGGAAGCCGCCCTCGTCGCCTTCGTCGCCTTCGTCTCCCCGGATTTCAAGTCATGGCGTTTCTCCTTCGTCCGCATGGAATACGAGACCAAGCGCGACCCGAAAACCGGCAAGATCAAACCCGAAGAGCGCCTCACCCCCGCCCGCCGCTACTCCTACCTCGTCGGTGCCGAGGAGCAATGCCACACCGCGCAGACCCGCTTTCTCGCCCTGCTCCAGGATACGAAATCCAGCCCCACGCTCGCCAAGATCGAGGAAGCCTTCAGCGTCGAATCCGTCACCAAGGAATTCTTCGATCAATACGCCGCCCTCTTCCAACGCACCCATGCGGCCTTGGAGGCGATCATCGCCAAGGACAAAGCCGTAAAAGCGGATTTCACAGGCAAGAACGTCTGCACCGTCGATTTCGCCAAGAAACTCCTCGGCCAGATTGTCTTCCTCTACTTCATCCAGAAAAAAGGCTGGCTCGGCGTGCCCAAGGGCGGGAACTGGGGCGATGGCCCGAAAAACTTCATGCGCCAGCTCGCCGACCGATCCATCGCTGGTGGCAAGTGCCTGTTCAATGAGGTGATGGAACCGCTCTTCTACGACACCCTCGCCACCGACCGCGGCCACGAGGCATGGTGCAAACCCTTCGGCTGCCGCATCCCCTTCCTCAATGGCGGCCTCTTCGAGCCACTCTCCGGCTACGATTGGGCGCAGACCAACCTCGCCTTCTCCAACGACCTCTTCACCAACCAACAACTCACGAAGGAAGGCGACACCGGCACCGGCATCCTCGATGTCTTCGACCGCTACAACTTCACCGTCAACGAAGCCGAACCTCTCGAAAAGGAAGTCGCCATCGATCCCGAGATGCTCGGGAAAGTCTTCGAGAACCTCATCGAGGAAAACCGCCGCAAGGGACTCGGTGCCTACTACACCCCGCGTGAAATTGTGCACTACATGTGCCAGGCAAGCCTCATCAACTACCTCGATACGACGCGCCGACATCGAAACCTTCATCCGCGAGGGCGACCAAGCCGCCCACTACGAGACCGCCCGCAAAGGTGGCACCGTCAGCTACGCCCGCAAGCTCCCCAAGCCGATAGAAACCCACGCCCGCACCCTCGATGATGCCCTCAAATCCATCACCGTCTGCGATCCCGCCATCGGTTCCGGCGCGTTTCCCGTCGGCATGATGACGGAGATCGTGAAAGCCCGTTCCGCCCTCACACCCTATTTCAACGACATTGCGGAGCGCACTCCCTATCACTTCAAACGCCACGCCATCCAGAACTCAATCTACGGCGTGGACATCGACGCTGGTGCCGTCGAAATCGCGAAACTGCGGCTCTGGCTGTCACTGGTGGTGGACGAGGAGGATGTGAAGCAAATCAAACCTCTTCCTAACTTGGATTACAAAATCGTCGTAGGAAACTCGTTGCTTGGCGTTGAGGGAAATTTATTCAATATCAAATCATTCAACAAACTAGTGCGGCTAAAGTCCCAGTTCTTCGACTCCTCAGACCACAAGGATAAAGTCGGTCTCAAACAGCAAATCGAAGACATAATTCGCGAACTGACCGACGGGAAAAAAATCTTCGACTTCAAGATCTATTTCCCGGAAGTGTTTTACTTGAAGGACGGCTTTGATGTGGCAATCGCCAATCCTCCATATGTTAGCTACTATTCGCGCCACGCTCAACAGATAGATGAGCACTATCTCACGCAACTTCTTGCGAGTTTTGCATTCCCGCACGAGCCGCTTGCCGGGAAAAGATACCACTCAGCTATGTTCTTTATCGAAAGAGCAGCTGATCTTATCGCTCCTCATGCAACAGTTACTATGATCGTAGATATGAGCCTTTTTGAGGACGTGTTCTCTGGGATCAGGCAGTATTTACTTAAGGGGACTTCCAAAAACTCACAATCTATTGTAATCCAATGAATTGTGGCACGTAAAATGCTTTTAATATATCTAATGAAATCGGGAAAAAGATA
>JAYVNE010000151.1:0-4084 GCA_043758615.1 Akkermansiaceae bacterium
GCCGCCACCGATCTTACCGGAACCGATTTCACCGAGCAGCAGGACTTTCATTCGCGGACTTGCGGTTCTTGAAAGGATATATTCACGGCATGCAACAGGCCCACGAGAGGATTGTCCGCCTCGCGCAAGTGCTGGATGGCAAAGCCAAGCTGGTGCAGTTTGGCAATCAAATTCGGCAGTGTGCGCTCCCTGCGGGGGTCCAGATGATATTCCATAGCAAGATACCGGATGCCTTTCCAGGCTTCTACATCATCAAAAGCATACCACTCTGCGCCTTCGCAATCCATTTTCAGCAGATCAATGGTGCCGCCCATGCGTGCCACCGCGTGGCTCAGAGGCACGATGGTGATACTGCCAGTATCCCTTTCCCTAGTGGTGGAAGTTAGCGTGTTGCCGTCTGTTACGAGGTCTGCAAAGCCAGCTTTGCCGCCAATCCCTTCCTGATGCAGCACCACTCCGAGAGAACCAGTGTTTCGATCAATCATTGGCTTCATCTGCGGGTTGGGTTCATAAGCGTGAATCTTTGCTGCGGGAAAACGGTGCCTCGCAAGGAGCGTGAAAAATCCTATGTTCGCACCGATATCCACCACGCTATGCAAAGTCGTCGGCAACCCGACCAAGCCATACGGATCATCCCAAAACAGATGTCGGCACTCAGCCTCTGTGCGCTCCACGTCTCACTCAGGGTAACGCATTTTAATGCGCAGACCATCAACACAAACCGAGTCCAGAAAGAAGGCTGAACGTAGCTTGAAGACGCCGAGGTTCCACCAGCGACAGCGGTGCTTGATGCTAGTTCCCAATCGTGTGAACACAGTAAGAAGGGCTGGGATGTAAGCGCCTAATAACAAGGCAACAAGCTCTCGTGCAAAAACCAAATCCGAGTCCTATTTATCCAAATAGTGCCTTGGTTGTTCAAGTGTGGTGCAATTTCCCCTCGCGTGACCGCGCCATCTTGCTCGGGCCAACGCTTTGGAAACCTTGGTTTGGCGGAAATACGTCAGCGCCGTGAATAGCCGCCTGGACCATGAAGCGAAATCCTCGGCTGGCGGTAGCGGAAGACCCCGCCAGCGATGCAACATCACCCATGAATAAGCAAAGTGCTCGACCGCCGAAATAAGGAAATCTAGCGTTACACGTTCGGCACCGATCAAGTGCTTGAACCGAAGTTGAGGAAATGTCCCACACCCTAGGCCAAGATCAATCGCACTCCAGGCAAGATCTGTATCTTCACAGATGACTAGCTTTTTTCGATCCTGATTTAGCGGGCGAAAGAGTGATCCTGCCGGGGTGCTATTAGCGTAGAAAAGGCCAACCTCTCGACGAATCACTAACCCCGCCCCTGCCGGCGTCGTTTCAGTTCGATAGAGATTACTCCAGGCAGGGGCCGTGAGGTCACGTTTCAATGCGGATGCGTCAGCAATCCATAGCAACTCTGGCGATGGGGCAACTGCATACACTGGAGAAGCACCCCCCCCAAACGCCCCGAGCCAAGGATGACGGGAAGCGATTCCAAATGCTTGCTCAATGTAATCAGGTGCGAGCACATTGTCATCGTCCACGAAAACAAGAAGGGGGGCGTCTGTCTCATACACACCACTAATTCTCGCTGCTGCAAGACCCCGTTCCTGCTCTTGCACTATCCTGAAGTTCGAATGCCACCCTAAAAGCGAGGCATCTATTGGGACTCGACTTCCATTGTCTACCACTAACAGAGACCATTCGCTCTGCGGGAAAGTCTGACCCCGGAGCGATTCCAAGACTCTCTCAAACGAGGTAACGTCCGGATTTCGAGTGCAAATTATGATCGCCACAGAAGTCATTTTTGAGTTAAACGACGCTTCGTCTTTCTGATCAGAGCCTCTGAAAAGAGGAGCAACATTTGCCATGGAGTCAGCCGACCATCGCGAATCTGCTCGAGATGCTCAGGATAGGCTTCATCCGCGACATTATTTACCATTTGCTTGAAAAGTTCGGGGTGAAGAACGGAACGTATTCTCGGTTCGGTGCCAGCCTTTTCGGACCGGAATGCAATGAAAATATTTTGCCGATACCATACCTCGATTTCTTTGCGGTCCCAGAGCTTCCAACGAACGTCGTCGCTACAGCAAAAACCCTGGATATTAAACAGCGCCTGCCAGTATTCCGGCCACTGGCAATTCACATGATGTTGTCCGCTCTGACCTGGGATGGCGGCGGAGAACATGATCAGATCAGTGTGAGCACACAGCGATCTGACCAAGTTGGGAGCTGCGGGTGCATCCAGATGCTCAGCAACCTCCAGACACAGCACCATATCAAAGCGCCTGCCCAAGCTCCATTCCTCACTCAAGTCTTGCTGGATGAACCGTGCTGGCTCCGGTAGTCCATGCACGGGAGCGATACCGTCCAGACCACAGACCTCTGGCACGCCAGCCTCCACCGCAGCGGTGATCCAGGTCCCAGGACCACACCCCACATCAAGGAGCGAACTTACATGGTGATCAGCTAGCAGGATACCGAGCGCGGCGGCGGCACCAGTGTAAGAATGACTATTGCAATCAGAATTGTAGTTAATGTTGCTCATAAGATTAAGGCGAACCGAACCCATAGCGATGAGTGCCTCCTAACGGGTCGGTGATGGCAGCGGAGTCCGTTTCTCAATGTAACAGACGTGATGTAAGTTACGCAATCGGTCTGCGGAAGAAATCTTGCTCAGATAGTCATGCACTGCACGCGAGCAGCCATCCCAGGCATAGTAGTCGTCTATGACAATCAGACCACCGGACACCACTTGGGGATAGAGTGCCTCCAGGCAAGTCATAGTGGATTCATACCAGTCCCCGTCCAAGCGCAATAAGGCAATGCCGCCTGGGATCGTGCGTCCAGGTAACGTTTCGTTAAACCAGCCTTTGACGGTCTGCGCCTTCGTCGCACCTGAAAGCCGCATAGCCTCTGCGGCGAAGGACTCCTCTGCAGCGCAATTCTCAAAATAGGTGGGGGACATTGTGTCCTTCTGCCAGTCCAACGCTTGCTGTCCGTCAACCGCCTTAGCAGGCGGCAGGCCCACAAAACTATCAAACAACCAGTATTCCCGCTCTGGCCCGAGTAAGGAAGCTAGGCCTGCACACATACCTCCTCGCCAAACTCCACACTCCACGACGGCTCCAGATACCTGCTTCACGCGTTCCGTAAGTTCCATGTTGTCACCATACGTGCGCCGATCAATCATGGTATAAGCCTTGAAACGCTCATACAACTGACCGTAGCGCCTGTTTCGTCGTGCACGCACTAGTGTTGCGCGCAACGATAACGGCAGTAGAGATTTAATGGGAAACCAAAGGTCTGGCATACGTCAAAGAGAGAACTTCAGGGATTGAATGCTACAGCAGGGAACGATAAAGCCATGGTCACTACCATGGGGGAATGATCTGTCATCGCACGGACTCTCGGTAACCTCAAAGCTAACTAAGCACTCGAGAAACTCGGCGGTGCGTGAGAAATGCTGCCCCGTCCAAACACTGACGAAGTAGATACCCGGAATCAAAGGCGGTAGTTTAACCTGAACATCCATCTGATGCCGACCATTCTCGGTTCCAAAGAAAGGCTCCTGCTTTGGCAAAGCTTGCATGATGGGCACCTGCCGACTGTCACAGATATCGAAGGCCAGCATCAGACCGCCAATCACTCCTTTTGTTTCCACCTCCACATCGACGCTGAGCAGATGCTCTGGCTGCTTCCCTAGCAAGCGCGCCTCAACCTTCATGATGCTCGCAGACTCAACGGACACCTCTTTACGTTGCCACACAGAATTGCAGGCAGAGCTTCCTTGCTCCAAGTAGGTGTCCATCACTTCGGCAATCAAGCCGCTTGCCTGTATCTGGCCACTGCTCATTAAGATGCCGCGACGGCAAAGCGTGCGCACAGCATCCATGTTGTGGCTTACAAACAGCACCGTCCGTCCACCCGATGCCACATCCTGCATCTTGCCTAAGCACTTTGCTTGGAACTGCGCATCTCCTACCGCCAGCACTTCATCTACAATCAAAATTTCCGGCTCCAAGTGCGCGGCCACGGCGAATGCCAGTCGCACATACATGCCGGA
>JAYVNE010000152.1:0-12353 GCA_043758615.1 Akkermansiaceae bacterium
CCGCGCTCCAATTGAGGGACGTCGGAGCTATTTTAGCTCCTTGAAATCGGTGGCGTGCTGGCGGGCGAGGATTTTGAGGTTTTCAATGTCCGCCGGGGAGGAGAAGGCGCGGGTGGGGAGGATGTGGAAGACCTGCGCGTTGGGCATGAATAGGAAACCGGCGGGGGTGAAAATTACTTTCTGAAAAGCGGACCACTGGATTTCAGATTTTGAAACTGGCGTGCAGGTGCTGATACCTTGCGCTGAGATGGTCCCCCACCTGTTGCTGTGAAGCCTATGATGCCCGCAACGATGGCGAATATCATGACGCTAATACGGCGTGTTTTGGACGACTTTAAGGCAAGCCTTCTGCCGACGAGCAGATCATTGCAAGTCCATTTGAAGCGGGCGGTGATGGGTTCCATTGTTCTTGGTGGGGAGGAGATTTTGATAAGGAACCGCGACATGCTTGTCGTGGATGCTAATGCGCGGCGAGTGAGTTACCGATGCTTTGGCTTCGCTTGGGCTGCTACGACAGAAGTGTCGTAGCTCCTTATTTTACGCAGTCACCGCACTTCGGTCATCATTCAATCCGCTTTTCTCGATGAAGTAATCATAACCGCCGGTGTATCTCGTGACGAGTGCGCCGCTTTCTGGGTTCTTTTCGTTGCGGGTGACGTGCAAGGTTGTTTCTGCTAGAGTGCGGATGAAGTGGACATCGTGAGAGATGAAAACGAGCGTGCCTTCATAGTTTTTCAACGCTTGAACTAACGAATCGATCGAGAGGATGTCCAAGTGAGTGGTCGGCTCGTCCATAAGGAGGAGGTTCGGCGGATCGACGAGGAACTTGACGAGGTTGAGTCGGGATTTTTCGCCACCTGATAGAACACCGCAGCGTTTCTCGACATCGGTGCGGCGGAAGAGGAATGAGCCGAGGATGGAGCGGGCTTCCTCATCGCGGAGAGTGGTGCACGCGGCGAGGACTTCTTCGAGAACGGTGTTGTTCTCGTTGAGCGTCTCGGCGCGGTGCTGAGAGTAGTAACCGATTTTGGTGGCGTAGCCGGGTTCGCGCTTGCCTCCATCGATTGGCAGGACGCCTGCTAGAATTTTGAGAAGGGTGGATTTCCCCGCGCCGTTAGGGCCGACGAGGACCATGCGGTCGCCGCGCTCGATGGTGAGGTCGAGATCCTTGTAGATGCGCTTCTCACCATAGGACTGGCCGATTTTTTGAAGGTCAATGACTTTTTGGTTAGATCGGGGTGGCTGAGGGAAATTGAACTTGAAAGGTTTGCGCGGGGTGCGTGGTTTTTCGATGCGGTCGATTTTCTCGACGAGCTTGATGCGGGACTGGACCTGCGCCGCCTTAGACCCAATCTGGCGGAAACGCTCGATGAATTCCTGATGGGCTTCGATTTCCTTATTCTGGTTGCGGTAGGCCTGAACTTGCAGGTCGTAGCGTTTTTCCCGCTGGTCGAGGAAGGCAGTGTAATTCCCGGTGTAGGAAATGAGGGCAGCTGCATCGGGATCGATTTCGATGACGGTCTCGATGATGGTGTCCATGAAATCCCGGTCGTGGGAAATCATGAGAATGGCACCGGAATAATTTAACAGATAGCGCTGAAGCCAGAGGAGGGAGAGCAGGTCGAGATGGTTGGTCGGCTCGTCGAGCATTAGCAGGTCCGGCTCCATGGTGAGGAGCCGGGCGAGGTGGGCACGCATGACCCAACCGCCGGAGTATTCGCGGGCGGGTTTATTGAAATCGTCGGTTTTGAAGCCGAGGCCGTGGAGGATTTTTTTCGCCTTCGGTTCGAGCTGATAGCCATTGAGCGCGGTGAATTGGTCCTGGGCGTGGGCGAACTCGGGGGTGGAAAGGTCGCCAGATGCCTCGCCAATGCGGATGATGCGGAGCAGGCCGATCATTTCCGGGGTAATACCCATAGCGATTTCAAGGATGGTTTCATCGGTGGGTTCGCCCGCTTCCTGGGGGAGGTAGCCGGTGATCGCGTATTCATCGCGCTCGATGGTACCTTCGTCGGGTGAGTCCTCGTCGAGAATCATGCGAAAAAGCGTGGATTTTCCGGCACCGTTCGGGCCAACGAGGGCGACGCGCTCGCCCCAGTTGATGGACATTTCGGCTTCGCGGAGGAGTGTGCGACCGCCGAGAGTTTTGGTAAGTTTATGAATCGTGAGCACGTGGCGGGTGTAATGGAGGAAAGGGCGGGGGGCAAGGATTTCGGCAGGAAGCGAGAATCCTCGTAGAAACGTGTCAGCTATTGACCTTGACGAGATGGGGGCTGGGCGGGCTTATTTGCCCATCCTAATTAACTGCATGCGATTCTCAACCAATCCCTCCCTTCTCATGCCGCGTGGCGTGGGTCAATTCGCCGCTCTTACTTCCCTCTCTGTGATGGCTCTCGCGGGCACATTGCACGCGCAGGATTTCGAAGGTAAAAACATCTCAGAAGTCTCGATTCGCTATAATGGAGCGAAGACAGTGGATGAAACGCGCTTGCGGAACCTAATGGCGTCCAAAGCCGGATCCACCTACCGTTCGGAGAATTTGGATAAGGACATCAAGGCGCTTTACGAGTCGGGCCTTGTCGATGACGTGCGGTTTCTCGCGGAGCCCACGGGAGGAAGCGTGAAACTGATCGCTGAAGTGACAACTCGGCCGGGTCTGGGCGGTGTGGGTTTTGTAGGAAATACCATTTTTACCGATCAAAAGCTGGCAAAGGAATCTAAGATGAAGGCCGGTGGCGCATTGAGCGATGAGCAAATCCTCGAAGCCCGCCGGAATATCGAGAAATACTATCAGGGCTACGGTTATCCAGACGTGACGGTCACCCACCGCACACAAGCCACCGGACAGGCAGGGTTGTCTGATTTGATTTTCGTGATCGACGAGGGCTCAAAAAACGAAGTTCGCCACATCCGTTTCGAGGGAAATCACGCTTTCACCGATCCTGAACTCCGCAAGGAAATGAAGGTGAAGGAAAAGGGCTGGTTCTCATGGCTCACCAAATCCGGCCAATTCGAGTCGGGCCAGCTCGACACGGACCTCGATGCCGTTCTCGATTACTACCGCAGCAAGGGCTATCTCCGCGCTAGCAGCCCCGGCTTGCGCCGCGAGCCAGTGAAGGACGGTCGCGTGGATTTGATTATCCCGATCGTAGAGGGTGAAAAATACACCGTGGCGGGCGTGGGTTTTGGGAAGATGTCTGTATTCAAACCTGAAGAACTCTATCCGTCTCTGACGCTGAATACGAACAATGCATACTCTTCCAAGAAGATGCGCGATGATATTACGATGATTCGTAGCTACTATGGTTCGCGTGGTTATGCCGATGCCCTAGTTACACCTGATATCCGCGATGCCGGACCTAACCGAGTGAATATCGTTTACCGTATTACCGAAGGCTCGCGCTTCCGTGTGGGTCGTGTGAATATCAGTGGTAACACCAAGACCAAAGATAAGGTCATCCGCCGAGAAATTCCCCTCAAACCGGGCGATATGTTTAACTCAGTGGAACTCGAAACCACCAAATCCCGTCTCCAAAATCTCCAATATTTCAGTGAAGTCGAAGCCAATGGATCGCCGGGTGGCTCTGGCTACCGCGATGTGAATGTGTTGGTAGAAGAAAAATCGACTGGCTCCGTCGGGGTGGGCGTCGGGTTCAGTTCGATTGATAGCATCGTTGGATTTGTGACGCTGGAGCAATCAAACTTTGATTTGTTCAATCCATGGAATTTTACCGGCGGTGGCCAACGCTTTGCGATGAGCCTGCGTGCCGGTTCCCAACGTTCCGAGTTTACCATGTCGCTAACGGAACCGTGGTTCTTGGATCAGCAACTTTCGCTCACGGGTGAGATGTTCTATAAGCAGTCCTCCTACTTCAGTGACTTTTATGACCAGACAAATTTCGGCGCTGCGGTCTCCATTAGAAAGCCCCTTGGGGCGAAGGGATCAATCAAGGCTGAATATCGTTTAGAAAACGTGACCATTAATTCCAGTGTGAATGGAAAAGACAAATATCCAAATGGAACGGGTGGCGCGGGTAATGTCTTGCCTGTTACGAACGGCGCTAATTCCTTCTTTTCGGAAGAGAACATCGGCGGTGATTTCGTTCGCAGTGCGGTGAGTGGGAACTATGTGTATGATAGCCGTGACAGTGGGATCCAACCCCGTAAGGGCGAAAAAATTGATATTGGTATGACACTCGCCGGGCTCGGTGGTGACGTGAATACTTTCACGATTTCCGCCCAAGGTCAGAAGTATTGGAACTTGAAGTGGGACTCGATTCTCTCCGTGACTGGCGAACTTGCTTCCGTGGATGGCAGTGGCGATATTCCAGTATTTGAGCGCATGTTCCTAGGGGGGGGGCGCACCCTGCGTGGTTTCAAGTTCCGCGATGTCGGACCGCGTGATACCGGTTATACCGACGATGTGTATGGTGGGAATTCACTCGGATATGTGTCTTTCGAATACACCGTGCCGATCATCGAAACCGTGCGAGCTGCAGTTTTCTATGACACAGGATTTGTGAATGCGGACAGTTGGGATATATCCCCAAGTAATCTATATAGCGATGTGGGTTTCGGCATCCGCCTAAAGCTGCCAATTAGCCCGCTTCCATTGTCGCTGGATTATGCTTTTCCGATTTCGTCACCGGACAACCAAGCGGACCAAGGGGGACAATTTAACTTCTCACTGCAATCGAGCTTCTAACCTGATTTCTCAGGCGTGAGTTTTTTAATCGGCTCTTCGCACTGCGGGGAGCCGGGTTTTTATGTAGTGACACATGCCGCATCGGCGATGCGCATTCCATCCATCGCCGCGCTAACAATTCCACCGGCGTAGCCTGCGCCTTCGCCGCAGGGAAAGAGACCAGAGATCTCGGGATGCTCGAGAGTGTCGTCCCTGCGGGGGATTCTAACGGGCGAACTGGTTCGGGTTTCGAATCCTAACAAAAGAACGTCACGTGAGATGTAACCTGGCATCTGCCTTCCGAAGAGTCGCAGGCCTTCATTCATGCGGCGGGTGATCCATGGCGGCAGCATCTCATGGAGAGGTGCGGGATGGGTGCCAGGGAAATAACTGGTTTCTGGGAGATCGGCGGAAATTTTGCCGTTGAGGAAATCGGTGACGCGCTGGCCCGGTGCAACCTGACCACCCCCGCCGGCGATTTTGGCGGCACGTTCGAGTTCCTTTTGAAAAACGAGACCGGCGAGAATGCCGTGTTGATTGACGAGTGGTTCCAAATCTTCCGGTTCGACGGTGGCGACCATGCCGGAATTCGCAAAGGGTGAGTCACGCCGCGAGAGGCTCATTCCATTGACGACGACCTCATCATTCTCCGTCGATGCTGGGACGATCCAACCGCCAGGACACATGCAGAACGAATGAACGCCGCGGCCCCTGATCTTCGTAGCAAGACGGTAGCGTGCGGCGGGAAGGAGGCGCGGGCGCTCTTGGCCGGGATGGAGATGGTATTGCGTCTCGTCGATGAATGGCTGCGGGTGCTCGATTCGGAAGCCCACCGCGAAAGGCTTGGCTTCTAGCAGTATTTTTTTTTCTGCCAGTAGCCGATAGATGTCTCGTGCGGAATGGCCAGTGGCGAGAATGACCGAATCTGCTAGAATTTCTTCGCCATTACCCGTTAGGACGCCGCGCATGCGATTGTTTTGAATCAAGAAATCGACAACCTTGGTTTGAAATCGGACTTCACCACCGGCGGCGATGATGGATTGGCGGATGGCTTTGACGACGTTCGGTAAAAGATTCGAGCCGATGTGCGGGTGGGCATCGGTGAGGATGATCTCAGGGGCACCGTGGGCGACGAGGATTTCGTAAACTTTGGCGACCGGGCCGCGTTTGGTGGCGCGGGTATAAAGTTTTCCATCAGAAAATGTGCCGGCACCACCCTCGCCGAAGCAGTAGTTAGATTCTTCGATCACGCGGCCCTCGCGCAGCAGCGGCGCGAGGTCGAAGCGGCGGGCGCTAGCGTCCTTTCCGCGTTCGAGCAATATTGGCTTTAGACCGTTTTCCAAGCATCGCAATGCCGCAAACATTCCCGCTGGCCCGCAGCCGACGATAATGACCGGGCGCGCATTTGCAGACAGGGCAGGGGCTAACCAATGGGGCGTGATGTCCGGCGGCAGCGGAGCATCCAGTGAGACATCCAGCCGGAGCTGCACCTTGACCGAGCGCTGGCGTGCATCGATCGAATGTTTACGAAGTTTCACCCCGCCAATGCGGTCCACGGGGATTCCGAGCTTGAGGGCTGCGGCGGTGCGGCGGGCAGTGTCGTCCTCGGATTTTTCCAGAGCCAGGACGATATCAACGGTTTCTATCAGAATTTCCACAGGGTGATTCGGGTGGGAAGAACAGGCAGGAATTCCTTTGTCACATTCAGCCGCAGATGCTTCGTTTCCGGCCCTCGTCATCGACGCTGACGAAAGTGACGCGAGTTGAGAAAATGGGTTGGCGGCCGGCTTTTTCGTCAACGACCTTCACCTGATAGGTCGTGCTGGTGGTGCCTTGCTTTTCGCGCTCGCAGGAGATTCTCAGGATTGTGCCATCGCGCACGCTGTAGTGGAACTCCACAGTGTCCATCGCCACCGTGACGAATTGGCAATGCGGGAAATCCAAGCTGGCGGCGATCCATGACGCCTCATCGATCCATGCGAGCAAGCGCCCACCAAACAGAAATCCGTATTGGTTCAAATCACCGGGAAGAACGAGGCGGTGTGTGTCCATGATCTCACCAGCGGCGGCGCTTGTTTTCTTTGTAAATGAAGGAATCCAGTGAAAAATTACCGGCACCTGCTAGAATAATCGCAATGACTGGGATGAGGTACATCAGTGAGAGTTCCTTCGCGTCGGTGATGGTCGGAGGTTTCACGAACCAAGGTGCGGTTCCGAGAAAGCCGAAGGCCGCCACGACCAAGCTGATACCTAACACAAATGCCGCAGGACGTGTGGCGAGGCCGATGATGATCATGGATGCTGCAACGACCTCCGCACCGATGCAAAGTGATAGACTGATCGTCGGCGACATCAGGTTAAAAGGCGGGAGATCTGGCACGTAGAACAAGGTCTTACGGGTGGCAAATTCCTGGATTTTAGGGATTCCGTGGCCGATTAGCATCATCAGGCCGACCATCACCCGCAGCGCGAGAAATCCGAGAGATGCCGTGGCATCGCGGGTGCCACAGTCAAAAAAGAATTTTTTCATAAAGAAGATTCGGGTGTTTGTTTGACTGAAATCGTGATTCGTTTCAGGCGATCATCACCTCCCGGTGAATGGGAGGTGATTTGCGGATCATCGGCGAGGATGTTGTAAACGAGACGGCGGTAGTAAGCATTGAGCGGCCTAACTTGAAGCGGTTTACCCGTTGCCTTCACCCGCTCGGCGAGGCCCCGGATTTCTTCGTTCAGTTGGTCCTCTTGGATAGAACGGAAATGCGAGCAATCCACCTTGATCCGCTCGGCCTTGAGGGAATGTCGCCGCAGGATGCGATTAACGAGGTATTGGAGATCGTCGAGTCGGTCGCCGTCCTTTCCTATAATAGCTTCGCTTTCGCCCGAGTGGATTTGCAGGCACGGCCCATCGTGGGTTTCTTGGACCTCAATGGTTGCCGTGAAGCCGAGATGGCCAAGCATCGTATCAAGGATCTTTGTTGCAGACTCCACCGTGTTCATGGGAGAAGTCTAATGACATCCTTGGCCGGGTCAATCACCTCAGGCGTGTTTGTGTGCAAAAAGCTCAGCGAGTTTTTGTGCGTGATCTGCGAGTCGTAGTTTTTCGGCTGCGGTGAACTCGTAAGGAGCGTATTTTCCGATCCCGAGCGTGCCGATGACTTGATCATTTTCCATGGTGAAAATGGGCACTGCAATTGACCCTGAAACGCCGGTTTGCCGGGCCTCTGACTTGGCCACGCCACCGAGATCGAGTTGGAGGTTGCAAAGCTCGACGGGTTGCCTGGTCTCCGCCGCCACTCCGGCGATGCCTTTTCCAAATGGAATGAGAGAAATTTTATCCAACAGGCGGTCAGGCACGCCGATTTGGCAGATCAGATTCAGGTTTTTTTCGGCATTGGATTGGTGGATGGTTCCTGTCTGGCAGCCGAATTCTTTCAAAATGGAGGCAAGAATGGATTCCCAAGATGCATGATCAGTCATCGCTGATTATTATCACCCGATAGGGGATTGTATACCTCTTTTGGGTGAGAATTCGCGCTTGGCATTCCTTTGAAAATTTGCCAAATCAAGCACCTCATGAAGAAACCTAATTTATTGATTTCTGCACTGGTCATCGGCGTTCTCTCCTGTCAAAACGCTTCAATCATGGCCGCTGAAAATGACTTAAAGCAAGAGGTTTACGGGAAAATGCCCGATGGGCAAGAGGTGAAAATTTTCATCCTCACGAATAAAAATGGACTGGTCGCGAAGCTAACGGAATACGGTGCGATCCTCGTTTCGATGGAAGTCCCGGACAAGGCTGGCAAGCTGGCGGATGTCACCCACGGTTATGACACGTTAGCAGGATGGCTCACTAACACTTCTTACTTTGGAGCTTCCGTCGGTCGTTTCGGCAACCGAATCGATAGCGGGAAATTTTCTCTCGATGGTAAAGATTACAAGCTCGCGACTAACAACGTCAACGGTGGAATCGCCTGTGCGCTGCACGGCGGCTTGAAGGGATTTGATAAAGTCGTCTGGGCAGGGAAGGCACTGGCCGACAATGCCGTTGAGTTTACCTACACGGCGAAAGACGGGGAAGAAGGCTATCCTGGAAATCTATCGGTGAAGGTGATTTACAGCCTTGATGATGCGAACGAACTCAAGTGGCAGGCCACTGCCACCACGGATGCACCGACGATTGTTAATATCGTGCAACACACGTATTGGAATCTTTCGGGGGATCCAACCACGAGCATCAACGACCACGTCCTCACGCTCGCCGCGGATCACTACCTCCCAACCACTGCGGCATTGATTCCAACAGGCGAGATCGCCCCTGTCGCAGAAACTCCGATGGATTTCACTAAGCCAACAGCGATTGGTGACCGCGTGAATGCCGAGTTCGAGGCGCTCAAGCTCGGTGGCGGTTACGACCACGCTTGGGTAATCAATAAAGGTGAAGGCGTCCGACTCAATGCTCGTGTGAAAGACCTTAAGAGTGGTCGTGTGATGGAAATTTCCAGTAATCAACCTGCCATCCAATTCTACGGCGGCAATTTCCTTGATGGCACCTCGATCGGAAAAGGGGGAGTCGCCTATCAGAAACGTACGGCATTCGCACTTGAAACAGAGAACTTCCCGGACGCACCAAATCAGCCGAAATTCCCATCGTCGGTGCTTCGCCCAGGTGAGACTTACAAGCATTCCATGATCTTCAAATTTTCCGCAGAATAAAAAATTGATAGGAACTAACGACTTACGAGGGAGGTGAATTGATCAACCATTTCCTTCATCTAATCCATTTCATAGCCGATGGAAATCATTCCGTCCATTTCAATACTCGCCTCCAGTGCTCTCGCCATCGGTGAGGGTGCCGAAACTCCCAAGATCGACCTCCACTCAGTGGATTACGCGATTCTTGGGGTTTACATTCTCGGCGTCATCGTCATCGGTTTCGTGCTGAAAAAATACGTGAAGTCAGCATCTGACTTCCTAACTTCTGGTCGATCAATTCCAGTGTGGGTGACGGGCCTCGCCTTTTTGTCTGCCAACCTCGGCGCTCAGGAAGTGATCGGGATGGCGGCGTCCGGCGCGAAATATGGAATTATGACCTCCCATTTCTATTGGGTAGGTGCGATCCCAGCGATGATCTTCCTCGCGATTTTCATGATGCCTTTCTATTACGGCTCGCGCGCCCGCTCCGTGCCGGAATATTTGAAACTGCGCTTTGATGAAAAGACCCGCGGCTTGAACGCGATTTCCTTCGCGGTAATGACAGTCGCGTCTTCCGGCGCCTCGCTACATGCGTTGGCAGCTTTGCTTCATTTGCTTCTCAAGTGGGATTATAATTTCTCGCTCATCGTTTCCTCTCTTGTCGTGCTCGCCTACGTGTTAAAAGGCGGCCTGTCCTCCGCGATCTATACGGAAGTTCTCCAGTTTTTCCTGATCGTGCTCGGTTTCGCACCCCTCGTCATCATCGGCCTTAACGACCTCGGCGGCTGGAGCGGCCTGACAGCGTCGTTGGTAAAAACCCATGGCGCGGAGTTTGTCCACTCATGGAAATACATGGGAACCACGGCAAACCCGATGGGAGTTGAGTGGTTCGGCATGGTCTTCGGTCTCGGCTTCGTGCTTTCCTTCGGATATTGGTGCACCGACTTCCTCGTCGTTCAGCGCGCCATGGCTGCCAAGACCATGGGCGATGCCCGCCGCACGCCGATCATCGGCGCGATTCCGAAAATGCTGTTTCCCGTCATCGTGATCCTTCCCGGAATGATCGCTCTCGGTCTCGCGGCGAAGGCTGGCTCTGGCTATAGCATCCCACACGGCGTGACGGGAGCGACGGACTATAACTTGGTGATTCCATCGCTGATTGCCCACTACCTGCCCACTGGCATGTTAGGTCTAGCCCTCACGGCACTGATGGCTTCGTTCATGTCAGGGATGGCGGGTAACGTCACGGCGTTCAACACGGTTTGGACCTACGACATTTATCAATCCTACATTGGCAAAGGCAAATCCGACGCGCACTACATGTGGATGGCCAAGTTCGCTACGGTGGCAGGCATTGTGATTTCTATCGGATTTGCTTATGTGGCGAAGAACGTCGATAACATTATGGACTTCCTTCAATTGGTGTTTGGCTTCGTCAATGCGCCGGTGTTCGCCACCTTCTTGCTCGGAATGTTCTGGAAACGTGCGACTGGCCACGGTGCTTTTTACGGGCTCTTGGCTGGAACCCTATGCGCCATGATTTTCCATGGCATCAGTTCTCCACAACTCCTCAAGGCAGGTGAAGTCATCCCTTGGGTCAAGGGCGGCTGGATCAGCCATCACTATCAGTTCACCTCCAGTATGGCTCAGAATTTCTGGCTCGCCATCGTCGCTTGGGGCTTCTGTTTTGTCATCACGATTGCTATTTCCCTCACCACTCAGCGGACAAAGACAGATGGCGAGCTCGTTGGCTTGGTTTATTCCCTCACCGAAAAAATCAAAGAAGAGAACGAGCCGATGTGGAAGCGACCTGCCGTTGTGGGCAGCATGGTGCTACTTGTGGCCGTGATCCTCAATATCATCTTCTGGTAATCCCTACTGCTCTATCAATCCTATGAACTTCGATCTCCGCCTGCCAATTGGCATTCTCTTCACCCTATTCGGGCTAATCCTAACCGGGTTCGGTTTCTTTACTAACGGCAGCGAAATATATACAAAATCCCTTGGTCATAATATCAACATCTCCTGGGGCATCGTCCAACTGGTGTTCGGGGGCCTCATGCTATTCTTCGCGCTTCGTGAAAAAAAAGCCTGACCCGCTAACGGTTTTTTGACTCATTTGAAAAGCGCCTCGTTCATCTGGACGGGGGCGATTTTGATGATAGATCCCGCCTCCTCTTCTCATGAAAATCACTTCTTATACAGGCGGCTTCGTCCAGACAAACGGCTATCTCGTCGAAACTCCCGATGGAAATCTTCTGATCGATGCACCTGAGGGCGTCACAGAATGGATCTCTCAACGCGGAGTGCGGGTCGATCACGTGCTTCTCACTCATCAGCACTACGACCACGTCACCGATGCCGCTGCCTTGCGGGCAGCAGGGGCTAAGCTCCACGCGCTCGAGGAATATTCGAAAGACCTAACGCTCGAATCCGCAGCGCGGGGCTGGGGACTGCCGATCTCGGTGCCGTCCTATCAGATTGATGTGCGCTTCGATATGGGAAATCCGTTGCGGCTCGCAGGCTTAGAAATTTCCCTCGCACACATCCCCGGCCATTCGCCCGATAGCGTGACATTCCATCTTGTCGGCCACGGTGTCGTATTCTCGGGAGACACCCTTTTCGCAGGCTCCATCGGAAGAACGGATCTCCCTGGCGGCAGCACCAGCCAATTGCTCGATGGCATTGCCTGCCATCTGATGACGCTCCCTCCGGAAACCCGGATTCTCCCTGGCCATGGTCCGGGAACAACCATCGGCGAAGAAGCCCTAGGAAATCCCTATTTGGATTGAGTGCCCGTTTGCGTTGGTTTGCGTTCACCACCCCGTCCAACGAAGGACAATGCTAACGTTTGTTATTTGGGACTAACCCCCGTGCCAGAAC
This sequence comes from Akkermansiaceae bacterium, assembly GCA_043758615.1. Lineage (GTDB taxonomy): Bacteria > Verrucomicrobiota > Verrucomicrobiia > Verrucomicrobiales > Akkermansiaceae > Luteolibacter. The sequence goes on from JAYVNE010000152.1 coordinate 12,260, forward strand.
TGTTCGGCATGCTCAATGCTTCGTTTTGGAAAATAGGTGGACGCCCCTGTTTTTTTGGAATGACTGCTTCGGGGGGAAGTGATAGCAAGGCGGG
>JAYVNE010000153.1:0-4046 GCA_043758615.1 Akkermansiaceae bacterium
ATTTCTCCCGGTTTTGTCCTCCAAATGATCCAATCCGCCCCTAATTGAGAGTCTTCATCCGTGTGAATCCGTGAAATCCGTGGTTGAAAATCTTTGATTTTCCCTAATGGAGGAACCCTGGAGCGCGTCCGATAAATCCGCCCTGTTGCAGTTTTTAAAGACGCTTACGGACGAGAAATTCGTGAAATCATCGCTATCTGGGGAGCTGCCGAAGCCATGATGGGCGATGCTTTGCCAGATTCGCTGGGGGTTTGCGCCTTTTTTCGCTGGCAAAAGGTCAGATTTGGCAGGATTCGCTGGATTTGATCAAAAATTAGAAAAAATTGCAAAATAGGGCTTGTCAGGTTGAGTTCGATTCCTAGAGTCGCCCCCCCCACAGCGAGGACTGCTGACGTTTTATACGAAGCAGTTCAAATTACAGGGAAAATTTATCGGGTCCAGCTCCGGAAAAAAGCTACTACAAGGCCGCCTTGTCGTCGCTCCGGTTTGTCCCCATGGGAAAATCAGAACCACCGCAAGGAAATCATGCCGACCATCAATCAGCTCGTTCGCAAGGGACGCCTCACTCCGGCCGAAAAGTCGAAGTCACCCGCTCTTGTCAACTGCCCACAGCGCCGCGGAGTATGTCTTCAAGTCATGACTCGCACGCCCAAGAAGCCAAACTCGGCTCTCCGTAAAGTCGCTAAGGTCCGCCTTACGAACGGATTCGAAGTCATCGCCTACATTGGCGGTGAAGGCCACAACCTCCAAGAACACTCCATCGTCCTCGTTCGCGGTGGACGGGTGAAGGACCTTCCAGGTGTCCGTTATCACATCGTTCGTGGTTCTCTCGATACTCTTGGTGTCGATAAGCGCCGTCAAAGCCGTTCCAAATACGGTGCGAAGCGTCCGAAGCCCGGTGCCGTCGCCGCTCCTGCTAAAAAAGGCGGGAAGAAGTAATTTTCAAATCAACTAACACACCATCCCAACGCCATGCCACGCCGCAAGCGCATTTTTACCAAGCCCGACCGTCGCGATCCTCGCTACGACAGCGCTCTCGTTGGTCACCTTATTACCAAGGTGATGGAATCCGGAAAACGTTCGCTCGCCCAGCGCATTGTTTACGCCGCAATCGACCGCGCCAATGAAGGCGTGGACACCGTTGATCCTCTCGAAGTGATCACCCGCGCCGTGGAAAACACCAAACCACGCGTGGAAGTGAAATCCCGCCGTGTTGGTGGTGCGACCTATCAGGTGCCGCTCGAAGTGGCTCCGGATCGTTCCGAGTCGCTCTCCATGCGTTGGCTCGTCAACTACGCCCGCAACCGCAAAGGCACTCCGATGCACGTCGCTCTCGCCAACGAGATTAAGGACGCTGCGAACAATCAAGGCAGTGCCGTCCGCAAACGCGACGATGTGCACAAGATGGCTCAAGCCAACCGCGCCTTCGCCCATTTCCGTTTCTAATTAACTGACAGCGCTCTAGCAATTTCGTCCGTGAATCCGAATAGTCCAAACCGCCAATACGTGCTCGAGCGCACCCGAAACATCGGGATCGCTGCGCACATTGACGCGGGTAAGACGACTCTAACGGAGCGGATCCTGTTCTACACAGGCATGATTCACAAAATCGGCGAAGTCCACGATGGTGGCGCGACAACCGATTGGATGGAGCAAGAGCGCGAGCGCGGCATCACCATCACTTCCGCCGCCGTCACCACCGAGTGGTGGCAGCATGAAGAAGGGGGGATGACCAAGCTTTTCCCAGGCCAGAAACAACGCATCAACATCATCGATACTCCGGGACACGTTGACTTCACGGCTGAAGTCGAGCGGTCCCTCCGCGTGTTAGACGGTTGTATTGTGGTCTTTTGCGGCGTCGCCGGTGTCCAACCGCAAACCGAAACTGTTTGGCGTCAGGCGACGAAATACAACGTTCCGCGGATCGTGTTCGTCAATAAGATGGACCGCACGGGTGCAGATTTCCAAAGCGTCTTCAATGAAGTTAAAGAAAAGTTAGGTGCGAACGCCGTCCGCATCCTGATCCCAATCGGTGCCGAAGACCAGTTGATCGGCCAGATTGACGTGGTGAACCAAAAGGCAATCTACTATTCGGACGACGACAAATTTGGTTCCACCTACACCGTCAAGGATCTGGAAGGCGATCAAATCAAACTCTGTAAACAGGCCCACGACGAACTCGTCAACGCTGTCGCAGACGTGGACGACACGGTGGGCGAAAAATTCCTCAACGAAGAGCCGATCACTCTCGAAGAGCTCAAGCAAGGCATCCGCCGCGCAACGATCAACAACCTGCTGGTGCCCGTCGCCGGTGGTTCTGCTTTTAAAAACAAAGGAGTCCAATTTCTGCTCGATGCAGTTCTCGACTACCTCCCAAGCCCGCTCGACATTCCAGCGGCCATCGGCATGGATCCCGATGATCATGAGAAACACATCGAGGTCATCACCTCGGACAACGAAAAGTTCGTTTCTCTTGCTTTCAAACTTTGGGCCGACAAATTCGTCGGCAAACTCGTTTTCTTCCGCGTGTATTCCGGCGTCATCCGCAAGGGCGATACCGTTTATAATCCACGCACCCGCCGCTCGGAGCGCGTCGGCCGTTTGATCCAAATCCAAGCCAACGAGCATAAGGACATCGACGCCTGCTACTCCGGTGATATCGCCGCCATGGTTGGTATCAAAAATGTTACCACCGGCGACACGCTCGCCGCCGATAACCACGATGTGGTTCTCGAGCCCCCCACTTTCCCGGAACCGGTCATCTCGATGGCCGTCGAGCCAAGAACCAAAGCCGACCAGGAGAAACTGGGCATGGCACTCGGTCGTCTCTCCGAAGAAGATCCGACCTTCAAGGTGAAGACCGACGAGGAAACTGGCCAAACCATCATCGCGGGAATGGGCGAACTCCACTTGGAGATCATCATCGACCGTATCCGCCGCGAGTTCAAGGTAGAGGCTAACACCGGTGCTCCCCAAATCGCTTACCGCGAGACCATCACCCAAGCCGCTGGCGGTGAGGGCAAGTTGATCAAGCAATCCGGCGGCCGCGGCCAATACGGCCACGTCATCATCTCTCTCAAGCCTAACGAAAAGGGCAAGGGGCTCACCATCGAGAACAAAGTCATCGGTGGCACGATTCCCAAGGAATACATCAACGCCGTCTATAAAGGCATCAACGAGTCGATGACGAACGGCATCATCGCCGGCTACCCGGTGATCGATGTCCATGTGGAAATTCTCGATGGTTCCTATCACGACGTGGATTCTAACGAAAACGCATTCACCATGGCGGCCATTTTCGCCATGAAGGACGGTTTCAAAAAGGCCAAGTCCATCCTCCTCGAGCCAATTATGGCCGTGGAAGTTTCCACCCCTGACGATTACCAAGGTGATGTCATGGGCGATCTCAGCCGCCGCCGTGGGCAGATCCAAAATACCGAGTCCAAAGGCAAGCTCTCCATCGTGCATGCCAATGTGCCTCTCAAAGAAATGTTCGGCTACTCCACCGCCGTCCGCACTCTCTCCTCGGGACGCGCTTCCTATGCCATGACCCCATCGCATTTCGAGCAAGTCCCAACCAATATCGTCGAAGAAATCGTCAGTGACCGTCTCGGTTAAGAAGAACTGATTTCTCGCCCTATAGCTCAACCACGTAAACCGTCAAACAACTTCTCCACCATGGAAAATCAAAAAATACGCATCCGCCTGCGCGCCTTCGATCACCGCGCGATCGACCGCTCCGCCCAAGAAATCGTGGAGACCGCGAAACGCACGGGAGCCCGTGTGGCTGGCCCAATCCCACTTCCGACACGCATCGAGAAGTTCTCCGTGAACCGTTCCGTGCACGTCAACAAAAAGTCGATGGAGCAGTTCGAAGTCCGGACTCACAAGCGTTTGCTCGACATCGTCGATCCAACTGCCCGCACCGTGGATGAGCTCAAGAAGCTCAACCTGCCAGCCGGTGTCGATATCACCATCCGCATCTGAGCGGTGCTCACGCACGAATCTCAAATTTCAAATTTCAAATCTCAAATTTAAATCGCCAT
>JAYVNE010000154.1:0-4016 GCA_043758615.1 Akkermansiaceae bacterium
GAAGCGCTTCACCTTCGATGAAGACCACTACTTCGTCGATCTCGTCTTCTACAACCGCCTCCTCCGCTGCTACGTCATCATCGACCTCAAGCTCGACAAGCTCACGCATCAAGACCTCGGCCAGATGCAGATGTATGTGAACTACTACGACCGAGAAATAAAACTCCCCGAGGAAAACCCCACCATCGGCCTCCTCCTCTGCAAGTCCGCCAAAAAGACCGTCATCGAACTCACCCTGCCCAAAGACGCCAACATCCACGCGAAAGAGTATCAGCTCTACCTGCCCTCAAAGGAACTGCTGAAGCAGAAGCTTGATGAATGGAGTGCCTCCGCTTCCCGCTAAGCCTCCGCTTGCAAACTCGTGGCATCAAACGACAACTCATACTATGGACGAAACAGTCGCATCATTACCAACACCGGAAGTCGAGGGGGCTGAGCAGGATACTATCGATTTGGGAGCCTTCCCAATCGACAGTTTGATGATTCGCACTGAAACACGCACTGTGTTCGAAGTGTGCCGGAGAATTGAGGCTGGCATTTTCATTCTGAATCCAGACTTTCAGAGGGCATTTGTTTGGAACGAATCCCAACAAAGTAAACTGATCGAGTCTTGCCTCCTTCGCATTCCGCTCCCTGTTTTCTACTTAGCAGAATCAAAAGAGGGCAAAGTTATAGTTGTTGATGGATTGCAGAGGCTAACAAGCTTTCGCGATTTTCTCAGGGGTGATTACAAACTTCGAGGACTTGGGTTCTCCAAAGATGTGAATGGCAAAAGCTTTGATAATTTACCCCCGACATTAAAGACGAGAATCGAGGATACGCCGCTCACGCTCTACCTGATAGACAGCAAAGTTCCTGACGAGGCTCGTTACGAGATTTTTGAGAGAGTAAATGGGGGGGTGCCCTTGACGAGGCAGCAAATGCGCAACTGCATCTATACCGGTCAAGCAACCAAGTGGCTTCGAGATATGGCCGAAAGCAACGAGTTTCTAAACGCTACTGTTGGTGGGCTCAATTCTGCAACAATGCGAGACCGAGAATGCATTAACCGTTTTGCGGCATTCAGAGTTTTAGGGGTAAATGATTACAATGGGAAAATGGATGCCTTTCTCGGCAAAGCTTTAGCGGAGATGAACAAACGTGAAGATATTTCCGAATTCACGACAGCTTTCCGACGAACCATGAAAATCAACGCGGCGGTATTTGGAAGCGATGCTTTTAGACGGTCGATGAGTCCGCACGTCAAGCGTTCCATTATAAACGTAGCTCTATTCGATGTGATGACCGTTGAATTCGCAGATTGGGATGAAAATATGGCGTTAGCCAAAAAACAAGAGATCACAGATATCACTCTGGGTCTTCTGGAAGACGCATCATTTTCGGAAGCCATCACGAGATCAACAAACTCGGCAACAAACGTTAAATTGCGCTTCAACGCCTATCGTTCAGCCCTTAGCAAAATACGCTCATGATTGACGCTCTTCATTTAAGGCACTTTAAATGCTTTGAGGTTTTAGACTTACCTCTCGGAAAGCTAACTCTACTAACTGGCCTGAACAGCACTGGAAAATCTAGTGTAATTCAAGCACTGCTAGCATTGCATCAAACTCTTCAAGAACCAGGACCGCCGCCTCATCTGTTGCTGAATGGAGACTTCGTTTCACTCGGATCAGTGCATGACGTTTTAGATCGTCTTTCTGGTCGGGGAATGTTTGAATTGGGTGTTTCTCGTGAAGGCATTCGGCTCGTTTGGGAATTTGACGCATCTGATAAGAGCCTTCTTTCTGCACCTCTTTGCCGTAGTTGGTCCCAACAAAATGGTGATGCTTTGCGCGAAGGAGTGCGCAACTGGTATCCGAATTGCGAAGGAGACTTGGTTCGAGAATCAGCCTCAGAGATTCGTCAATTGCTTCACATATCGACGGAACGTCTCGGTCCGAGAGATACTTATGAGGCAGATGCTAGTTCAGGCCGTGTGGACCGACTGGGTTCAAAAGGAGAATACACAGCGTGGTTCCTTCACAAGAATGAGGACCTTGAAGTTCCACTACCGCTTCGGCTAGGAGATGGACAGCCGCAGCTCATGAGACAAGTTGAGTTCTGGATGCAGCGATTTTTTCCTGGAGCCGGACTACGAGTGTCCCGTGTGCAGGTTCCAGGTCCACCTCTCATGGAACTTCCCCTGATGACACTGGGGTTGAGGACCAGTGTTGAAGACGATTTTTATCGCCCACAGAATGTTGGCTATGGATTGACTCATGTGTTGCCGATTTTAGTCGGCGGGCTAGCGGCCGCTACTGGGAGAATGTTCATTGTCGAAAACCCCGAGGCTCACCTTCACCCTGCGGCACAAGCCCAGATGGCCAGTTTCCTTGCGGCAGTCGCAGCAGCGGGAGCACAGGTCATCATTGAATCGCATAGCGACCATGTGCTCAACGGCATAAGGCGAGCAGTGAAAAATGGCACACTCAGCAATGAAGATGTCGCCATTCACTACTTCCAATCACGTGATCCAGTCACTCACTCAGCCCGAATTACTTCGCCAAGAATCAACCGCAAAGGGCAGATTGATGATTGGCCTCCTGGGTTCTTTGATCAGTTGGACAGTGACCTACAAGACCTTGTATCGTGGGACTAACGCATGCCTGAGGTTCTTTTCAATGATGCCTCAATTGAGGGGCAGTTTGGGAATGCTGAAGCATTCAGATCGTCATTTGGTATCGTGATGCGAATGCGTGAAAAGCTCAAGAGTGCTGGTCAGGTGTTGAAGATAAACAAGACGCTCGGCCAACGTGAGTTAGTGGCTGGAATCACCTTTCAGCATTGGATTTTCCAGTTACCGCGCGATCAGAAACAGCAGATTTGCATCTGGCTATCAAGGGAAGGCCCCTTTTGGGATGACCCTGCGGTTCAGCCATCTAACGAGTATTTGGTCTGGGATGGAGATCGAGATGGTGATCCGGTGACCGATTCAGCCCTTGCCGAAGCTGCCTGCCGCTCAGATAACGGCGGAGATATTTGGCTGGTTTCTATTCACCCAAGTCGCTACGCAGTAACACCCATTGTGATTTGGTGGGAGCAGCGCCTCGGTGAGTCCGAGAGTCGCAAGTATGAGTTATTAAATTTCTGGACGCTGGACGGACTTGAGGCGGCAATAAGCCAGCTTCCTCAACAGGTGAAATCGTGGGATTCACTATTGAGTTGGGTTGCATTCAATTGTCCCCGATTAATTCTGTCACCAAACCTTAAAAAGCAGCTCGGCATTGAGTTTATTTCAAACGTCGCCAATCGGTGTCAAATTTTACTCAAAGCCCTCAACGATATAGCTGATTCGATCATAAAGAACGACGGGGATAGGTTCAATGCTCTTAGAAGCACATGGATGGAGGGAGAGAAGGCCCGAATGACTGATGCAGGAGCGTATGAGAAAGCGCACTTCAAGGCGGACATGACGTTTAGACATCCCAAGACCGGAAATGACGTAGTATGCTTTTGGCATGGGAAAGTTAAAACACCACAGTTTAGGATTCACTTTGAGTGGCCATTGCCTAGCGATATAGATCAGTTGTTTGTTGGTTATATTGGACCCAAGATATCGAAAGGGTGAGCAAATTAGAAACGGAAACGGGGTTAGGCTGTAACTGGCTGACAAAATTCATTTTGTAAAAAGGGATCTATCAATGATTTTTGTCATGCAAAAAGAATCGGGAAATGGCGTCTAGGTTCAAATCTTGACAGTATTAACTTTGATCCAAAGCTGCACCCGATTGATCTGTATTTGCCACTACGAGCGACTGCTTGATTGCCGAGAGGCATGAGCAGTTGGACGGCAAATCTGAGGGCGCGGCGGCGGAAGCTTTTCTGACGGGTTCCGGTCAGGTGATGATTCGTTGATGGTCGGGGATGGCCCATCATGTCATGTCGATTTGATGACCTCATCATGCCACTACTGGTGGGGCGCTGCTGTGTCGGCGCCCTAATTTTTGTGGGGGAACGGGGTGTGGAACCGAGGGCGT
>JAYVNE010000155.1:0-32151 GCA_043758615.1 Akkermansiaceae bacterium
AAATGGCTCCAAACACTTCAATTCAAACTTTCTTATCCGTGATCATCCGTGAAATCCGTGGTCAATTATTTCTTTCTTCGAGTTCCTCTCCCTAATGGAAGCCCCCCATCTGCAAGGCATGCATCGGAACTTGCGAGCCTTGATTCAGGATTCCGATGGCGCATTCGCTTTGCCAAGCACCGCCTGACCCGAAATCAACGTTCGACGATCCGATAGATCGGTCCGGTCATGTCCACGATGAACAGGTTGCCATCGTTGTCCTCGGCGAAGGAGGGGATCAGATTGATTCGTCCACCTTGAGGTTGAAGTTCTTTGGTGTGGTCCTTGAAATCGGTGGCTTTCCCGCCTTTCAAGTCGAACGACCAGATCCGCGGATTCTGGTAATCGGCGAACACATAACGACCTTGGAGTTCTTTGATCGGCCCCCGATAGACGTAGCCACCGGTTACCGAGACACCTTCCTTTTCGCCACCGCCGTGTTTGTAAACATGGACAGGCTCAATGACATTTTTAGGAGCGGGTCCACCGACTCCTTTGGCCGGGGTCTCTTTGTCGCCTTCACGCAGACTCCATCCGAAGTTCGCGCCGGATGCCTTTCCTTTCGGCATGTAGTCGATTTCCTCCCAGTTGTTTTGGCCGACATCGCCGATCCAGAAATCCCCGGTCTCGCGATCGAAGGAGCAACGCCATGGATTGCGGACCCCGTAAGCCCAGATCTCAGGCTTGGCGTCCTTCTCTTTCAAAAAGGGATTGTCTGTGGGAACGCTGTATCCTGTCGTCTGCGAAACATCGATGCGGAGAATCTTCGCGAGGAGAGTGTTTAGTGCTTGGCCGTGTTTGTTAGGATCATTGCCCGCGCCGCCGTCCCCGTTGGCAATGTAAAGCATGTTGTCCGGACCGAATCCAATCCACCCGCCATTATGATTTGCAAACTCGGACGGATATTTCAGAATGATTTCTTCGGTAGAATGATTGGTGGTTTTCCGGTCTTCCGAAGTGAATCTAACGATCCGCGTCTGCTTTTCCTTATCGGTGTAATTCACGTAGAAGCGCCCGCTTTTCAGGAAATCCGGGGCGAAGGCCAGCCCGAGGAGCCCTTCTTCATTGCCACTGCGGGTCACGTCCTGACTAACGTCAAGAAACGGCTCCTTGTCGCGCTCGCCAGTTTTTTCGTCCACGATCCAGACCCGGCCGCCTTGTTCCATAATCCAGAGTTTACCCTTGATGCCTTGGGGCACTCCGGCCCAGATAGGTCGCTCAAATCCTTTTGCGACTTGCTCCACTGCAATTTCCGCGTGGGACATGGCAAGGGTTGTGAGAAATGCGGCGGCGACTGTTATTTTTCGAAGCATGGCTGATATTGGATGGGAGTCCGCATCCATACAAGGCGCAAGGGATCCCATCTTTCAAAAATTATGACAGTCCCGCGGCAGGCTTTTGATGATGTCTATCAGCACTTCGGACGCTTTCGAGAGTTGGACTGCCCGCCGCTTCATCAGGCTAATGGTGCGCTCTGGGGCCGGATCTTGAAGCTGGCAAAATGCCAGGCCCGGCAGCGGGCGTGAGCGGACCGCCAGCTCGGGCACTACGGCGATTCCCAGACCCGCAGCCACCATCGCGAGGGCGGTTTCGAGCTGATCGCATTCCAGTCTTGGATCAAGCCGATCCAAGCGGCAGATTTCCACCGTCCGGTCGGTGAGGCAGTGTCCGTCGCGCAGATGAATCAGGCTTTCCCGCTGGAGTTGCTCAGGCTTGGGAGCTTGGGATTCATTCGCAAACGGATGGGAAAGCGGCACCGCCAGCAGCAGCGGTTCCCGGAACAACTCGCGCACATGCAGTGACCATTTTTTCTGATCCTGCAACGTCACATCGCTGAGGATTGCGAACTCGATCGAGCCATCCACCACCTGTTGGATCAAGCCGCTTGTTCGTGCCTCGCGGACTTGCACATCGATCTTGGGGAATGCCTGGCGAAATGGTCCTAACAAACGTGGCAGCAGGTAGGGTGCGATTGTCGGGATCATCCCGAAAATCACCGCGCCTTCCTGTGAATTCCTGCGTTGGGCGAACCGCTCGCGCAACAAGCGCACCTCTTCCAGAACCCGCTCCGCATGCTCCAACAAAATTCGTCCGGCGGCCGTGGTCTCCACTCCGCGCGGTTTGCGATGCACCAGCGCTTCGCCCAGTTCGTCTTCAAGCGTCCGCAATTGCTGGCTTAGCGACGGCTGGGCGATCCGGCAGCGTTTTGCGGCCGCTGTCAACGAGCCTTCCCGGGCGATTGCCGTGAAATATTCGAGCTGGCGTAGATCCATGGACGATTCATTCATAGGAATTTCCGATGGCAAGCATTGAAAGCGTAGTCTTTACCGATGGCAAATTCCGAGTTTTTATGTGGGGCTGGCTGCGCGATCGGGCGCAGTCCCAAAGTTTCTCGAGTTTAGTTATTTTAACCCACAAAAGATAAATCAGATGACCACCGAATGCCCTGTATCCGCCGCCCCTCCGCAAGCGAAGTGTCCATTTCATCATGCTCCCAGCACCGGCACGACCAACCAAGACTGGTGGCCTAACCGCTTGAAGGTCGAGCTGCTGCACCAGCATTCCTCGAAGTCCGATCCCATGGGTGGGGACTTCAATTACGCGGAAGAATTCAAGAGCCTCGACTTCGCGGCGCTGAAACAGGATCTCGCGGCGCTGATGACCGACTCGCAGGATTGGTGGCCTGCGGACTTCGGTCATTACGGCGGCCTGTTCATCCGCATGGCCTGGCACAGCGCTGGCACCTATCGGACCGGTGACGGTCGTGGCGGCGGCGGCCGGGGACAGCAGCGGTTCGCGCCGCTCAACAGTTGGCCGGACAACGTGAGCTTGGACAAGGCGCGTCGCCTGCTCTGGCCGATCAAGCAAAAGTATGGCCGGAAAATTTCCTGGGCCGACCTAATGATTCTAACTGGCAACGTCGCGTTGGAGACGATGGGCTTCAAAACCTTCGGTTTCGCAGGCGGGCGGGAGGATACTTGGGAACCGGACCAGGACGTCTATTGGGGCCGGGAAACCACTTGGCTGGAAGGCGACAAGCGTTACGCCCACGGTTCCGAGGGCGTCGCCAAGGATGGCGGGGTTCTGGTGTCCGACGACTCTGCGGATGGAAAAATCCACGGGCGCAATTTGGAGAACCCGCTGGCTGCGGTGCAGATGGGCCTGATTTACGTCAATCCCGAAGGCCCGGACGGAAATCCTGATCCGCTTAAATCCGCCTACGATATCCGCGAAACATTTGGCCGCATGGCGATGAACGACGAGGAGACCGTGGCCCTCATCGCCGGTGGCCACAGCTTCGGCAAGACTCACGGCGCGGGCCCTGCGGACCATGTGGGCGATGAACCGGAAGCCGCCAGCCTCGCAGAACAAGGCTTTGGCTGGAAAAATAGCTTCGGCACCGGCAAAGGCGGCGACACCATCACCAGTGGTCTCGAAGTGACCTGGACCACCACCCCGACGAAGTGGAGTAACAATTACTTCGAAAACCTCTTCGGCTACGAATGGGAACTCACCAAAAGTCCCGCCGGCGCTCAGCAGTGGCGACCGAAGGATGGTGCCGGTGCAGGCACCGTGCCCCATGCTCACGACTCTTCCAAACGCATCGCCCCCAGCATGCTCACCACCGACATTGCCCTCCGCGCGGATCCGGCCTACGAGAAAATTTCCCGCCGGTTCTTGGAAAATCCGGATCAATTCGCCGACGCTTTTGCCCGTGCTTGGTTCAAGCTGACCCATCGCGACATGGGCCCGCGCGATCGTTATCTCGGACCCGAAATCCCTGCGGAAATCCTCATCTGGCAGGATCCCATCCCGTCGGTCGATCACCCGCTGATCGATGCGCAGGACATCGCCGCGCTCAAGGGGAGGGTGCTCGAGTCCGGCCTAACTGTCTCCGAACTTGTCTCGACCGCCTGGGCCTCGGCCTCCACCTTCCGCGGTTCCGACAAACGCGGTGGTGCAAACGGCGCGCGCATCCGTCTCGCCCCGCAAAAGGATTGGGAAGTCAACCAGCCTGCCCAACTCGCTAAGGTCCTCGGGAAGCTTGAGGAGATTCAATCCGCGTTCAACACCGCCCAGTCTAACGGGAAGAAAATCTCTCTTGCCGATCTGATCGTGCTGGCTGGAAACGTCGGCGTCGAGCAAGCCGCGAAAAATGCCGGTCAGGAAATCACCGTGCCCTTCACTCCGGGACGCATGGACGCCTCGCAGGAGCAGACCGATGTGGATTCTTTCGGCTTTCTCGAACCGGTCGCCGACGGTTTCCGAAACTACCTCAAAACGAAATACAGTGTTTCCGCTGAGGAGTTGCTGATCGACAAGGCGCAATTGATGACGCTCACCGCACCGGAAATGACGGTGCTCGTCGGCGGCTTGCGCGTCCTCAGGACCAATGCCGGGGGAGCCCAATCCGGCGTCTTCACCCGGCAGTCGGAAACGCTGACCAATGACTTCTTCGTCAACCTCCTCGACATGGGGACCGTCTGGAGCCCGCTTTCGCCGGGCGAAGATGCCTTTGAAGGCCGCGACCGCAAAACAAGCGAACTGAAGTGGACCGGCAGCCGTATCGATCTGCTCTTCGGTTCACACGCCATCCTGCGCGCCCTTGCGGAGGTCTATGCTACCTCCGACTCGCAAGCGAAGTTTATCCAAGACTTCGTTGCGGCTTGGACCAAGGTAATGAATCTTGATCGATTCGATCTCGTGTAATTCGCGGAATCGCCCCTGACCGCACGTCTCAAGAATCAAGACCACGGACATCACGGTTAGATCCGTGGTATCCGTGTTTTTTTGGAATGACTGCTTCGGGGGGAAGTGATAGCAAGGCGGGTTTGGAGCGGGCTTGAAATCCGGGCACGATAAGCCCCGCCTGCCTTATTACTCCAAAACCCACAAATCTTTATGCGCGTCAGTATAGCACAACTTTGTTCGCGTGCTTGCGCGCCTAACCGGTCACTTCGCCGAACTCGCCCGAGTAATCTCACTCGGGCCTTGCGACCGGTCATCCGCGAATACCTTTCGCGCATATTGGTGGTGTATTCTTCTTCACTCGTTTCACTCATGGACATAGCGCGCGCCATGGTGTCCCCAATTGTGAGGCAACGGGGTAGTGAAATTGAAGTCCTTGACAAATAGTGCCCCCGACAGTTTTTCTGTGCTTTTAAATTATCAATCTATGTACCGATTATTGTTCGTCATTGGTATCATCGCCACTCCGGCATGGTGTCTTGAAACTGCCTCCCAGAATAAAGGCGCACTCAGAGCCCGACTGCTCCTTCTGAACTCGCATCTCACGTCAGTTTCGGGGCTGTCAGCTCGTTTGCAAGCGCCAGCCTACCTACGCGATCAGGCGCCCGACAATCTCTGCCGAGCCTGATGCCGATCAAAATCCAAAGAACCATGATTCCGCTCGAAAATGTTAGGTGGGAGACGTTCGCTCCGCTAGAAGGACGTGCGTTTCGTGTGATTGCCAGCGGGGTGAGTGTTGAACTCGTCCTAAAGTCCGTCACGAAACTTGGGCATCCGTTCCCGGGGGCAACGCGCGATCCGTTCTCCCTGTTATTTGGCGGCGAACACGGGCTTCGCTTGCGACAGGGGATCTATCAATTCTCCTGTGACGAGTTCGGCGAGATCGAGATCTTCATCAGTCAGTTGTCAGACGGTCCGGTTGGAACTGAGTTCGAAGCCATCTTCAATTGATACATTATGGAGGGGTCCACTCCAACAAGAGGTAAACCCCTTTGTCCTCGGTCTCGCAGAAACCGAGCCTCTGATAGAGTCGCAAAGCGGGATTGAATCGCTCGACATGAGTTGTTAGAGATTTGCCCGCTCTGGCGGTCTCTTCCTGCAAGTTTAGTAGGAGCTCTGTGCCAATCCCTTTTCGCCGAAAATCATTTAACAGGGCGAGGTCCATGATGCGGATTTCTTGGCTCCACCGGGCCACATAGAGTCGCCCGGCGGGTGTGCCTGCGCTTTCGATCACGCTGAATTCCGCCATCGGGTAGTGCTGACGGTAATGGCTGTCTTGGGCTGCGAATTGCGCTAAGCAGAAAGCTTCCTTTTGCTCGTCGGACCAATCTGTGAGAGCCAACTCTTGCTCGCGCGTCGAGGCATACAGGGTTGCTAGAAACTGCTCGTCACCTGAAGTGGCGGGCCGCAGGCTGATAGGCCGCGTCATTTTTGGTTAGGCCCGGTGGCAGCAGACGGCTTCCAGATGAACAAGGTCCTTCGACTGCCCGACTGGCGAGAGAAACAATTCCATCTCCCCAAGCTGCCGATGGCTAAGGGGGTGAATCTGACTCTTCATCACAGTTTCTTTTGGCGCAGCGAAAATAAGGGAAAATGATAGAAATTCAGCGGTGGGGCTAATGACTTTTTGTGCTTCTCCAATCTCGATTAGCCTGCAACTCGTGCCGGAAGATCCAACGCGGAATTCAGTATTCAAATGCGGTAGGAAATCTTCCCGCTTGGGGATGACGACGCTTGGCGACGATTCCGCCCTCAATCCCATGGAGCAGGCAAGGCTGCCGATGATTCCAACCCCTCCCATTCCGAGGATATGACGCCGCGTGACGGATAGGTTGGAAGTCCTTGATGGATACATGAGAAATGATTTGTTGCAGAGTTGTTCGTGATTACCACGATCCATTCCGTGTTACAAGGAAAGACCCCGGAGAAATGTGCCTTGTGGATTCAATACGCTGGACTCTTGAAAAAGGAGACTCTAAACAAATAATGTCATCGCAAATTAGAGCGGCAATTTTTCAGAGTTTACTCACAATCATTTTCGTATGGCTGAACCTTTTTTAAGCGAAATTCGCCTCATGTCCTTCGGTTTTCCGCCCAAAGGATGGGCACTCTGCGACGGGCAGTTGCTGCCGATTAACCAGAATCAGGCACTCTTCTCGCTGTTAGGCACGACTTATGGCGGCGATGGTCGCGTCAATTTCGCGTTGCCCGACTTGCGCTCACGCGCGCCGATCCACTTTGGCGGAGGCCACACACTCGGCGAGCGCGGTGGAGAGCAGTCACACACACTCTCCCTTTCCGAGATGCCAACACACGTCCACACCGCGATGGCTACCTCGTCGAGCGGTGGGGCGATCATTCCGACAGGAAACCTTCTCGCGGGTGGCACTCCGCAGGAATTTCATGAGCCGGATAACAACCTCGGTGCGATGAACGCTGCCACGCTAAGCAACACCGGAGGTTCCCAAGCGCATCAGAATATGCAGCCATTTCTAACGTTGAACTTCAGCATTGCCCTGCAAGGGATTTTCCCGTCACAAAATTAAAACACTACTTCCATGGCACAACCGTATGTGGGCGAAATCAGAATGTTCGCGGGAAACTTCGCTCCTGCGGGCTGGATGTTCTGCGAAGGACAACTCCTTCCGATCTCGGAGAACGAAACTCTTTTCAACCTCATCGGCACGACCTACGGCGGCGATGGGCAATCTACTTTTGCCTTGCCAGATCTACGCGGGCGCCTGCCCATTCATTTTGGGAACGGTTTTACTCTCGCGCAATCCGGGGGTGTTGAGGCCGTGACGCTTTCAGCAACGCAGATACCTGCCCATAGCCATCAATTTATGGCCACGTCCACTAACGCAAATGATGCCAACCCGGCTAACAACGTGGCGTCGCAAGTGACCGCAGGTTTTCCTTATGTGAACACAGTCCCGACGGTAGCAATGGCACCACAAAGTGTGATTAGCACGGGTGGTAGCCAGCCGCACGATAACTTTCAGCCGTATCTGTGTATTGACTTTATCATTTCGCTATTCGGCATCTTCCCATCGCAAACGTAATCCAGTCCCAAGCCTCATCCAATGGATCCATTCGTCGCAGAAATCCGCATCTTCCCGTTTAATTTTGCTCCCAAGGGTTGGGCTTTTTGTCACGGGCAAATCCTACCGATTTCGCAAAATACTGCGCTCTTCTCCCTGCTCGGCACTACGTATGGCGGCGATGGAAAATCGAACTTCGCGCTGCCGAACTTGCAAGGCAGCGCACCGATGCACCCAGGGCAGGGACCGGGTTTGTCACTGCATGATCTCGGCGAGACGGGTGGGTCTGAAACCACCTCGCTTTTAGAGTCTGAAATACCCTCGCACACTCACCTGCTGATGGGCAATCCAACGACAGCAAGCAAATCGCTCCCGATCGGGAAAAGTTTTGCGAGGGGATCTGCGATGACACCCTATCTGGCTCCCGCAGGAGCGCCGCTGGTATCTATGGCTAGCCAAGCCATCACCCCGGCGGGCGGCGGTCAGCCGCACAACAATTTGATGCCCTACCTGACCCTAAACTTCTGCATTGCATTGCAGGGGGTCTTTCCGCCGCGATCCTGATATCTCGCGAGGTGCTGCGGTCTCATGTGATTCGCAGCTTTTTAAGTTTCAATTCTAGTGACGCTATTTCCCCTTCTCATCATGCAAAACGATTTTCGTCTTTTTTACTCTCGTCTCGCGGCCCTTCTGGTTTTTGCGATAGGTCTTCTGCTAGGTGATTTTCTCTATGCTGCTACTGTCGGCCCGATCATCACGGCCACTAAAGACGACGGACTTTCAGCCGCCACTGGCAAGCCAGGCGGTAGTACGATTATCTACACCAATACGATCACAAATACTGGCGCAGCCGATGCGACAGGCGTGACCTTCGCCGATCCCGAGGTGGCACACACGGTTTTGCCCAATGGAGTCGGAAACCTCACAGCTACGCCGGTGGCCCTTGATGACAACTACAACACCACGACAGGCCAGACAGTCTTTGCTAACACCACCATCAACAGCGCTTCCGGCAGCGGTTTCAGCGTCGTGAGCAATGATTTCGCCGGGTATTCCGCAGGCACTGCGGTGGCCAAAATAGCTCTCACCATCACCGCATTTGATGCGACGACTACCAACGGCGGCACGGTGGTCATGACCACGAGTGGCGGCAATGTGGGTAAATTCACCTACACGCCTGCCCCCGGCTTCACCGGCTCTGACACTTTTACATACACCATTGATAACTCGGTGGCGGGCGGAACGGTCGCTAGCCGGAAGGCCACGGTGACCATCACGGTCTCCGGCCCGGTGATCTGGTATGTGGATGCGGTCAATGGATCTAACAGCAACAACGGCACGCTGAGTCATCCGTTTCAGACGCTGGCGAAGGTGTCCACAGTGGATTCGGCAAACCACAAAATCTTCCTATTCGGTGGAGCGAGCGAGAATTACACGGGCGGCATCACGCTGAAGACGGGAGAATTCCTGGTGGGGCAAGCGGCGACGGGCACGACCTTTGACTTGCTGATGGGAATCAGCCCTGGCTCGGACATGACCACCGCGAGGCCAACGCTTGGCGGCGCTCGACCCACCGTCGCCAATGCGGCGGGCAACGCGATCACTTTGGCCGAAGGCAACACGATTGTAGGATTGAACGTGACCAGCGCGTCGGCCAGCGGCATCAGCGGAACCAATATCAACGCCGGCACCATCGGCAATGCCACGACGAGTGATGTGTCCGTCTCCGGCACCACAGCCAATAGCATCCTGCTCAGTGGCGGCAATGGCAGCTTTGCCATCAATGCACCCATCACCACAGCCACCGGGCGATCCGTGAATATCGGCAGTCGCACCGGCGGCACGGTGAGCTTTACCCAAGCGATCAGCAATACCGGCACGGGAATTTTGCTCAGCTCGAATACGGGCGCGACGATCAATTTTACCGGTGGGCTGAGCCTGAGCACTGGCGCAAACACGGCCTTCAGTGCTACCGGCGGCGGCACCATCAATGCCACGCAGAACAACACGAGCATCCTCAACACGCTCTCTACGACAGCGGCTACCGCGCTGAATGTGAATGCGACTACTATTGGCGCGAGCGGACTGACCTTCCGAAGCATTGCGGCTAACGGCGCGGCCAACGGCATCGTGCTCAACACCACTGGAAGCTCCGGCGGGTTCACCGTTACGGGGGATGCAGGCGCCAGCAACAATGGCTCGGGCGGCACCATCCAGAACACGACCGGCGCGGGTATTTCGCTAACGACCGTGGGGCCAATCACCCTCGGCTACATGAACATCTCTAACTCCGGCACCGACGGCATCAAAGGGACGGGCATCACCGGCGGCTTCACACTCAACCGCAGCAACGTGATCGACGCTCCGACGGGCGGCGCTACTGACGACGGCGTGGATCTAGCGAACGTAAGCGGCGCTGTGGACTTCACGAACGACCTCGTAGATAAACCGCCGCACAACGCAGTGGTCGTGGACAATTTCAACACGAACATGGCGTCCTTCACCATGTCGGGCACAACGCTCAGCAACGATGGGACGAGCAATCCGCCGCAGAATGACGGGCTGTTGCTGACGATGCGCGGCAGCTCGGTGCTCACGGGCGGTAACATCCAGAACAACACTTTCTCCGGGCACCGCGCAGTCGGCGTGCAAATCCAGACGAACGACTCGGGACGCATCGGCGTGAACTCGGGCACCATCACCTCGACCGCGCTGACCACGGCTAACAGCATCACCGTGCAGAACAACACTTTCACGAGCAACGGCCAAGGCATCGATATCGCCACCTCGCAGATTTCTAACCTGTCCTTTCAAGTGCTGAACAACTCCGTCGTCGGTAGGGTGACTTCACCCGGCGCGGTGCCCAATCAGTCCAGTGCCACGGCCATTAATGCTTTCACTGCCGCAGGCGCGGACACCGGGCCGACTAGCCACGCCTTTGTAGGAAAAATTGACACGAACACCATCGGTACGGCAGGGGTAAAGGACTCGGGCTCGGGCTTCGGCAACGGCATTCGCGCAGTGATTCAAGGCGTGGCCACGCAGAGTGCGATCACCATTAATAACAACACGATCCGCGAAGTGCCTAATGCGACGATCATCAACATTTTTGCGCAGAACGGCAACGCCACGACCGGCTACGGCTCGGCTCGATTCAAGATCACTAACAATACCATGCCGCAGGTCACGGGCTCGAACCTCTCGCTCGGCGGTCCGGCGAATACGCCCATCGCGGACGCCGGTATCTTCATGCTGGCTGACGAGGACGGGATCGGAACAGCGCAAATCACTGGAAACATAATCTACGATGTCGCTTTATTTAGCGGATCATTCGATATCTACCTCGCGCAGCGAGACGGCCCGCCGACTAATGCGCAGCTCCGGATCGAGGGTACAGGCACTGTTTCGTCATACATCCAAGCTAACAATACACTGACGGGTGCCAGTAAATTCATCGACGAAGGTGCCGGCTCCGGAAACCCGAGCACGCTTGTCGCCATCGGCAGCGCGGGTACTTACCCACTGCTCTTTGGGCAGGGCGGGATTGAAAAAGCTGACGCGACTCTGAATGTTCATCCGAGCGCCACAGCCCTGCCGATTGAGGCTGCTGCAAGTGCCCCTTTGATGCCGAGCGCCTCTGCGAATCAATTTTCAGGTGGAAAACTCAGTGCACTTCCGCTTCCGCTGAGTCAGTCTGATTTGGATGCCGTCGTCTCCGCTGCGATCGCGCGCTGGGAGGCGACTGGGCTAACTGGCATTCAACTCGCACGCTTGCGCAGCATGCGCTTCGAAGCAGCGACACTGTCAGGGAATCACCTTGGTGAGGCAGGCGGAGATCTCATCCGCGTGGACGCAAATGCGGGTGGCAACGGCTGGTTTACGGGCGCGAGTGAGGAAAGCGACGCGAAATTTGGCACGCTAACCGCCGCCACCCGACGCTACACGGACCCGGCGGGCGAACCTGCGGGGCGTATTGATTTGCTGACCACGATCCTGCACGAGATGGGCCACGCGCTTGGGCTGGAGGATTCCTACCTTGCGAAGGATCGCGACAATTTAATGTTTGGCCACCTCACCATGGGCGAGCGCCGCTTGCCCGCGAAGAACCAAGTAAACGGCGTGACATCGCACCTTGGCGACACGCTGCATTTCTTAAGTGGTGCGCTCAACCCACTCACCATTGGCACGCTGCCCTCTAACAAGAGCGTGATCATCACCTACACGGTGACAGTGGAAAACCCGATCACCCCGAGCACGACTACCCAGACCAGCAGCCAGGGCACCGTCAGCGGTAGCAATTTCATGAGCGTCCTCACAGACGATCTCAATGTCGCAGGCGCAACCGATCCTACCGTGACGCTCCTCGCCCCGCCGCCCACGGTGACACTCAACTCTGCAAATTTAGCGCAAAACGCGCCGACACTCATCATCTTCGGCACGAATTTTGATCCAAACGCGCCCGTAGGAACGAGCAACACGGTGGTATTCAACAACGGTGCGGTGGGCACCGTGACCGCAGCGACCAGCACGCAACTCACTGTTAACCTTACGACTCCACCCACGGCACTGGGCGCCCTAACGGCTGTCGTGACGACTTTTGGTGGCAGTAGTGGCGCTGCGGTTCAGGTGGCGACCGTCGTGGCTTCTCCTTCGATCACTTCGAGCACTGCAAGTCTTGGCATTAACGCCACGACGGTGACGATCAATGGTAGCAACTTTTCCAACACTTTGGCGAACAACACAGTCGTATTCAACAACGGAGCCGTCGGTGCCGTGACATCCGCAACGGCGACGCAACTCACAGTGACCTTCTCGACGCAACCGGCGAACGTGGGTAGCCTGACGGCAAACGTAACGGCGTTCGGCGGATCAACCGGTGCGGTGCAGATAGCGACTGTGGTGCCAGTGGTCTCGCTGAACACGACCTCACTGGCTGCCAATGCCTCCAGTATCTCGATCAGTGGCTTTGGCTTCAATGCGAACCCGCTCAATGATGGAGTCACCTTCAGCGGCGCAGGCAGTGGCAGCGGGATCATTTCCGCGGCATCGCCCACGGGAATCAATTCTAGCTTGCCCTCTTCGCTGGTCGCAGGTGCCCTGAACGCCAGCGTCACTAACAATGGCTTCAGCAGCGGCACCGCCGTGCAGGTGGCCACGATCAAGCCGGTCGTGACATCTAACACCACGGCGCTGGCGGCCAACGCGGCGACAGTTACGATTTCTGGCTTTGGCTTTGATCCGACGGCCGCGAACAACAGCGTGTCGTTCAATAATGGGGCCGCCGGTTCTGTGACGGCTGCCACCAATACGGCGCTTACCGTCACTTTCTCCACCAACCCGACCAGTGCCGGAAGTCTCACGGCGGTTGTCACGACCAACAGTGTCAGCAGCGGCACTGCCCTGCAAGTGGCCACGGTGATCCCTGTGGTGACTTCCAGCACTTCCTCGATTCAGATTACCGACACGACGCTGACCATCAATGGCTTTGGCTTTGCTAACAGCAACGCGAACAATGCCGTCACCCTCAATCTGGGTGCTGTCGGCAATGTTACCACTTCCAGCCCGACGCAGATCGTGGTCACGTTCACAACAAAGCCGAGCACCACGGGTAACCTGACCGCGATGGTCACAAGCAATGGCCAATCCAGCGGAGCCGCCGTGCAGGTGGCCACTGTCACTTCCATCACGATCACTGCAAATGCCGCCAATCTAATGCAGAGCACTTCGACGCTGAACATTGCCGGCACAGGGTTCTCGACCACGGCCAGCAACAACACGGTGACGTTTAACAACGGTGCCGTGGGTGCCGTGACTGCTGCCACCGCTGCGCAATTAACGGTCACTTTCAGCGCGCAACCGACCTCGCTCGGTGCACTTAATGCATCCGTTACAGTTTCCGGCGTGGGCAGTGCAGGGCCAACGCAAGTGGCCACGGTCGTAGCGGGTCCGGCAGCCAAACTGGCCTTCAGCCAGCAGCCAAGCAATTCGATTTCCGGCACATCCATTTCTCCCTCAGTGACGGTGCAGATTCAGGATGCGGCGGGATTCCCCACCACCAGTAACGCTAACGTGACTCTGGCACTTGTCACCAATCCAAGCGGTGGCACGCTCTCCGGCACCTTGACCGTAGCGGCAGTGAACGGCGTGGCGACCTTCAGCAACCTGAATATCGTCAAGGCAGGTTCGGGTTACGCCCTAGGAGCCACTTCGACGGGCCTAACAGCGGCGGCTAGCAACGCCTTTAACATTACAGCAGGCGCAGCAGCCAAACTGGCGGTGATGACTCAGCCCACTGATACGGTATCGGCGGCCTCCATCTCACCCGCAGTGACAGTGCAGATCCAAGACGCAGCAGGCAATGCCACTACCAGCATCGCCAATGTGACCTTGGCCATCGCCACCAATCCAAGCAGCGGAACGCTCGCAGGCACTGTGACGGTGGCGGCGGTTTCGGGCACGGCGACGTTCAGCACCTTAAACATCGATAAAGCGGGCACGGGTTACACCTTGAGCGCCACTTCAACAGGCCTGACCACGGCGACAAGCAGCGCGTTTAACATCACGCCAGGAGCACCAGCGAAACTCTCGGTAATTACGCAGCCAAGCAACGCGGTGGCCGGTGTAGCGATCAGCCCGGCGGTGACGGTACAAATTCAAGATGCCGCAGGCAATCTTACCACCAGCACCGCCAGCGTGACGATGTCCATCGGTATCAATCCGGGCACGAGTACCCTGTCCGGCACGGCGACCCTCAATGCAGTGGCGGGTGTAGCGACATTCAGCACTTTGAGTCTCAACAAAGTCAGCATGGGCTACACTTTGAGCGCCAGCTCTTCAGGCCTGACTTCGGCAACGAGTAACACATTCAACATTTCCCCGGCAGCCGCGACGACCCTCGTGCTGAGCGCCCCGGGCACAGCTTCAGCGGGGATAGCAGTCTCCGTCACGGTCACGGCGAAGGATGCGTTTGGCAACACAGCCACTGGCTACACCGGCACCGTGAAATTCACCAGCACAGACGCCAATGCCACGTTGCCCGCAGACAGCACGTTGCCTAGCGGCATGGCCAATTTGAACGTCACCTTCCAAAACGCGGGCAACCAGACGTTGACAGGCACAGACATCGTGGCCAGCAGCATTTTCGGCACGAGCGGCACGATTGCAGTGGGTGAAACGATTACCCTCGCTGCGACGGACCCTACGGCAGCGGTGACCGGTGGAGACACTGGCCTTTATCGCTTCACTCGTGGCGGCAACGGCGCAGCGGTGGCGGTGAATTTCGTGCGCAATGGCTCCTCAACTGCAATCTCCTCGGAATACACGCTCTCTGGCGGCAGCGTCAGCTTCAATGGTAGCACTGGCACGGTGGTCATTCCCGCCAACAGCACCAGCGTGGACTTGACGCTGAGCGCGACTGCGAATGTCAGCGGAATTGCTAAAGCGACGAAAACCGTGCAGTTGGACTTGGCGAGCGGCGCAAGTTACAGCACCGGCGCACCGGCGACAGGAACGGTAACCATCGCGCCGAATGGCTTCCTCGTCACCACTACCGCCGACAGCGGAGAAGGGTCGCTGCGCCAGGCCATCACGAATGCGAACGCAATCGCGGGCACCGACACGATCACCTTCTCTGATGGCACGGGAGGTTTCACTGACTTCACCACGGCACCTGCCGACACCATCACACTCACCAGTTTGGATTTGCAGATCACATCCAGCGTGAACATCGACGGCCCAGGAGCAAATCTGCTATCTGTTTCCGGCAACGGAAGCCTCCGAGTCTTTGGGCTCTCGGGAGTGCAGACGAGTCGCATCCGCGGCCTGACCATTACCAATGGCTTTGCCTCCTCTACCTCGGGTGTTTCGAACGACGGCGGGAGTAATCTGACGCTGCTCCAATGCGTGGTAAAAGGCTGTGTTTCCAATAGCGTTTTAGCAGGTGGCGTCTTCAACGGCAACACGGGCAGCATGGCGGTGGTGTCGTGCACCATTTCAGGCAACACAGGAGCGACTAGCAGTGGGGGTATCGCGAACTCGACGGTCGCAGGCACCTTCTCGCTCATTAATTCCACCGTCTCAGGCAATAGCACCTCGGCTGCCGTTGCGGCGGGTGGCGGTGTCTCGTCCACCAATGGGGGCACCGTGATTCTCCTCAACTCCACGATCACTAACAACTCTGCGGCTGCGGGCACCACGGCGGGCGGATTGTATGTGGTCGGCGGCACGGTGAGTATCGGCAACTGCCTCATCGCCGGCAATCAGGCGAATGCTACCACACCAGATGTTGGAAAGAGTGGCGGAAGCAGTCTAACCACGCTCGGCGGGAACGTCATTGGCAATGGAGCGGGCACGTTCACGGCAGGTCTTCCCAATGGCTCAGGCGATCTGGTGGGCTCTGGCGCGTCTCCGTTAGACCCCTTGCTCAGCCCGTTGGCCAACAACGGTGGTCTTACGGAAACCCACATTCTATTAAATGGTAGTCCTGCTATCAACGCTGGATTCAACGCCAACCTGCCTGCCGACACTTTTGACCTAGATAATGACGCCAATCTTGTCGAGGCGTTGCCCGTCGATCAGCGCGGGGGCGTCAATCTGCGCGTGCGTGGCCCTTCGGTGGACGCTGGCGCGGTGGAAGCCTTCGCCTTTGAGCCAATGATCACCGCCGCAACGACCCACGAGGACACACGGACCACCAGCGGCCTCGTGATCAGCAGTAACAGCGCCGATGGCGGCCTGACGACGCATTACCAGATCACCAGCATCACCGCAGGCACGCTTTACAAAAACGACGGCACCACCGTGATCGCGAACAATGCCTTCATCACCAAGGCAGAAGGTGCAGCGGGGCTCAAATTCCTGCCAAACCTCAATCTGAACGACAGCACGACCTCGCTCTTTGGCTTTACGGCCCAAGCGGCGGTGGGAAGTACGGCTCCAGACCTACGTGGAACTCCCGTGGCACGCAGTATCAGCGTCACTCCAGTCAATGACGCACCCACGGTCGTCAGCACTGGCCTCGCCGATCAAACCATGATCATTGGCAACACTCGCAGTCTCGCCTTGGTCCCTAACTTCACGGATGTAGATGGAGATACTCTCACTTACACGGTGCTTACCAACACGATGCCCAATAAGGCCAGCGCCTCAATTAACTCAGGCAATGTCAATCTCACCGCTCTATCAACTGGAGTGACTAACATCACCATCCAAGCCAGCGACGGCGTGGGCGGCACGGTGACCGACACCTTCCAAGTCGCAGTGGGCACTCTCAATCCGACACCTCTGCAGATCGGCACCAGCGGCACTCTGAACCGACAGAACGGCCTCTTCGATCTAACCGTGAATGTGACGAACACCACGCCATATGCGATCAACGGATTCCGCCTGCATGTGAATATCGCCGCCTACCTCGCCGCCTACCCGAGCTTGCGCCTTTACAATGCCAGCAGCCCGTTAGGCAGCCCCACGATCTATGTGGATTACCCGTATCCGGTCGCGGTGAACGGCACCATCCCAGTGAAGTTGTCGTTCTACACCAGCACCCGCACGTTCCCTGCTCCGTTCACTCCCGGCCTGAGCGTGGAAACACTACCCGCCTCCGACGTTGCTGATGGCAACGGCAGCGGTGTCCAACCACGCATTGTCGTATTGGCAGATCGAAACGTGCTTCTAGAGTTCCCGTCTGTTGCGGGGCACTGGTATCGCGTCCGCTACAGCGCGGACATGACGAATTGGTTCGTTAGCCCGGTGCCGATCCAAGCATCTAACAATCGAATGCAATGGATCGATAGCGGTGCGCCATTCACTAACATTCCACCCTCACAGGCCTCCAGTCGGTTCTATCGGGTTAATGAAATTGCCGCCCCGTGAGTTGCTAGCTAATTTCATCACTTCACTTCCTTTATTGCCATGAATGCCCGTCTTTTCCCGCTGCTTTTCCTCACCGTCGCCACTTCCGCACATGCCGGTGATCCGCCTCCCAGCGATTCCAAGCTCGCTGACATCGTCACCGCGCCCTCGACTCCCTCACACTGGCGCATTGGGGTCGGCTACGCTCAAATGCTCGGGCTAAAAACCGAGTTTACTGGCCTCGGCAACTTCCGCAGCCCGGTAACCGCGCAACCTCTCGGCAGCGGAATCAATCGCGATTACGACGATGGTTTTGTCCACCTCGATTCGTCGGGGAACCTTGGCGGCGAAACTTGGAACTGGTCCTACGCCAACGCTACCCAATACAATTCCGCCAATACAGGCTCGATGGATTTTTCGATTACTAATAGCCTATCAAATGGTCACACCGAAGAGGACGGCGGAGGCAAGCCGGGGGCGGAAATCTTCGGCTACTATGACATGGGCGCTGCAGGATTCTCCGTGGTGAAGGATCGTCAAGCCACCTGGGGATTCCGTGCTGGCCTTCAGTATTCCCGCGTCAACGTCAGCAACAATGACATCCTCTCCACCGGATTAACCAAGACCACTGACACTTTTGAACTCAATGGAACCATCCCTCCGCTCTCACCCTACACGGGCTCATTCGGAGGGCCTGGGCCTTTGCTTGGCGATAGCCCTTCACGCTCTAACGGAGTGAGCGGAGTAGGCCTCGTCAAAGGATCACGGGAGCTAGACGTTCACCTCGCTCTCACCAATCTCGGAAGCTATCTGGAAGTGCCAGTGACTGAAAAATTCGATATTCTCATTGAGGCAGGCGTCAGCGTTGGTGTCGCCAGTGGGTCTTACGAATTTCATTCAGCCACTACCGCAAGCGGACTTGGCACCCAGGAGAGCTCCGGTAGGGAGTCCCGGACCTGCTTTCTACCAGGCATCTATCTGGGCCTCGGTGGAACTTATCAGATTAACAAGGATTGGGCCATTCTCGGCAGTGGTCGTTACCAAAATATGGGCAGCTTCGACCTCGGGGCGAATGGCTCCGAGGCCGCCCTTTCGTTCGACTCCGCGTTTGTTCTCTCTCTTGGTGTCCTTTACTCGTTCTAAAATCGCTTGAAAGCCTCGCCATATAGCACGGTGTAGAACACGTGCTATTGGGCGGAACACAGAACGGATAATGAGGTGTCTTCAAGGAAGGTGGGCGTCTGGCCTACCTG
Source organism: Akkermansiaceae bacterium (assembly GCA_043758615.1). Taxonomy (GTDB): domain Bacteria; phylum Verrucomicrobiota; class Verrucomicrobiia; order Verrucomicrobiales; family Akkermansiaceae; genus Luteolibacter. Next base: position 18,932 of record JAYVNE010000155.1, read on the forward strand.
TTTGCTGGCACTTCAATTCGTAAGCAAGACTTTCACGCGCCGTGAGAGAAAGCCCTAAAACACCACCGGGACCCAATCCCTGATAGACCGCCGACAATGTTAGTTTCTAACATTTCTGAGTATCAGCGCGGCACCAATACCAGGAAATTTCTCACCGGTCGATTCCACGGTGGGCGGCTAACAAATGGGCCTCCCGCAGTCGCAGCGGATACCCAAAGATCGGCCGATCTACCACCATCGAGATTGAGTGCTTGGCGAATTTTCCAACCGGCGGGTTTGGCGTTTGCAAGGGCTTGCCCGAGGGCAGCGAGAGAGCAGGGGGAGCCGCGGCCGATCCACCATTGCGTGCCGCCATCCCAGAGGATGACGATGCGGGCACTGGTTTTGTTAGCTTCGAGGCCAGTGATCGCGTGGCCGTTTTCGACAAGTAGCGGACCGGCTTGGATCAGCTCGCGCATGGAGGATGCACGGGCACGCCCGAGATTTTCGCGGCGGCTGATAGAGGATTTTCCTGATGCGTCCTCAAACCACACGCCACTGCCTAACGATGAGCTTGAATTCCATGCGCCTGAAACGGCCCCAGATGAGACGACCAGCCCGAGAGGTGCACCTTCCGGAGTGAAAAATCCAGCATTCGTCGCAGCGATCCCTCCACGGGCTTTGGCCGCAGCGGCAGCATCGGCGAATTTTGTGTCGGGACCGTCGGCTTGATCGGCGACCACGAGTCGATGATTTCGCGAATCGAATGCGACGCCTTCAAAAGTGATTCCTGAAATTTCCTCGGTGGTGAAACGAGGGGGGCTTTCGGGAGTGGCAGGGGAACTCGGTATTTCAATTGCCGGAGAATTCTGAACCCCCGGAAGTTTCGGGGCCGACCTCAAAGGGGGAGCGGTGGCGCAACTTGTAATTGTTAGAATTAAAACAAAACCTATCAGAAATCGCATGACGCGAGTTTGCATAGTTTCCACGAATTTACAAGAGCACTCCTCATCCTTTGCGCACTCCGATTCCAAGCAAGGTCTGGAATTTCGGGGCTTCCGTCTCTCGGTCCGCGACGATGGTCTCAATCTGCACAAACCCTGCCTTTTCTAACATCGCTGCGAGATCGCTTTCTGAAAACCCGAGCCAGCGGTCCGCATAAAGTTCCCGCGCTTCCTCGAAATGATGCTGCACCAGATCTAACACGATCAGCCGCCCGCCCGGTTTGAGAATCCGATAGGCGGCATCTAAGGCTCTCTGTGGGTGCTCGGCGTGATGGAGGGCTTGGCTGAGAATCGCCAAATCCAAACTGCCGTCGTCGATCGGCGGTTCTTCAATATCCCCGATGCGGTATTCCAAATTTTTCAGGCCATTTTGAGCTGCTAGATTTTGCCCGAACTCGACCATTTTTGGAGAAAGGTCCACTGCGATCACTTTCTCGGCGCGCTGGGCGAGGAGCTGGGCCAGCGTTCCTTCGCCCGCTCCCAGATCGGCGACGACTTTGTAATTCAGGACTTTGATCAATGCTTCTGCCAAGGCCTTCCAAGAGCGCCCGGGCACATAATCTTTGCCAAACCGCCCCGCCAGCTCATCGAAATAGGCCCGCGCGCCATCTTTTCGTTTTCGCAACAAATGCTGTAAGGCCAGCTTGTCCGCTGCGATTTCCGGGACTTCTGCGGACGCGAGCCGAGCGACTTCCATCAAATCCGGGTCCGCCGTACACGAATAATTGTTGTTTTTTCCGCTTCGTTCATCCGTCACAAGTCCTTCTGTTTTCAATTGGGAGAGCTGCGTCGAAATTCGGCTTTGACCCATTCCGAGCACCTCTTGCAGTTCCGCAACAGAAAGGGCCTCCTTCTCCACTAGCATCAAAATCCGCAGGCGGGTGGGATCAGAAATAAGCTTCAGTGATTTCAGCATTGACGGCATAACGATGCGATTGTATCAACGCATCACGATTTGACGATACGAAAAATAAAAACCACATGAGCACCTTCATTTTCTCCTCAGAGTCCGTCGGCGAAGGCCATCCGGACAAAGTCGCCGACACCATTTCAGACGCCATTCTCGATGCGTGCCTGACCATTGACCCGAAAAGCCGGGTCGCATGCGAAACTTTCGTGAAAAGCAATGTGGTTGTCGTCGGTGGCGAAATCACCATTCCGAAAATCGGCGACAAGCCAATCGGATCCGTCATCAACATTGAAAAAGTCATCCGGGACGCGGTGCGTGGCATTGGTTATGTCAACGGTGACGATGTTTTCCACGCGGATTCCCTTTTCATCAACAACTATCTAACCACTCAATCGCCCGACATCGCGCAAGGTGTGGACGCGAAAAAAGCCAAAGGCAAAAAGCACGCCGAGCAAGGTGCCGGCGACCAAGGAATCATGTTTGGCTACGCTTGCGATGAGACGCCAGAGCTGATGCCCGCGCCGATCATGTTCGCGCACCGCCTCGGTCGCGAGCTCACCCGCATCCGCAAGACTGGCAAAGTAAAATGGCTGCGTCCTGATGCGAAGTCGCAGGTTTCTGTCGAGTATGTCGATGGCAAGCCGACCCGCATTGTGAATGTCGTCATTTCTACCCAACACGCCGCTGATGTTGAACACGCTACTATTGAAAAGTTCTGTATCGAGCAAATCATCAAGAAGGTTCTTCCAAAGAACATGCTCACTAAGGACACCGAGTATCTCATCAATCCAACCGGGAAATTCGTTGTCGGCGGTCCTCAAGGAGACTCCGGCCTCACCGGTCGCAAAATCATCGTCGATACCTACGGCGGCACCGGTCGCCACGGTGGTGGTGCATTCTCCGGAAAAGACCCTTCGAAAGTTGACCGCTCCGCCGCCTACATGGGTCGCTGGGTTGCCAAAAACGTCGTCGCCGCCGGACTCGCCACCAAGTGCGAGGTCCAATTCGCCTACGCCATCGGCCACCCACTTCCTGTGAGCGTGCATGTCGATACCTTCGGCACGGGCACCGCGAGTGATGAAAAAATCCTCGCTGGAATTTTGAAGATTTTCTCCTTCAAGCCCGCCGACATTGTCAAACAACTCAACCTTCTCCGCCCGATCTACTCGAAGTCCACCAACTATGGCCACTTCGGAAAAGACGACACCGATCTAACTTGGGAGTCCACCGCGAAGGCTGCGGCTCTGAAAAAGGCGGTCGGCTGAATGCCTATCAGACTCATAACGATAAGACACAAAATTTAAAATAAACTAACATGAGCTTCACAGACTACAAAGTAAGAGACATCGGCCTCGCCGATTTTGGCCGCAAGGAAATTGAAATTGCGGAACACGAAATGCCCGGCCTGATGGCGACCCGCGAAAAGTATGGGAAAGAAAAGCCGCTTCAAGGAGTGCGCATCATGGGCTCGCTGCACATGACCATCCAAACGGCGGTTCTCATCGAAACACTCATGGATCTCGGTGCCGAAGTGCGCTGGGTTTCTTGCAACATTTTCTCCACCCAAGACCATGCCGCTGCCGCCATAGCCGCCCGTGAAATCCCGGTGTTTGCTTGGAAAGGCGAATCACTCGAAGAATATTGGTGGTGCACTTGGAAGGCGCTGGTCAATCCTGCGGGCCTTGGACCTGAGCTCATCGTCGATGACGGGGGCGATGCCACTCTTCTCATCCACAAGGGCTATGAACTTGAAAATGGCTCCGACTGGGTGAACACTCCTTCTGGCAACCACGAAGAGCAAGTCATCAAAGATCTGCTCAAAGACGTGCATGCGAAACAACCCGGCATCTTCGCAAAGATCGTGAAGGACTGGAAGGGCGTTTCCGAGGAAACCACCACCGGTGTCCATCGTCTCTATCAAATGGCCAAGGCTGGCACCTTGCTTGTGCCTGCCATCAACGTGAACGACTCCGTCACCAAGTCGAAGTTCGATAACCTCTACGGCTGTCGCGAATCGCTTGTGGACGGCATCAAGCGCGCTACCGACGTCATGATCTCCGGCAAAGTCGGCGTGGTCTGCGGTTACGGCGATGTCGGTAAAGGCTGCGCTCAGGCCCTTCGTGGCCAAGGTGCGCAAGTGGTCGTCACCGAAGTCGATCCGATCTGTGCCCTGCAAGCCGCGATGGAAGGCTTCCGCGTCCTAACACTCGAAGACACCCTCGGCTGGGGCGATATTTACGTCACCACCACGGGTAACTTCGACATCATCCGCCTAGAGCACATGGAGAAGATGAAGGATCAAGCGATCGTTTGTAACATCGGTCACTTCGACAACGAAATCCAGATCGACAAGCTGAACAATGCGAAAGGCGTCATTCGCACTAACATCAAGGCACAAGTGGATAAGTACACTTTTCCCACGGGCAATAGCATTTATATGTTAGCAGAAGGCCGCTTGGTAAATCTGGGTTGCGCTACCGGGCATCCAAGTTTCGTCATGTCTAACAGCTTTACGAATCAGACGCTCGCGCAAATTGACCTCTGGAAAAATCGCGCGACTAACAAGCCTGGCCAAGTCACGGTGCTTCCAAAGCACCTCGACGAAGAAGTGGCCCGCCTCCATCTCGCCAAGGTCGGAGCCAAGTTGACCGCATTGACGCAAGAGCAAGCCGATTACATCAACGTCCCAGTCGAAGGCCCTTACAAGGGCGAACAATATCGTTACTAAAGTGACACAGGCATTCTTGCCTGTTCTTCATTTCCAAAACGGCCAGTCGTTAATTCGACTGGCCGTTTTTGTGTCTTTGGAATCGAACCTCCAGAGTTGAAAACATTGAAATCCAGGCATTGACTGCTTCTAGCGCCGCGCGGGCCTTGAATTCGGGCTCGAGCCTTCTTCGTTTTGCTTTCATTTTTTGTGGTTTAGGTTCGGGTTGATACCCGCCCCCGACCACCGCAATCATAGCTTAGCCTCTGGCCTGAATTTCGGGGTCCGCCTCAGAGTTCATAAGTGTCATGGATGCAGAAACTATGGCATCTATGAATCCGCTGTAGCAAACCCCTATGCAAGGCGCTTGGGACTACGTTTACGATGCACCCGCCAACCGAAGCGCTCGTTTGCCCTTCCTAGCAAATCCGTCCAAGTAAAGCGATCCTTGTCGTCCTCAAACACATTTTTCCCGCCGTCACCACGCGCCATCACATGTTACACCGCACCCGCCGCTTCATATCGCAATGATCTCACCATGATCAATGCCTAACCCAATCGAGTTACCCAGTCAATGTCCGTTATTTGGGACAGACCCCGAAGCACCCCGAAGCACCCCGAAGCACCCCGAAGCACGTTATTTGGGACTCGAATCAGGTTTCTAATATGTCCGAATTAGGGCTGTGTTGCTTTGACCATTCACTTTTGGGATGGTGTGGATGGCATTTCGGTAACGGTGATTCCTTTGTTTTCAAGGAGTCGAATTCGTGGCTCGTCATCTTGAATCACAAATTTCGCAAAATAGGTCTTATCAAGGCTGCTTATTATTGTTAGATCAGGCTTCCCGTCGCTGTTCAAATCATCGAATGACCATTGCAATCGATTTCCAGAAACCAAAAAGCGAAGTGGCTTGCGCTGTCCGCTAGAAACTAGCAGCTCAAGCATATCGTATGAAGGTGATGCAGTTTGTCTATACTCGATGACTACGTCCCGGACTTTGTTCTTCCTCTGGCAGCTCAAATTGAGCACGACCAATAGAAAAAGAATAATTCCTTGTGAGCTTCGCCAAAAATCATTTTTCATCGGTGACATCCTTTACTTGTTTATGTCGCTCTTGGTCGATTTCCCCAGTATCGATTGGCTTCGGACGATTGCCTTGGGAATCAACGAAAGTGTCAGGGTTCGCTTTCCATGCAGTTAGGTCATCTGCACTTAAATTTCGTTCCTCGCGAACACTCGACCAAAAAGTCCCTGGTCCCTGTCGAAGATAATTCACCGTAATTTGAGTTTGCTCTTGAATGTCGCGACTCGAAATTAAGGGGCTTAGATCTTTTACTGCGGCTGTAGCCAAGGCTTGGGTGATGTTGGCTGTTCCTTCCCAGCTCCGCACTATCTTCCCGGCTTGTGCAACATCAGCATTGGTGATTTTGCTCAAATCATAACCCATCGTCTCCAGTGCAGTGCGCACTTTGAGATTTGCTGGACCCATGTCACGCAGGGTCGGATCGACGACGTTGGCATGCACTTTACTACCAAAAGATGAGCCTGATTGAATGCTACTCTCGGGCAATAATTTGCCGTTTGATGCTCCGCCACAACTGGGAACGAGGCATGATGCAGACTCTGCCCAAGTTAATCCCGCCTGGACACCGTCTTGCAATGCTTTGAAACCAGAACGCCCGACAATATCGTGATTCTCTTCTCCAAAAAATAGTACAGCACTTGCACGGACTAGCGGACTCGGGAGTACAGCAGGATTGACCAACGGCTGGCCGCTCCGCATAAGCAGACCATCAAACCGTTTCATGTTGCTGAAGACTTGCGCATTAAAAGCCTCAAGTCCCTCTGGATCAAAAGCCGTCCAAGGGTTCTGTCTTACGTAGGTGTAAACATTCGGGCCGTCCACGAAGCCCATCGGATCTCTGGTGATGAAAGTGCCGCTGTCCAGGTCTCTGTATCTTTGGCCTTCGTTTAATAAGCCCGTGGGGTCTTCCTCTTTGGTGTTGGCCCGTTGGCGGGACGTATTGGCACCTTGCTCGGCGGTGCGGGTGCCGTAGGCTTCGTAGCTGGCTTGCCAGGTGGCGGTACCGTTATCCGCGGTGGTGGAAATGACATCGCCTCGGGTGTTATAGGCGTTGTAACTGCGAAGGCCGCTTTTGACGGTGTAAAGAATCCCGCCGATGCCGCCGCCCCAATCGCTGCCTCGGATGAGTTCGCTTCTGAGGGTGGTGTTCGCATTCCGATACGCAATAATAGATGCTAACGTACTACGGGCGGTGATAGCGGCTTGCGCCCATTGCTCATAGTTTCCAGGAGCGTAGAACTCAGCCGAGTAATCGCCGCTCAGGGGATCGCCGCCAAACGCATATTCCAGGAGATTGACTTGCCCATCGCTATCCGCATCTGCTCGGGGATCTTGAATTTCTAGTATCTTGAACTCCTGAACGCTGGTGCCACCGCTGTAAGTGCAGGCCGTCTTTTCAGAGCCTGCTGAAGATTCATCACGGATGATTCGGCGGCTGCGGTGGTCGTAGGAATAAGTATAGTTTCCGCCACCGTTATTGGCGAGCTTGATCAGGCGGTTATCGGTGTCGTAGGTGAGGGTTTTCTGGAGGGTGCCGTTGAGGGATTGGGTGATGCGGTTGCCGTTCGCATCGTAAGTGTAACTCGTGGGCGAGACGCCTGCGCTCCTTGAGATACTTTTGAGTTGATTGCTGTTATATCCGTCTGCGGTGGTGCCGTAGTCATAGGTGTTTGTGACTCCGGCGGTGGATTTGGTGCTGCGGTTGTGGGCAGCATCGTAAGTGTAGCTAGTGAGCACGGCGCTGCCGCTGCTAGGGGTGGCGGTCTCGGTAAGCAAGCGGTGAACTTTGTCATAAGTGTTTGTGACATCGCGGTTGTCCATTCCGGCTTGGGAGTAGGTTTCGGCGATGCGTAAGACGTTACCTACGCCATCATAGCTGCTTGGCCAGGGAGCGACAGCTGTGGTGTAGTCTGAAGCAGAGAGTAAAACATTGGATGCGCTGCGCTCTTCAATCCGGCTGGTCCGCCCTAGGAAATCGTAGCTTGTGGTATTACGATTGCTGTTCGGCATCGTCTTAAGCGTGACCTTGCTGCGGCGGTCATAGCCATAGCTAGTCAGACGCCCGAGAGTAGCGGTGAGGCTATCCTTTTCGGTGATGGATTGCAGGCGGTTCAGCGCATCGTAAGTGGAAATCAGAGCCCGGCCCGTGTAGCCATAAACAGTTTGAAGGCGGTTCCCCATGGCATCGTAGAGCGGATAAGTGTGGGTGATGCCGACAGAGGTTTCGCTAGTGAGCCGATCGAGCATGTCATAGGTTTGCGTGACTTCACGGAGTGAGCTGGGGTCATTTGGATAGCTCACAGACAGGAGTTTACCAGCGAGGTCATAACTGTTCAAGCGATTGTCCTGCGGGCGAGAGATGTAACTCACTGTGGTATTGCGCTGGCGAGCATCGTAGCCCAATTCCGTGCGCTGCCCCTTGGGATCGACGCGGGCGGTTTGAAGAAGGGCATTGTATTCTGATAATTCGATACGCTCTACGGCGGTGCCGGGATCCCAGATGGTGCGGGTTTTGCGTTTCTGGCCATCATAGGTAAATCCGGTGCGCTGGTTCTTACCATCGGCCACTTCGATGAGGTCCCCGAGGTCATCGTATAAATTGCTAACGAGGATGCCACTACCTGCACGGAAAGCTATAGGATCAAAACCTGCCGTATTAGGGTCCACTGGATTTCCGGTTACCGGGTCTGTTACGCTAGCGGTTAGACGACCCAGTGAATCATAAGCGTTGCGGGTCATGTTTCCATTGCCATCCACCGCTGCTAGGACGAGGCCCCCAGCGTCCAATATTTGGCTGGTGGAAATATCACCCGCTCCTGGCGCTGCCAGTGTGGCTGCCGGATTTCCGGTAATCGGATTACTGCGGCTAGCGATGGCGCGATTTGCAAAATCATAATAAGTCCGGCTACTCGATCCTTGAGGATCGGTGGTGAGTATAGCGTTTCCTACGAGGTCATAGTAGGTGAGACTGGTAGGACGCACGGCGGCGATGGGGCTGGCGGGGTTACTGGAATCCGTCACGGGTGGCAGTTGCACACGCCAAGCCCGGTTACGAGCATCGTAATCCGTCTCGGTGGCATTTCCAAGTGCATTGATGATTTTGATAACGTTACTCGCAGCATCATAGAAAGTCTGGGTGACGGGTGAGTTTCCAGTAACGAGGCCCGTAACAGGGTCAGGCTGGCGTTGGTGGGTTGCGCGGCCTGCGCGATCAAAATCTTTTTCGCTATCTCTGCCGAGGTCATCGGTGGTCTTCCACGCTAGGCCTGTGCTGGAGTAATATTGATATGAGTTTCCTTGGAGGATTGTGCCTTTCGCCTCCGTGACTTGCTTGACCCGCCCCATTGCATCCGCGCTGGTTTCACTGATTTTCCCAAGGGAATCGGTAGTGGTAGTGATCAAAGATTCTATGCCGTTAGACATTGTGCCGTATTGGGTAATGGTGCGCTTCTCGGCACCGGTGGCATAAATTTCTGAGGTGGCAATGGGGCGATAAACTGGATCATACACGGCCACGGTGGTAAGTGTGGTATCGGGGCCAGTGAGATTTTCTGTCATCGCATTATACCGGACTAAACGGGTGGGCTTGAATCCAGCCGAGCTGAAGCCGCTGGCGCCGGGAGACGTCTGATAGCTGATGCCGCCGATGGTGACGTTCTGCTCGTAAGAAAATTCATCGTGGGTGACGGAGCGTGATGCAGCAGAGAGGGATGTGAGAGCGGTGAGATCGATGGCTTGTCCGGGCGGCACACCCGAAAAGCGGTGAGTGGGCCGCTGAATAGCGTCTGAGAAAGTGACGGTCGCGAAGCCCCGCGCATCAATGGAGCGGAGGGGGAAATTCACGGCATCATAGTCGATTTGCGAGACGAGATCTCCGGCAGTGGATGCATTGCTAAGTACGGCATCTGCCACGATAAAACTGGCGTTCGCAGCAGGTCTCGCACTTCCATCCATGTCCCTGATGGTCTGGATGGTACGGTTAAGAGCATCACGGCGGTAGGCGGTCCAGTGGCCGTTTTCATCCACTTCTACTGCCTTGGCTCCATTGACATCGAAGTAAATGAATTTAGAGGAAGTGAGCGAACCTGTCTCCGTATTGGTGCTAGGGTAGTCAATGCGATAAAGGCGATTGAGGTTATCATAACTGAAGGTGGTGACGGCACCACGGGGATCAGTAACGGTAAGTTTGTTATTATGAAGATCGTAGGTAGTGATCGTCGTGAGGGACAGCCCGGTGGGATCGATGATTTCCTTCCACACCCGGCCTCGCGAATCGGGGATATACTTCGTGACGAGATCCTGCTCCCAAGATTTCCCTGATAAATTCGCGAATGCTACCAAGCGCTTCTCCACCATGAAGCCGGGAAAATTCGTCGTGGCATCGCCATCTTCATCATCGTAGAGATAGGTTTCCTCAGAAATTTTCACCCCATTTGCACCGGTGATAGTCATGTTCTTCCGGCGGCCGATCGAATCCACAACGTTCCGAGTCACGGAGCCATGCACATCGGTATGTTGGGACATGATGCGATAAGGACCGTATTGATAAGACTCGGCGCGATTGAGGGCATCGGTCTTGGATGTTGGATCGGCCCATTTCGTCATGAATCCGGCAGCGCGGGCGAGCGAATCTGTGGCGAGGGGAAATACACCGCCGTTAGGCAGGGTTTCACCGAAGGTCCAATTCGTTACATTTCCCGAAAAGTCTGTCATCTGGGAAAGGCTAAGGCCAGAACGGATATCATAGTTAAAGGTCTCAGTGCCAAGTCCGGCATGGTTCACCACCATTGATGTGTAGTAGATCATCCACTCAACAGATAGAGAAGTGGTATCCTGCAGGGTGAATTGTTTGAGGTCGGCGATTTCACCTTGGATTCCAGAGAATGTGTAAGTGGTTATCTTACTGTTAGCATCGGTGGCGGTGGTGCCTGCGGAAGCACTAAAGGTAGGGCCAAAGCGGGTGAAGCTACCCGGCACTTTTGCAAAGCTGCTAGAGCCTAGTCCACCCGGCAGCGTTACACCTGTAACGATTCGTGGCAGGCCGTATTGAAGGCGGTAGGTGGCCTGGCCAATTGACTCATTCATCGTTTTTAGTTGTTGCTCGGCATCTGCTTTTACGTCCGCAGGGAGATCTTCGATTTTCACCGCGAACTCGGTTTTGCTTGAGCCTCCGGAGAGTGTGGACTTGGTGCGATCAAAGCCATAATTGAACGAGTGAGTGTTTCCGCGCCGGTCTGAAATGGTCTTTAGGTTGCAGTGGTAATGTTGAGTGGTCTTGGTATCGACAACTTCGCCATCGCTTACCGCCTCATAAGTGTAGTTCTGGCTGGTACCATCGGCATAGCTGACGGAATCAAGTGTCGTATAAGCGGCAGTCCCTGCGCCGCGTGAAGTGTAGTTGAAAGTGGTGGTTTTACCCCGCGCATCCGTGATGGAATTCACCCTCCGCCCGTTAGTGCTCCGGGCAATGCTGAGTTGTTGGTTCGCCCGCCCTACAGCGGAGATTGTTTGTGGAATCAGGGAGACGGTGCTAGTGCCGTAATCATAATTGACAATGTTTCCGTAGCGATCCTGCACACTGGTGAGGCGGAGATAGTTGTGTTTCCGCACTTGATCACTGCCTGATATACGATCCGACGAGTAGAGGAACCATGCACTGCATGGGCTGTAAGTCAGTTTATTTCCGTATTTTTTATTGAGGACGAGGTTGCTGCCTTCCCACGCGAGGGTGTTGAGATAGGTTTTCTTATCCACGCGTGCCGATGGCCATGGAAAAAAGGTTTGACCGTTCGCTGTTCCAAAGCGTTGTCCACGACCGGCCTCATCCACCACATTGACGGATGCCGGCTCATCGGCAACTTGGCCTTTCGTCTCGGTAATCTCAATATACGAACAAAGGTTAGATGATCAGGCCACACCGAAAGGAGAAGTAAGTTCCTCGCTGGGGCGTAACCCAGAGCGGTCTGCCCAAGTCGTTTCACGCACGGATGCATTGGCCTCGATGCGGAGATCGCTCGCTGCTAGGGGAATGCTGGCGAATGACGTGTCATGATGAAGTCCCAGATCAAACGCATCAATGTAGGTTTCTTCCTCATGAATCTCGGATTCTTCCTCGCCCTCAGGCTTGTCATCAGGAAGTGGCCGGCCATTGAGCGCGATCTTCCGGTAACGTGGCCCGACCGCATCGCCACCGGAGAAACTTTCCGAGTAGCTGCTGGACTTAGTGGGAATGAGATAAGCACGCCTTGAATTCCAATAATTTGCAGGTAAATTTTGCTCAATGATTAGAAAGTCTCCTTGCAGTTTCGGATCTTTATCAACCAATATGAATCCTGGATAACTACTGGTGTGGAAATTATAGTCATAATTTGGATAGAACGGATTATCTTTTGGGCCGTTGGTCGCCACGTGCTGAATTCCAAGTTCCCAGATCTTAGAGTTATTTAATTTTAAATCGAATGGCTGCATTACGCCGTATTGGCGGTTCACCTTTTTTTTGCTGCCCACATTCAGCTGCCAACGTTCCGAATGGGATGACGAATCATCCCCAAATTCTCCTGTCAGTTTATAGACTGAGGCATCTGCCGTGTAAACCACACCCAGATTGCCAATCGGCCACAAATTAGTATCCGAGATCACAGGTCCTGTGAAATCATTTGGATTGAATGGCTTGTCCAGATTGTTGAGCGGATCGGTCCCCGCTATCACTTCAGCACCATCTGTGACTGTGTCACTATCAGTATCTGCAACTCTGGGGTTGGTGCCGTTTACGTATTCTTCAAGATTGTCTAGTCCATCGTTATCGACATTACCCGTGGTGCCATTAATTCCAGAGGCAGACTTAGGATCCAAGTTGTAATTGACCTCCCAGCCATCTGGCAGTAGATCGCTATCGCTATCAAAATTGAGTGGATTCGTGCCAAGTTGCAGCTCCTGCACATTTGATAGGCCATCCTTGTCTGGGTCTGTGTCAGAGACAAATGGGTTTGTTCCGGCAGTCAACTCGGCACGATTGCTCAATCCGTCTCCATCCGCGTCGTAGTTGTAGAGAGCTATTGACTCGTTAGTAGTCAGCACTCGATTGTAGAGGACGAATTGATCCATGCTGCCCACGAAGCGCGTATTTATGTTAGATATCGGACTGAACGTATCTGAAAATGCTCCTAAGTAAAATTGTCCCCCAGACATTCCGCTGAATGCTGAAAAGCTAACATTTGTATCCACATGGTTTGACACTCCATCGATGCGGATGCGGACATTTGTTCCATTCGCCACCACCACCACATGATGCCATTGATTATCCTCCAATGTACTTACGGCAGGATTGATGTTGGGAATCGAAAAAACAGCGCCCAGGAAGTTTTGAGGCTGCCCACGTGCCCAAACTAAATTATGATTGTATAAGTAGAGCGATACCAATTGGCCACTGGATTCTTCATATGGGGACTTCCAAAAACTCGCTTTTTAAATTTCGGTTTTGAGATCATGTAGGTTTTTCAAGGGGTTTGGCGCGATTGCTGTGCTCCGGTGGGTGGA
>JAYVNE010000156.1:0-12135 GCA_043758615.1 Akkermansiaceae bacterium
ACGTCTTTAGTCCTTAGCTTGACGCATTTCAACGTTAATTTCATGTGTTTGCTGGACACGTATTTCGCCAATGACTTTGCTTGATCAACGGGACCCGAAGGTAAATCTTTTATAGATTTTAGGTCAGGATATCCAAGCAGTTGCAATGTTAAGGTATTTCGTTCGTTCATGAGACGTTCGAATTCAAACATTTTTTGGACAAGTGTTGGCGGGACTTCATTCTTTGTATCAGGGTCTTTCAGTTCAACCGCGACAAGGGCACCTGAAGCGCACAGCCAAAAGCAAATTGAAATGAATACCGCATATATTGTTATATTATTCATGCCACAAATCTACACTATTCGGATCTTTGCCAAAATTCCACGTTCCTGAGAAGGCACCTGAAGCCGTAACAGTAAACATTGTTTGTAATTCATAGTGCCAAGCCAAAATATCTGTTCCCGGGTAAGTTGTATGGTTCGGTGGCGGGGCAAAGTGACCAGAAGTAATGCTGATCGTCTCTGCGTATGCACTAAACCCAGTCACTCCTGTAATGCCAGCGATTCCTCCGTTGTCAGTGATTGACGACGTGTGCGCATCATAGTCCCAATTGTACTGACCATCATACACAGGGGAAAGGTGTCGGATCCAAAAATCAATAGCACTCCAAGTCCCTGCTTTATTTTGATCGTTAGATGCTTGAAGGGTATTCCATAATTCATCTTTCATGCCACTTGTAGTCATTACTAGATGAATGGGCTGTGCTTCCAATCCAAGCGAATCATATTCTTCGGTTGGAGTTGGAGCATATCTATTTTGATTTGCTCCATCTGGAAAGCCGCTAGGATCCTCCGAAGTCCATCTCGCCAGTTCTGGCTGGTAGCTACGGAGCTTAAAAGCGTAGTTGCCAGTAGAGGCTAGATATGGCTTGCCTGTGTAGAAGGCAGTTTCCTGGGTGACGGATTTCGCATCGGTTTCAGCCGCTTTTTCAGCCCGCCATTCGGCGAGTTGTTTTTCATTTTTGAACTCCGGGAGCGGAGCTTGGAATGCCGCGAAGGCGGTGCTTGTTAGGGACGCCACGAGGGCGAATGTCAGTTTGTATTTCATTTTGTGTTATGTGTTTGGATTCTCGCTGGGAGAGGGGGAGGGAACATCGAACATCAAACGCTGAACATCGAACGTCGAAGTGAAGAGAATTAAGATGAAAGAGAAGTGAACTTTGGTTTTATCCTTCGATGTTCAATGTTGGGCATTCGATGTTCGATGTTCGATGTTCTACCGCTTTGTCGGGGGAAGTTGGTGGGGGCTTGGGACGGGATTCGTGGGCGAGGTTGGAGCGTCGGGACTGAGGGTGCCGGTGCTGGAGCTGTCTTTCAGCGGCTGACCGAAGGAGGTGAGGTGAGAGAAGTTCACGCCCGCCGGGCCGACGGTGGCGAGGGTGGTGCCTAGCAGGTCGTTGAGGTGATAGGTGATTTCTTCCGGCTTGCCAACGGGGTGGGAGGCGATGGGGATGCCGCCGCTGGGGTGGGACTCGATGATGTAAATGGTGTCGTTTCGCTTGAGGAGGGCGAGGTTGTCCCAGAGGAAGGATTCGGTAGGAATCTGAGATTGGGGGGAAGCGATGGTGGCTAGCTGGCCATCGGGCCAGTAGGTGTGGGTGGCGGTGGTGCCGTCGGGGAGGGCGAGGTGGGTGAGTTTATCGAGCCAGCCGTAAGTGTTCTGCGGCTGGGGGCCGGTGCCTAGCATGCGACCGGCGCGGTCGTAAGTGTAGGCGAGGGTGGACTTGGCCAGTTTTTCCAAGGCGGCGGGATCTTTGGGGAGCTTTGCCAAGGAATCCGAAGTGGCGGGGCCGAGGTCGTGGGATTTCACGAGTTGGTTCGCCGCATTGTAGGTCATGGCGTTGAGCTGGCCGTGGAGGAGTTTGGTCCGCATGTTCCCGGCGGCGTCGTAGGTATAGGCTTCCAAAATGGATTGATTCTGATCATCAATGACCTTGAGCAACTGGCCGCTAGGATCGTATTCGTAGCGCAGGGTCTGGCCATTCCAGGTGCGGCGGGTGAGTTGGTCGGCGGAATCCCACTCGTAATTGAGCTCTAGCGGTGAGGTGAGCTTACCGCCTTGGAAGGTCATGTGACCGAGATGGCCGCTCGAGTCATAGCCGATGTCCACGGTGAGGGCGGGTTTCCCGTTTTTCGGCAGGCCGTAGGTTTTCTGGATGGGTCTGCCGGTGAGGTCGTAACGATAGCTGATGGCGGGGATGCCATCGGTGAGGATGCCTGTGAGGTGGCCCTCCGCATCATAGATCTGCTCGGTTTGTTGGTAAGCTTGGTATTCAGAAGGTTTTTCTGAATTGCTGATCAGCTTGGAGATCATCAGTCCGGTGCGTTGGCCGCGGCGGTTGTAACGGTAGCTGAGCAGGTTTTCTTCAGCCCCGCAGACGGCGCGGGTGGCGGTGAGCTGGCCAAGTTCGTTGTAACTGGACTCAAAGGTGGTGTCCGGACCTGTGACGGAAACCGGGCGACCGTCCTTGTCGTAGGCATAAGTGAGTTTCTGGCCGCCGCCGTAGTCGATGCTGGTGAGCGAGCCGGTTTTTTCATAAGTCTGGCGGATCACTTGCTCGCCATTGGCGCGCTCCAGAAGTTTTCCGGTTTTGGGATCATATTTCCAGGTCTGGGTGGCGCCGAGGGCATTCACTTGTCGAGTCATGCGCCCGGCGGCGTCGAACTCGAAGGTGATCTTGTTGCCATTGCCGTCGATCTGGGCGGTTCGGCGGTCGGAGGCGTCGTATTCGTATCGGGTGACAGAGCCGTTCGGCGCGATCTGTGCGGTAAGATTGCCGCGCGCGTCGCGCTCGATTCGAGAAAGCCGATTGAGGGAATCCTTTTCCCCGACCACGCGGTGGAATTTATCGCGCACCAGTTCCTTGGTCACTTTGCCATTACGCTTTACTTGCTGGATTTGTCCATCCGCATCGTAAACGATCTCGGTTTTGGAGCCATCGGCAGCCATCTGGGATTTCACCCGGCCGTTTTCGTCGTATTCCACGCTCTGCTTGTGGCCGGCGGAGGCGGCGGAGCTGATCCGGCCGAAGGCATCGTAGGTGTAGGACATCGTGTCGCCGGTGGGGTTAGTGACGGATGCGAGTTCTCCACGAGGGGTGTAAGTGTAGCGGGTCAGATCGCCGTGGCGGTCTTTGGCTCCGATGACCTTACCATCTTCGCTGTAGGCGTATTCCGCGATGATCTCTGACGTGCGGCGGTTTCCCTGACGGACGCGCAGCGGCTTGGGCTCCCAGTCGAGGCGCTTCGAAGGGCGGAACTTCGGATCGTAGTCGAAGTAGGTGCTCACGCCCTTGTTATCGACAGTCTCGCTAAGGAGGCCGGTCTTCCGGTCGTAGCGATACTCGACCATGAGTTTGCCATTTTCCTCCACGCGGCGCAGTTTACCGTCGTATTTCTGACCGGGAGAACGGTAGTAATAGTTTTTTTGTTGGATGCCATCCCGCTGGGTGGTGACGATGCCGCGCGATTCCACGTATTCGGATTTCTCGACCAGGCCGCTGCGGTGGGTGAACGTGACCTCCGCCGGATTCCATTGTTTTTTGTCCTTCACTGTCCGCCCGTAGTCATAGGTGCCAGCCTGGTCTTCCCTCAGCCAGTAGTTGGCAGGCTGCTTTTTGGCGGTGAATTCATCTGCTAGGGTTCCAGCCGGTGCCGGATTTACAAACTCAGTCTTAAAAGTCTCGATCCGAGCCGGGTCCTCGGTATTTCCAACTCCCACCTTGGCCAGCACCCCGGTATCTGGGTGATAGAGGAATTTCGCAGTCTCTCCGACTGGCGGATCCCACGCAGAGAGGCGCTCCACCGTGCCGTCCTTGATGTAGGCGAAGCGGTGCAACTGCCCATCCAGCTTGAAGCTGCTCAACCGCTTGTCCTCTCCGTAGAGCGCAACCAGCACGAGCCTGCGGGCATTGGTCGGAATATCGACGATCTGAACACCCAACAAGTGGCCATTCTGCCACTCGAACTCCAGCATCCGCCGACTGGGAGAAACAACGCCCTCCAGCTTGCCCTTGCTGTAATGGTATTCCCAGCCCTCCTCGTTTTTCACCGTCTGCTTGGTGGGAGATACCTCAGCCTTCCATCCACGATCCGCGCTGCGGTATTCGCTATTTCTATCGGGATTCTGCTGGAGAGCAACCTGCCCGCCGGAGGGCATCGTCCATACCAGCACGCCCTTCGCCACCGGCAGAATAGACGACTCCAACTGAGGGCAAAACCAAGCACTGCCAAACATTCCCACTTGGCTGCGTGTCGTCAGATAGACGAGTTGCAAGGGGAAATTGAATTCCGGGGACGCATTTACGGCACCCAGTGGATACTGCACCATCCAGCCGCCGGATTGCAGCGCCCGGCCCACCGAAGGCGGGCTGAAGGCCCACTTGGGTGCGGCGGCTTCAAGCCTAACGATTCCTAGCAACAAAGCGAGAAATGCAACTGTGATCAGTGGTTTGCGGAAGAAACAGATCGCGATGCTAGGGGCTCGTAAGCCGGGGGATTTCAGGTATTTCATTGAAGTTCAAAGGCGTAGGCACTATCGGAAATTTATTCAGGTAGAAACTGGATCTATCAATCTCCCTCAGTTGCTATCAATTAGATCTAGCTGTTGGATTTTTGTAAAGCAACAATTTCGTCACCCTATTTTTGCCCCTCCTTCCATGACCTCCTATCACATTCCCCCACCCCGCCACCATTGCTTCGTTTTGCCTCACCGTGGCCGGACTTTCAGAGCCGCCTCCATTCTAGCGCTTTTTATCCGTGCGATTGTTCCGAATTCTGATATTTCAATGGCCACAGGCATGTCGGCGCTTCGTAAAATCGCACTCTTTGGCGGGACATTCGATCCCGTTCATCGCGGGCACCTCCATCTTGCGGGATTGGCGCAAAAATCACTGGCGCTCGATGAAGTCCGGTTTCTGCCTTGTCATGTTTCTCCCCACAAAACGGACCGGCATCCTGCGAGCGGAGAAGATCGTTGTGAAATGCTGCGGCTTGCGACAGCGGATTTGCCGTGGGCGGTGGTCGATGATTTTGAACTCAAACGCCCCGAGCCATCGTTTTCATTTCAAACGGCGGAAGCAATGGCCAAGCGATTCAGCGGCTGCCAGCTTTTTTGGATCATGGGCGGCGATCAATGGGACGCGCTATCAGAATGGAAGCACCCCGAACGCTTGGCGCGGTGCGTGGAGTTTATCGTGCTGAGTCGTGGCGAAAAAATCCTCAAGCCACGCGTGGGCTACACGCTGCATGTCGTGCACGGGGAGCACCCGGCTTCGGCCAGTGAAATACGAAAGGCTATCTCTCAAGGAGCCATCGAGCACCCATGGTTAGTGCCGGAGGTCGCGTGGTGGATCGAAAAAAAGGGCTTATATCGGCAGTGATTGCTTGCCTTTAGAAAGCCCGAAACGCCAAAGCCACACGAAGGCTAACAGAATCGCCGCCAGCCCGACGTGAACGACTTGCACCCAGTTGTAAATATGAACTTGGGACATCACCACGCCTAACAGCATTTGCGCCACGACAATGCCCAAGGCAATTTTTTCCACTCGTCCGGGGCCGCCCATGCGATGCTTTTTTGTTAGCTTCCAAGCAACGATCACCGCACCCAACACCAACCAGGAAAAACTCCGATGCACCAAATACAGCCAGGATCTTTCCAACTCCATTATCCACATGGACCGCGGGGTATTGAGGTGGGATTTGGCGAGTTCATCCGTCATTTCACGCACTTGCGAACCCATGATTCCCTCCGCGACGATCACAATGAGCAGCGCGGTCACCGCAAAGCGGGTGTTAGAAAGCGCGGCAGGCTCCATGCGGATTCGCCACGGAGTGTCGGTGCCATTCCATGCGCAAAAAGCCAGTGTGCCGATCAGAGTCATCGCCAAGGCCAGATGAGTGGTCAGCACCCCCGGCGACAAGCCACTGTAAACCACTCTCGCCCCCATCCAAGCGTTCACCAAAACGAGAACAAATGACGAAAACGCCAGCCAGAATACTAGCGGCCGTCGATCCCGCTGCCAGAATGCGGCGATAAAAGTGGCAATCGAAAAGAAGCCAACCGGTAAGCTGAACATGCGGTTGATAAACTCGGTCCAGACGTGGCGGGGATTAAATTCCGCACGCAGGGATTCCCGGGTAATCGTCGCCGGATCTCGTCCCATGCGCTTTGCCTTTGCTTGGAATTTTTCCAGCGGGAGCTTTTCGAAATTCACCTGCTCCACCGAGGTGGGTGGGATCAGACAGCCCCAGCAAGTCGGCCAGTCCGGGCAGCCCATCCCCGCGCCGGTGACCCGCACAATCGCGCCCACGAACATCAAAGCCAGGACGGAAACCAAGGCCCCGGTGGCCAGTTTTTGAAAGCGCGTCATCGACATGCCCAGACCATGGTGAGGGCGACGGGCTTTTCCAGTGCAAATCCCCAATCGAAGAAATTCAGAAAACCCATGCTCAGTCACCAGTGATCACAGATGCTAAATCATCCATGCTCCAGCCCGCTGCGTCGCCGACACCATTTTCGTCGTCGATCGCCGAAGCCAGTTCGCGTTTCTTCGCCTGAAGTTTGACGACCTTTTCCTCGACGGTCCCACGAGTGAGCAGGCGGTAAACCGTGACCGGTCGTGTCTGACCAATCCGGTGCGCCCGGTCGGTCGCCTGGGCTTCCGCCGCAGGATTCCACCAGGGGTCAAAGTGCACGACGGTGTCCGCCGCCGTGAGATTTAAACCGTATCCGCCGGCTTTCAAACTGATGAGGAAAACCGGTGGGCCATCGGACTGCTGGAACTTATCCACAAGTTGTTGGCGGTTTCGGGTTTGCCCATCAAGCCTCAAACTGGCCCAACCGCGCTCGGAAATACATTTCTCGATTTCTCGTAACTGTGTCTGGAATTGACTAAATATGAGCATTCTATGATTTCCATTTACTGCTTCCTCAATCAATTCCAATAAGCGGTTGAGCTTTGCCGAGCGCTTAGGAACCAACAACTGATTGAATCTTTCGTTTCCAAGTAAAGCAAGGTCGCAGCAAGTTTGCCTCAGGCGCAGGAGAGCCGTGAGCATCTGCATCCGCGCAGCACCTTTATTCCCGGAATCTGCAATCGCATCGACGCGTTTGCGACCCTCGATGAGCAGCTCTTTATACACCGCTTGTTGGTCCGGACTGAGATCGCAGAACTCATCGATAAAGAGTTTCGAGGGCAACTCGGGTGCCACTTGCTCTTTTGTCCGACGGAGTAAAAACGGGGAAGTCTTTAATCTCAATCGCTCGATCACCCCTGCGGCCGTCTCCCCGGACGCCAGCGGAGTTTCATAACGATCCTTAAACTCCTCTCGCCCACCGAGCCAACCGGGCTGAATGAAACGGAAAATCGCCCAGAGGTCACGCACGCCGTTTTCAATCGGCGTTCCCGTGAGCGCGACTCTCCGCGAGGCATTGAGTTTCGCGATCGCCTTGGCATGGTCGGTGTCTGGATTTCGCATCAAACTGGCCTCGTCCACCACCACCGCACGATATTGCTGTTTCAAATGCCACGCCAAATCGCGAGCCAAGGTGCCGTAGCTGGTGAGAATCACATCGCCCGGGCGGACCCGCTCTCGTTCCGCATCCCGGCTGGCACCGTGGAGAATTCTGACCTTCCGGGCGGGGGCAAACCGTGAAAACTCCGCCCGCCAATTCCCTAGCAGCGAGGCGGTCGCCACGACCATCACCACTCCTGAGTCCTCCAGCGATAATGGAAATAATCGCTCAATTAAAGCGATTGTTTGAACCGTTTTCCCCAGGCCCATGTCGTCCGCAAGCAGCGCTCCACCGAAGCGCTCCACCCGGTCAAACATCCAGCGCGCCCCATGCGCTTGATAAGGACGAAGCTCCGCATGCAGAGAATCCGGTTTTTCAAACGTCAATAAACTGTCTGAATTATTGACTGTCTGTGACTTACTTAATTTATTCTGGATTTCCCGAACAAGCTCACCGGATCGGGCATTCGCGATGAAATGGCCTTTTTCCTGCTGCAAATCGAGCTCGGAAAAGAGTGGATCAATGATGCTGGAAATGTCGTCCGAGATGATCAAATGCTTCCCGCCCGCCGACTTGCCGGACGAGTTTCCGGAACGTAAAAGCCGCCGGACTTCGACTGCTGAAATGGACGCCCCATCACTCGTTTGAAATGTGAGATCAAAGCTGAGCCAGTCCGTACCGGAGCCCCGAATCTCGATTTTTGGAGAAACGACTGTGACTTGTTTTTGGACATGGCCAAATCGCTCCCCATCGGTGACCGACCAAGTCTGACGAAGGAGTGGCAACATTTGAGTGAGGAATGGCAGAACGCCGGACTCTCCCTTGAGCACCCATCGTCCGCTTGAATAATCCTCGGGCAGAAATCCGGCGCGGGTCAGTTTCGCCACGGCCCGCTCCTCACTGGCGAGGTCCCGAATCTCGCAACGCTCACCGGCCAGACGGGGTAGCCCATCCACTTTTCCAAGTCCCAAAGGCACAGGCGGAGCATCCCCATAGCGAACGAGCAACTGCGCCTCCAGATGCTGGAGCGAACCTTCCAAGTGAAGTGCGATGGTGGATGCGGCCGGAACGAAATGGAGCGAATCGAGCCAAGAGCCATTTGGGAAAGCGACCCACTCCTGCCACGAATCGAGCTGATTGAAAAACCGCGATGTCGGAATCTCCACCGTGTGGCCTAGGGCGAGTTGACCCAGGGATTTTGCCAATTCCGCGGGGATGCCCCCCTCGCCTATCCGCGTCACCGTTTCTTCACTGACGTGCCAAAACGATCCCCCGATCTCAATCCATGGCCCGGAATCAGCGTCTGGGACGAGGCGGATTTGATCGCCCTGCATCCCGGCTTCTGCGAGTCGAAGGCGCTCGCCCGATCGGATCTGTATGTGAAGACGATCTTTTCCGGCGGCGAGCCGCGGGTGATCGGACACGGAATCAAGGAAGGACGGGACCCGTGGACCATCAAGGCTGAGGCTGAGGATCGACTTTTGCGCGACTTTTTCCTTGGCCAGCCATGCGCTCAGGCGTTCATCGGCGGGCGAAATTTCCTCATCCGGAGAAAGTGCGAGCGTGGCGGCAAATTTCCCGCGCTTCAAGGCATCGCGCCAGTTCAGAGGAAGGAGAATTTGCCAGGCAGCGGCGACAGTCGCTGCAACTACGGGATTCGAAACGATCGCTTGAAGCGACTTAACGGGCTTTTTGGGAGACATCGCAGCAAGGCCGGTCGCCACGGCGTGAGCACAAACCGCCCCGGTTCTTTGGTTATCCGAACAAGGGCAGCGGGCCTCGATATCGTTGGCGGACTTGGCGATGACGCTGACCCGCAGCATGCGGCTTCCTGCCTTGACCGTGCCCTGCCAACCGGTGGTGCCAAGCTGGGCTTCACCGACGAGCCCCGCCTCGAAAAGCGATTTCCCTTCTTTGAATGCCTGCCATGAAGCTGCCTTTCTGATCGTTTCTTCGGTCAATAGAGGCATTGCAGAATAAATGTCTTACAAGATTCGATAAGACCTATTTCACAGCTCACCTTCGATCAGATCGTCGAGAGTCTGACGCTTGCGAATGACCGTGGCGGTGCCACCTTCCACCAGAATTTCCGCAGGAAGAGGACGGGAGTTGTAATTCGAGGCCATCGCAAAACCGTAAGCGCCTGCGGACATCAGGGCGATGTGATCACCGGGTTGAAAGTCCGGGAGCGGTCGGTCTTGGCAGAAGAAATCGCCGCTTTCACAGATCGGGCCGACCACATCGACTTTGATGAGTTCAGCCGAGGCGGGTTCTTTGAGCGGGACGATCTGGTGATGCCCCTCGTAAAGCGCCGGGCGGATCAAATCATTCATTCCGGCATCGACGATTTTGAATGTCTTGGCGGAACCTTTTTTCTCGTAAAGGCACTTGGTGAGGAGGACTCCGGCATTGCCAACAATGTAGCGACCGGGCTCAAGGAGGATCTTCAAGCCGAGATCCTTGAGGCGAGGAACGAGTTCTTTGCCATAGCGTTCCACCGTTAGAGGGCGCTCGTTTTCCGGCTGATTGTTCCACCACTCGGCATTTCCTGACTCCAGCGATTGTTGGTAAATGATGCCGATACCGCCGCCGATGGACCAAAATTCGATGCCGTGCTTTTGCTTCAGCTCGGTGACCAACGGGATGACTTTTTCGACAGCCTCGATGAACGGAGCGATCGAGGTGAGTTGCGAGCCGATGTGCATTTGCAGGCCGCGCAACTTGATGTTAGGGAGCACCAGAGAAGCGCGCTGATAGAGATCGGAAATCGCTCCAAAATCGACGCCAAACTTATTTTCCGACTTCCCTGTCGAGATGTATTTGTGGGTCTTGGCGTCCACATTGGGGTTCACGCGAACGGCAGCCGGAGCGATCACTCCCAACTCTCCTGCGACTTTGTCGAGGTAACGAAGTTCTTCCTCGCTCTCGACATTGAAGGAGTAAATCCCCTTCTCCAGTGCGTAAACGATCTCGTCGCGGGTCTTGCCCACGCCAGCAAATGTGCAGTGCGCCGGATCGCCACCTGCTTTAATCACCCGGAAAAGTTCGCCGCCAGAAACGATATCGAAGCCAGCGCCGTGTGTGGCAAGGAGGCGGAGCACGGAAAGCGTCGAGTTCGCCTTCACCGCGTAGGCGACTTCATGCTCAACGCCGTTTAAAGCCGCATCCAAGCGAGTGTAGTGATCGAGAATCGTGCCTGCCGAATAGACATAAAGAGGAGTGCCGTGCTCGTCCGCAAGTGTTTGGAGATCGACGTCTTCGCAGAAAAGTGAACCATTTTTATAGGAAAATCCATGCATCGCGCGAGGGAATTAGCCCCGAAATGGGAGCGGGTAAAGTGTAGAAGCCTGAAATGACAAATGACCACGCGGGTTAATCCAAAACGCCCCTATCAATCAAACTTCCAAATGAAGTCAAATATCTGTGATGTGAGTCCCCCGTGACGGCGTATCAGGCGATGTACCCCGAGCGTCGAGGGCGGCAACAGCAATTTCGGCGACAACCACAAAACCCTCCACGATCTAACCGAGGAAGAGGTGGATTTCATGTTCCGCAGCAAGCAGGCCACGCATTTAGAGATTCATGAGAAATTGCTCGTGAGCGAGGAGGAACATGCGGTCGGGCTCCAGATCTATCGGGTCATGATCCTCGCCATGTTGCTACAACCCCAGATCGGTCGGCGTCCGACCCAGCAGATGATCGAACTGCTCCATTTTCACGCCCAAGGGAGGGACAACAAAACAGAAGTGAATTACAACCGAAACTGCCCTGTTTCCGAGTTAGCCACATTTCCCCCCCAATCATTGAAAACAATTACGTGATGCTTGGTGGTCCCGAGTGGAATCGAACCACTACCTACGGCTTCGGAGGCCATTGTCCTATCCATTGGACCACGGGACCAGTGCGTTTGCGCTGAGGCAGGAAGGGGTAACGGGCCTTGTGGGATTTGGCAAGGAGAAGGATGAAATTCGCGAGAACACACGGATACAAAGTGAGATAAACCACGAACCCTGCAAATCTGGCGAATCGATTGGAGAAGACCGAGGAGATCGGTATGGAAAACTCTCATACTGTTAGGGTCCAGAGTTTCTCGCAGCCGGGTCAGGGATTCGCTCCAAGGGACCGGCTGTTAAATCCGCACGCGCACCCACCGGATGGATCGCTGCTTCCTCTGGGTGGCTCGGGTGATCGCGGAGTTGATGAATACCCTGGACGGATACATTAGGGAGGACACCACTGATGGCGACCTAACAGATTGATGCACCTCATCTAATGTCTTCAGGTTTCCTGAATGCCGAGAACCTCCGATGAAATCGAATATTCCCTAGGCTTTCCCTAGCAGCCTGTCGGATTTGGCGGACATTTAAAATCAAATCAATATACGGATGCTGCTCCGTCCGCGGGGTCGATATGTTGTGTCTCCGTTCTTTGCTCTTTGCTCTTTGCTCTTTGGCAAAAATCAAACGGGCGTTTGATTTTTGAGCCTAACGGAATCGTGATGGTTTGCGTATCTGCTTTGGTCTGTGGGTCGATCAAGTGTTCGTCCCGAGGGGATCGGCTGCCTTGGACCGACTATGGCGG
>JAYVNE010000157.1:0-12111 GCA_043758615.1 Akkermansiaceae bacterium
CTATCTGCTAGCACGCTGTCTTGCTACCACAAGATGCTGTTACAACGGCGATCACTTAATCTATATATTGTGCTTTATAAGTCCGACAGGCTGCTAGCGCAGGCGCCCTGTTGGCGGTGGTCTTCTTTCGTGCTTGGCAGTCAATGGAACAATGGAAACGATGGCGGACATGGCAGGCGTGATTCGCGAATTTGAAGGACTCAGGGTGAAAGTAGATGACGTCATCTACATGCCGAGTCTCGACGCGCCGCCGAACAAACCGCATCCGTTTGTATATTTTATTTCGATTCACAATGACTCGCCAATCCCCGTGACAATCCGTGGGCGGAAGTGGGTGGTGAATGAGGACGAGGGGGAAGTCACGGTGGTGGAAGGCGATGGAGTGGTCGGGCAGACGCCGACGATCGCGCCGGGTGAGCATTTTTCCTATAACAGCTACCATGTGGTCGCGAAAGGGGCGTTGGCGTCGGGCGCGTTTTTTGGTGAAACGGCGACGGGGGAGTGGGTTTTCGCGAGGATCCCGGAGTTTCGTTTGGATGTGCCGGGGTGGGCTTGAGGGGGAGAGGAAGAAAATGAATGAATGAAGGCCGGATTGAAATCCGCGGTCCGATTTGTGGTCCTCTTTCTCTTTCCATCAACTATCAACTTTTGACCATCAACCTCTTCAAGAAATCACCGCGTCCATGGGGATGTCGTGTGGCTCTTGAAATGTGTCGGACACTCGCTGGCAGGGGAAGCAAACGCCGATTTTTTGGGCATCGGGGCGGGCTTTAGCGAGGATGCGATCGTAGAATCCTTTGCCGCGACCGAGGCGTCCGCCCTTTGAATTGAAGGCGAGGCCGGGGCAGAGAAAGGCGTCGATTTGGTCTTCCGGGATGAGCGGATAGGCGGCAGAACATTCTAGGGTTCCGAAGCTGCCGGGAGTGAGCTCGGCAGTGGGATCGGCGATGGCATGGAAGGTGAGCGTGTGGCCGTGGACGCGAGGGTAGGCCCAAGTGATCTCGGGATGGCGAGTGATGAAATTTTTCAAATCGACCTCGCCAGGGAGCGGTGAAAAGACGGCGATGGTTTTGAGTTCGGGATTTTTGCAGAGCCATTCGTGCAGGGCATCGCAAACCGGTTGTGAACTTGCATTCAGCTCGCGAAGGAGCTGCCGCATGGTTTTGCGGAGAGCGGATTTCGGGTGGTGTGATTCGGGAATTGCCACTTGCCAACGTTTGAGGTTCTTCCATCCTTACTCCCGATGATGCGTTTTTGGCAAGCCGTGGCATTTTTTTGCGCCATCCCGATGTTTCTCCGTGCCGAGGAACAGGTGAAACCCTTCACATGGCTGCCGCCGCAAGTGAGGATGAGTTCCTTTTCGAATGATCTTGGATTGTTAGATTCTGAGAGAGAAGAATACGCGACAAATCTTGCGACGATTGGATCAAACCTCGTGGTGGAGACGAGAGCATCGCCCGCATCGTTGGCGGCGGCACGTAACATGATCGGGCTGGCACTGCAGCTCTCGCCACGCAACAAGAAAGCAGTGGTGGTGAGTTTTCAGTTAGCAAAAGGAATGCTGCCTACGGTGGCGGATAGCAATTATAGCCCGCAAGTTTTTGCGCGACTTCTTATCACGCGAGGGCAATTGTTAGACAAACAAGGCGGCGATGAAAATAAGAGAGTGGCCCGGCTTTTTATCCAACTCGCCGCAGAGCTTGATCCGAAAAACGAGGATGCGGTCTATTTCAGCGAGGTCCAGCGGCTGGATCATGGAATCATTGATTGGAAAACCATCACCGATCCGCCGGAAAAGTCCCCTCAACCTTGAATTCCCGTGGCGGCTGAAATTGAACGTAAATTTCTCGTGGCGGATGCTGCGTGGTGCGATGGCTCAGCGGGCGTGAGGATAGCCCAAGGCTATCTTTCACAAGACCCGGAACGCACGGTGCGGGTGCGCATGGCCGGTGAAAATGCATGGCTAACAATTAAGGGGCGGACGCAAGGAATCACTCGGGCAGAGTTTGAATATGCGATTCCTCCGGCGGATGCGCTGGAACTTCTCGGGCTGTGTTTGCCATCTGTCATTGATAAAACGCGGCATCTCGTCCGGCACGGCGCGCATGTTTGGGAGATTGATGTTTTTCACGGCGCTAACGATGGATTAGTCATTGCGGAAGTGGAGCTTTCCAGTGAATCGGATTGCCCGGAAATGCCCGCATGGGTGGGCTCCGAAGTCTCGTCGGAGAATCGTTATTTCAACTCAAATCTCGCCCGCCATCCTTTCAACACTTGGCCCAATATTTCGGAAGAATGAATCTTCTGCAATCTCCCGCTTGCCAGCGGCGATCTTCTCCTTACGCTTAACGAAGAATCTCACATGAAAATCTGGCTCGACGGTAAATTAGTAGATGAATCTGAAGCGAAGGTATCGGTTTTTGACCATGGCCTTCTCTACGGGGACGGCGTTTTTGAGGGCATTCGTTTTTACAATGGCCGAATTTTCCGCTTGGAAGAACACATCCGCAGGCTCTTCGATTCATCGCGTGCCATCATTCTTAACCTGCCATGGACGCAGGAAGAAGTTTGCAAATACACTTGTGCAACGGTCGCGGCGAATGGCCTAACCGATGGCTACATCCGACTCGTGATCACCCGTGGTGCGGGGGAACTTGGACTCAATCCTTATCTCTGCCCTGTGCCCACCATGTTTATCATCGCTTCGACGATCAAACTCTACCCAGACGAACATTACAAAAACGGCCTTTCGATCATCACCTGCGCCACTCGTCGTCCCGCACCCGGTGCATTGATGCCTCAGGTGAAATCGCTGAACTATTTGAATAACATCATGGCCAAGGTCGAGGCGATTCAAGCGAACGCGCTCGAAGCGGTCATGCTCAATGAGCAAGGCTACGTGGCAGAATGCACCGGTGATAATCTTTTCCTTTTGAAAAATGGCACCCTCCTTACGCCACTCATCTCGGATGGCGCGCTCGATGGCATCACTCGCTCCGTTATCATCGAACTGGCGGAAAAACTGGGCGTGCCTTTCAAGGAATCCTCGCTGACACGTTATGATATTTTCACGGCGGACGAATGTTTCCTCACGGGCACTGCGGCGGAAGTCATCCCGGTGGTCGCACTGGACCGCCGAATCATCGGCACCGGAAAGCCAGGACCATTCACCGCCCGTTTCCTCGAAGCGTTCCACGAACTTGCAATGAGCACTGGCACTCCCTTTACTTAAATGGTAACTACCGTATAACTCATGAAGTGCGATTTCTGCGAAAAAAAAGCCACCGTCTTTCTGACTCAACTCGTCGAAGGTCAGATGAAGAAGGTCTGCCTTTGTGACGTCTGCGCTAAGGAACGCGGCGTTACCGATCCCACGGGCTTCTCGCTTGCCGATCTGCTGTTGGGAGGTCTGCCAGGTGGGCCCGGAACGGTCACGGCTAACACTTCACAGGTTGCTCCTGGAAATGGTAAAAAGTGCATCACCTGCGGCTTCACGCTGGATGATCTGCGCCGGGTGCGACGCTTCGGTTGCAGCGACTGTTATGCGACCTTCAGTGAGGAGGTCGCTCAGATGGTGCGTGGCATGCACAAGGGCACTTCGCATATCGGGAAAGTGCCTGAAGGTCTGATGGCCCAGCATTTCCGTAGCCAGAGGATCGAAGAACTCCGCTCGCGGCTTGATCAGGCAATCGCTTCTGAAAGTTACGAAGAAGCTGCGGGTATTCGCGACGAAATCCGTAATCTTGATGAGGTGGTAAGTTAGAAATTACCCACCTTAAACAAACTAACAATATGATGCGTTTCACCACTCTCGTTAAACACCCCGCCGATTGGATGACCGGCGGTCAAGGGGAGCATGGTGCCGTGCTCACTTCCCGCATCCGCCTTGCCCGCAATCTCCGTCATCAGCCATTTCCTGGATGGGCGAAACGCGACCAACGCGCCGCTGCGCTTGATTTGATGCGTCCCGCAGTGGAAGCGCTGCCTGCGATGAAAGGCGCTTTTTCTCACGAACTCGGCGATCTAACATCAGTTCAGAAACAAGTGCTCGTCGAGCGCCATCTCATTTCCCGCGAACACGCTGCTCGGGGTGATGGTTCCGCCGCAGTCATCGAACGCCGCCAAACGTTCAGCCTGATGCTCAATGAAGAGGATCACCTCCGCATGCAGGCGATCCGTCCCGGCTTGCAGCTAACAGCTGCTTACAATGCCCTTTGCGAGCTCGACATGGAACTCGAAAGCTCTCTCGAATTCGCCTTCGATCCCACGTTAGGTTATCTTACGACGTGCCCGACGAATCTCGGCACCGGCCTGCGCGCCTCCGCCATGCTGCATTTGCCCGGCCTCGTTCTCAGTGACCAAATTGGCCAAGTCCTCCAAGCCGTGAACAAGATCGGCCTTGCGGTGCGCGGTCTTTATGGCGAAGGCACCGAATCTCTCGGAAATCTCTATCAAATCTCTAATCAATCGACTCTCGGTGAGAGCGAGGAAACGATCATTCGCCGCCTGGAGCGTGTGATCTCGCAGGTTTCCAGCCACGAGCAAAACTCCCGCGAAAAACTTCTCGAAGACGATCCTGAAATGGTTTCTGACAAAATTGGCCGCGCCTACGGAATGTTGCGCTACGCCCATATCATCGACTCCAAGGAAGCGCTCAACCAACTTTCCCTCCTTCGCCTCGGCGGAACCCTCGGGTTTTTCCCGGCGGGAACGGTGATGCTTTGCGACTCCCTGCTGATGGATATCCAACCCGCGCATTTGCAACTGCATTCCGGCCGCAAATTGTCTCCCGAAGAAAGAGACTCGATTCGTGCGGAAATCGTTCGCTCCCGTTTGCATTCTCTCGAATCCCCTGATAATTGTATTTCACCGAAAGACGAAAATAAGCTTTCGGAACCCAACAACACCGGCGACGCATGAATAATTTCACCCCACGCGCTCAACAAGTCCTCGCTCTTGCCCGAAAAGAAGCAGATCGATTCAACCATTCCTACGTGGGTACCGAGCACTTGTTGCTAGGGCTCATCAAGCTCGGCCAAGGCGTGGCCGTCAACGTGCTGGAACGCATGGGCTTGGAGCTCGAAGCCGTTCGCATGGAGGTGGAAAAAGAAGTCGGCTCCGGTCCTCCGCAGAAATCCGCCGGAAATATTCCCTACACGCCTCGCGTGAAAAAAGTGCTGGCCCTCGCTAACAAGGAAGCAAAAGCGCTGAACCATTCCTACGTCGGCACCGAGCATCTCCTCCTCGGCTTGTTACGCGAAGGTGAAGGCGTCGCCGCCCGCGTGCTCAAGCGCCTCGAAGTCGATATCCAGCGCACGCGCAATGAGATCCTTGCTGAAATCGATCCGAATTTCTCACCGGATGACCAAGAGGATGACGACGACGATGATGACGATGTTGAAGATGGGCCGTTTGAAGACGAAACCCCATCGCAAGCCCCAAGCGCGGAAGCCGAAGGAAAGTCAAAAACTCCAGCGCTCAAGGCATTTGGTCGCGATCTAACGAAGGTCGCCCGTGATGGTGGCCTTGATCCGGTGATCGGCCGCGAAAGCGAAATCGAGCGTGTGATTCAGATTCTATGCCGCCGCACGAAAAATAACCCGGTCCTCATCGGGGAAGCCGGCGTCGGCAAAACCGCCATCGTTGAAGGACTTGCCCAGGAAATCGCAACCGGAAACGTGCCAGAAATCCTTCGCGACAAAAAAGTTATCACTCTCGACCTCGCTCTCATGGTCGCGGGGACGAAATATCGTGGCCAGTTCGAAGAGCGCATCAAAGCGGTGATGGACGAAATCCGCAAGGTGAAGAATGTCATTCTATTCATCGACGAACTCCACACCATCGTCGGTGCCGGTTCTGCAGAAGGTGCGATGGATGCATCTAACATTATCAAGCCCGCTCTCAGCCGAGCCGAGCTTCAGTGCGTCGGAGCTACGACCCTCAACGAGTATCGCAAATACATCGAAAAGGACTCCGCGCTCGAACGGCGTTTTCAACAGGTCAAGGTGGATGAGCCATCCGTCGATGATGCAATCAAGATTCTCCAAGGTCTCCAAGAGAAGTACGAAAGCCATCACAAGGCCAAGTTCACACCGGCGGCCATCGAGGCTTCCGTGAAGCTGACCTCCCGCTATCTAACCGCTCGCTTCCTTCCGGACAAAGCCATCGACGTGCTGGATGAAGCCGGTGCTCGCGCCCGCATCGGCACGATGACCCGCCCGCCCTTGATTAAAGAGTTAGAAACCGCCATCGTCGATATCAACCGTGACAAAGTCGCCGCCATTGCCGAACAGAATTTTGAAAAAGCGGCCTCTCTCCGCGATGACGAAAAACACGCGAAGAAGAATCTCGAAGACACGCTCAAAAACTGGCGTGCCTCCTCTGAAGAAACCATCGTCACTGTCACCGATGACGATATCATGGCCGTCGTTTCCAAATGGACAGGTGTGCCGCTGCGTCGCATGGAAGAGAAAGAAGCCGAGAAGCTCCTGAAAATGGAAGACGAGCTGAAAGGCCGCGTGATCGGTCAAAACGAGGCTGTCATCGCTATTTCAAAAGCTCTCCGTCGCTCCCGCGCCGACCTGAAGGACCCGCGCCGCCCGATCGGTTCGTTCCTTTTCCTTGGCCCCACCGGCGTCGGTAAAACCTACCTCGCTCGCAATCTAGCAGAGTTCATGTTCGGCGATGCGGATTCGCTTATCCAAATCGACATGTCAGAATACATGGAGAAATTCACCGCCAGCCGTCTCATCGGATCGCCTCCGGGTTACGTCGGTTATGAAGAGGGTGGTCAGCTTTCCGAAGCCGTACGCCGCCGTCCTTACTCCGTTGTTCTTTTTGATGAGGTGGAAAAAGCACACCCGGATGTGATGAACCTTCTGCTTCAAATTCTCGAAGAAGGCACCGTCACTGATTCGCTGGGCCGCAAGATCGACTTCCGAAACACAATCATCATCATGACCTCCAACGTCGGGGCATCCTCGATCAAACGCCAGACCTCACTCGGTTTCGGAGCAATGACCGAAGACCAAGCCGACTTCGAAGGTATGAAGGAAAAGATTCTCGAAGAATCAAAACGTTACTTCAAACCGGAGTTCCTCAATCGCCTTGATGACCTTGTGGTTTTCCACATGTTGGAAAAAGTGGATCTCAATCAGATCGTGGATCTCGAAGTGGCCAAGCTCGTCAAGCGCCTCAAGGATAAGGATATCACACTAACACTCACGGAGTCCGCCCGCGAATTGCTTGCGCTCAAAGGCTTCGATCCCGCCTACGGTGCTCGTCCGATGCGCCGTGCTGTCGAACGTTTCCTCGAAGACCCGCTTGCCGAGTCACTGCTCCGTGGTGATGTCAAACCGGGAGATTTTGTCAACGTCGTCAAAAAGGCAGATGTTGAGGAGCTCGACTTCGTCTCCAGCCGCCCCGAGGCCCAACAGGAAGTCAGCGAAGCAGGTGTCTGATTTCTAATCTAGCAGAGTTAGGGAAGTAGCTGCTCCCCTATCCATTTTGCAACGTCAGAAAACGAGCCGTATGCGGAAACTTTCCCTAAACCAAGGGTAAGCACCGGCACCTGCTCACGGGTGTGATCGGTGCCGGGTTGATACGGATCGTTCCCATGATCGGCAGTTAGAATTAACAGATCGTCAGACTTCACCTGCCCGACGAAGCCGCCAAGCCAGTCATCAAACTCGCGCAAGCATTGGGCGTATCCCGCAGGGTCGCGACGGTGGCCGTGGAGCGAATCGAAATCGACCAGATTGGCGAAAATGAAGTGAGAATGTTCGCGGGGTTCCGCCCAAAGCCGCTCAATCACTGCCATTCCCTCCGCATTGGATTTTGTGGGATGGGACTCGGAAATGCCTGAGTTTGCAAAAATATCGGCAATTTTCCCCACCCCGATTGTGTGAATTCCGGCGGCTTGGAGTCGATTCAAGATAGTTTCGCCCGGCATCAGAGAATAGTCATGTCGATTTCCCGTGCGTTTGAAATTCTCCGGTGAATCCCCGAGAAACGGACGTGCAATCACCCGCCCGATCCGAATCCCACGCTCATCTAGCAGCTCCCTCGCCGTGTGACAAAGTTTCCACAATCGCGCCAACCCGAAGGTCTCCTCGTGCGCGGCGATCTGCAATACGCTGTCCGCACTGGTATATAAAATCGGCTTGCCCGACCGGAGATGCTCCTCGCCGAGCTGCACCAAAATCTCCGTTCCTGAAGACGCGAAGTTCCCGATGAACTCCACTCCTCCGCGCGCTTCTAGTTCAGCCACCAAATCCGCAGGAAATTTCTCATACGTCGCAAATGCTTCATCGAGGCTGCATCCCATCAACTCCCAGTGCCCGGTGGTCGTGTCCTTTCCCTCTGATTTTTCCGTCAGCCTTCCCCATGAAGCTCCGGGGTGTATCACTCTATCACCTTCACGTTCCAACACTCTATCAAGTCCGAGTGACGCCAAGTGAGGCAGTGAAAAATCCGGTATCCGCTCAAACAAGTGCCCGAGTGTGTTTGCACCGGCATCGCCGTATTCCGCAGCGTCCGGGGCATTCCCACAACCCACGGAATCCAACACAATGCATAAAATGCGTTTCACTTGAGAACTTTAGTCTCCGCCGCCCCAAGGATCCAGCCGATTTAGCATGCCTATTGACTACCGCTTACTCCCAGATCCCGGGGGAAGATGGGCGGCAAAGAACTTGAGGGTGCGTTCCATGGCATCGTTCATGGCTTGTGTTTTGAGCACGTGTCCCTCGTCATCGTAGAGTTTCATCGTCGCGGGATGACCGTATTTGCGGGCGGTTTTTTCAAGGCCAAGTGCATAGGAAACGGACACCCGCTCATCAGCCCGCCCATGGAGAATCAAGGTCAGTGGTACTCGGTCTAACGTTGATTGACGCGCATCGAAGATACCTCCCGACACTTCAACCACTGCCCTCACGCGTTTGTCTTGCGATGCCGCCTCGACGGCAAGAAACGCGCCCAGTGAGTATCCAAAGAGCCCGATGGAATCTGGCTGTACGCGAGGATTGGAGACTGCGTAGTTGATCGCATCCTGCACGGTTGCCGCCCACGTTGGCCATAACTTGGTGATCGTCTCATCGCCACTCCATAGCGTGCCAGTGCGATCATAATAGTGCACTAACATGGCAAGCTTCCCTTGGGCAGCGAGCTTCCGGCAGAGGTCCACAAGGGCACCTTTTCCGACGATCGTGCCCGCAGAACTATGCAGTACGAGCACCGTGGGATATCGCCCTGTTTCTGATGGGGCAAAAGTCTCAACCCGAATGCGATGACCGCCACTTATGAAAGACTCCTCTCGCTCTCTAACTCCAGTCCGCACTGGAGAAATGGCACAACTTGAAATGCAAAGGGATAGCAGCGGGAGCAATGCAAAGGTAAAAGAGGAAAACTTAATCATGGTGAAAGAGCGTTGATGGTGAAGCTAACCCGGAACACAAAAACGGCCAGTCGAATCAACGACTGGCCGTTTTGGAGATGAAGAACAGGCAGGAATGCCTGTGTCACTTTAGTAACGATATTGTTCGCCCATGTAAGGGCCTTCGACTGGGACGTTGATGTAGTCCGCTTGCGCCCGAATTCAGCCTAAAGTCACCCCTCTGAAATGACCACTGAGATGACAGATTCGTCACAATTGAAATTATTTTCGATTAAATCGAGTCCCAAAACCGGCCATAAGGAAAATGAATCCGTTATGGCTGTAAGGTTTTTTCTAATTCTACCCGAAACACTTCTGATTTAGTTCATTGACACTTTTTGAATCATTGGTTCAACGTCCGTTTGTTATATGACTTCAACCTATTACTAACATTTGTTAGTAATGAGTTGAGGTGCGATTTAACAACTAAAAGTTCTTTAAATTCATGAATATTGCAAAATTTTTACTGTATGGCACGGCGCGTATCGTCTTTCCGCTGTGTTGGATTCTGCCGTGTCTAACGCCATTGGCATTAGCTCAGACGGTAGCCACTCCGACGTTTTTGCCAGTTTCCGGCACATCTCTTACAAATTTTTCCGTAGCTGTAACCTGTTCGACTTCAGGAGCTACGATCCGCTACACTGTAACAGGTGCCGATCCAACGGTTTACGATCCCTCGGTTGTTTCGGGCGCTTCGGTGGCGATCACCCAGAGCATGACCTTAAAGGCCAAGGCATTCAACGGAGCCTACTCCAGCGCGATCGCCACCACCACATTCGACCTAACGGGAGATGTGTCGGCTGGATCCTCATCCATACTCACTCTCGTAACGAATGGACAGGTATATGGTTGGGGAAACCAAGCGTCTGGTAGATTGTCCAATGGTTTGACGACAACAGCAAATGTGTTAGCTCCCGTATTGGAGAAATATTCAGCAACCACACCGATCACGAATGTGAGCCGCATCAGCTCGGGCGCTAACCACGGATTGGTGCTAGATGTGTCAGGCAATGTCTGGGGATTTGGCGCGAATTCCTTTGGTGAATCTGGGAATTCCAGTACCGCGTCCACGATTCCGTACGCTTTGAAAGTCGTGAAAAGTGCGACGCTTACCGACTATCTGACAGGCTGCACGAAAGTCTCGGCAGGCCTCGACTTCTCCGCTGCTTTGGAGCCTGGAGGCTTCGTCCAAACATGGGGAAATCAGCTTTCTGGGCGTCTCGGCAATGGGCTGGCCACTGCTGGCAGTCGCAAATTCGCGGGGCGCGTGAAAACTTCCTCCTCGGTGGACTTAAGCGGAATCCGCGACATCGATCTTGGCAAGGACTTTGCTTTTGCGCGCGAAGCTTGCGCGCTCGAAACAGCAGGAGGCTTGGGAAAGGTCTGGGGCTGGGGGAATAATGCGAGTGGGAATCTTGGCATCGGCAGCAGCACGGCACAATCCTACGCCGTCAAAGTGAAACTCGATGCCATCACGGATTTGGCCGATGCATGGGATGTGGATGCCGGGGATGATTTTGCGGCCATCGTCCGCTGGAAAACCGGCGATTCTACGCTCCAAGGTTCTGTTTGGACCTTTGGAAACCGCGTGGGTGGGCGTCTTGGGGACAATGGTGCAATCACAGGAATCGCCACGTATACAGTCCAGGTGCAAAAGTTGGTTAACTCGGTTTATAGTCAATTGAATGGAATCACACAAATCTCGGTGGGACCAGCCCACACCTTGGCTTTGGACAGCGCCGGAAATGTCTGGGCATGGGGCAGCAATGCGACGGGAGCGCTCGGTGATAACACCACAGTTGACAAAAAATACGCCGTGAAGGTTCGCAATCCCGACAATACCGCAGACCTAACAAACATTACTCATGTCTCTGCTGGTGGCATCAACGGGTCTCCAGCATTCAGCACGGCCATTGCCAAAGATGGGACCATTTATGTTTGGGGAAGCAACGCCACCGGGCAGATAGCAAATGGTACAACTTCTACTTCAGCTTTCAAAAAACTCCCCGTGATTGTCACTCAGTTAAAAACTATACCAGGCTTCCCCACGGTTTCTCTAGCAGCTTCATTAGCCACTTCAGGCGTGTCACAAACCGCCACGCTTACCGCGACGGTCGGTGATCCACAAGGAGTCGCGACGCTCCAGAAGACCGAATTTTATGTGCAGGGTGTGCTACAATCCACGCGCACCGCCTCACCATGGACGGCTACGCTTACTGGCCTCTCGCTGGGCGTCTACAGCGCCTATGCTAAGACCACCGACATCGACGGCAATGAAACCACTTCTTTACCTGCGACCTTTACCATCGCAAACCTTGATATGGATAATGATGGTCTTTTAGACTCGTGGGAAATCACCAACTTTGGAAACTTAAATCAAACCGGCTTGGGCGATTTTGATGGCGATGGGCTTACGAATGCGACGGAGTTCGCAAATGGCACCGATCCGAAAGTGAATCAATTCCTCGCGAATCCAGATGCAACTGGTCTTGTGAATTATGGAAATGGAGTCGATCTATCCAACGGTTTGCGAGCGGTCTGGGGGTTTGAAAGTATCAGTAATAATAAGTTTCTCGATACCAGGGGACTTCCAAAAACTCACAATCTATTGTAATCCAATGAATTGTGGCACGTAAAATGCTTTTAATATATCTAATGAAATCGGGAAAAAGATATAT
>JAYVNE010000158.1:0-3941 GCA_043758615.1 Akkermansiaceae bacterium
GCCCAGCAGGATGGAGAGGCATGGCGGTTGGAAACCGCCGCCACGTTCCGCGTCGCCAAGATGAAATTCGCCAAGCGCAAAGACCCAGAAACCGGCAAAAGCATCCATGACAAAACCACCGTCATCTACAACGACTTCATCACCCTCAAAAACATCCCGCTCGCCGCCTACGACTACGTCGTCAACGGCAAGCCCGCCCTGGAATGGGTAATGGAGCGCCAATCCGTCACCACCGACAAAGACAGCGGCATCATCAACGACGCCAACCTCTGGGCCACCGAAACGATGGGCGATGCCAAGTATCCTCTGGAGCTGTTTCTGAGAGTGGTGACCGTAAGCTTGGAGACGATGAAGATTGTGAGCGGGTTGCCGGGGCTAGACATTGCCGCATCGACACCCAAGCCAGAGCGGATGATCTTGGATGACGGACCGGGCGAGCCTTGATCATGATGCTGGAAGATATGTCAATCGGGGAACTCGAGATCTTGTATCAGTTCGTATGTGGGCATATTACGCGCAATCACATCGCGGAATATGCATCGGCTACCGGACGAACTTTTTGCCATTTTGTTTTGCCATGGGTGTCAATTATGAGGATCCGACACAGCCGCTAGATGTTCTGGCCACACTTGAGGGTGACGCTACGCTGATGGCTGACCATGTTTCGCTTCGCAAGGGAAAGGAACCTTCCGGGTGAGACTGCTAACCGCACGCGAGTGTTCGCGGTTGATGGGCGCGGGGGAGTTCAAGTTGAATGTCCCGCTGAATCAAGCGCTCTTCGGTTTTGGCGATGCGGTCTGTGTCCCGGCGATTCGCTGGATCGCCGACAATTACCTGACACCCCTTGCCCTCGAATTTCATGTCGACCCGAAAAAAGAACCCTCCAAGCGCAGATCCGTCCGATACACCAAGGCGTGAAGGCGCTCCGCCGGACGTCGCTGCGATTCGTAAAAGGATCAAAGAGATTCTGAGCAG
Source organism: Akkermansiaceae bacterium (assembly GCA_043758615.1). GTDB lineage: Bacteria > Verrucomicrobiota > Verrucomicrobiia > Verrucomicrobiales > Akkermansiaceae > Luteolibacter. The sequence continues at coordinate 976 of JAYVNE010000158.1, forward strand.
CGAAATGTCGAATGGCCGAACTCTGGGCAACACTCAGTGGGGAGTTTATGCCTTCTACGACTTCGACGATGAGCCGATCTACGTCGGCCAGACGCGGGAGGGGATTGGTGGTAGGATCAGCCGTCACCTTACGGGTCAGAGAAGTGACGCCGTGGCTAAAAATGTGCTGGATCCGTTCGAAGTGGCCGCGATGCGGATCTGGCCCTTGGATTTGCGTCATCTATCACGGGAAGTGCCGGGTAAAAACGGCAAGACTCTCTACAAGGAAACGCCCGAACTGGTGACCTATTTGAACAACGTGGAATTTACAGTTTACGAAATGCTGGTCGCGGAGTCCAAATTTGGCGCTGTATTGAACGAGAAACGTCCTAGCGGCACCTGTAAGGTTGAGCTTTCTGAGGCAATTCCGAACAGCATCATTCCAGTGGAAATGCGACCGCAAAGGAAGCATCCCGATGTTAGAATCGCCCGTAGGGCCAGCACCATTGCGTCCTTGGCGCGGGTGATAAGCGAGCGGGAGGTGGATGCTGGACTGCGGCACGTGCTGGTGCTTCAAGCGCAAAGGTTGGAACTACTGGCAAAGGAACGATTGGCGCAGTTTTCCAAAGAGAAACCTGTAACGGGTAAAGGCGAGCGAGATGAGAACTGAAGACCATTTCCTTTTTACGCCACCTTCGTCTTGTCCGCGCTTTTCTGCCTCCAAGCTTGCCCCCACGGACTCTTGGCCTATTCTCCCATCATGAGAAAGATCCACTACATCTTCTATCGAGAAGGATCAGATTACGTCGCGCAGTGCCTCGACTTCGACGTTTCCAGTTTTGGCGCAACCAAGGAGGAAGCCCTGAGCATGCTCAAGGAAGCGGTCGAACTTTATCTGGAGGATGACGAAAACTGAACCCGCCACTCGCATTTCCGAGATCACCGTGGGTGAAATGGCTATCGCCTGAAAACCCGCTAGGGAACTCGGAAAACGGAGCGGTGGCGGGAACGACTCCAAGCACCGCCTTTTTGCCACAACATTCCCATCGGCAAGGCGGACTCTTGCAAGGGCGCTACGTCTCTCATGTTCTTCGCCGGCATCAGGCGGAATGGGGGTTTTCCGAAATCCGATGGAAACGCGTGTTTGCGTGTATCCCGCACTGGGAGTACGAATGGGATGGCGATTCTACTTCGCGTTCTAGACCCCGGAACCCGGGAGGGGGAAAATTTTATTGAAGGCGAAGACCTGATCGCGGATGGCTTCCAGGGCCGGGGTGTCACCTTTTGCTTGCAGGGCGAGGTCGATGAAATCGGCGACTTTCTCTACATCGTTTTCCTTCATGCCACGGGTGGTGATTGCAGGTGTGCCGATGCGGATGCCGCTGGGTTTCATTGGGCTGCCGGTATCGAAAGGAATCCCGTTTTTGTTGACGGTGATCCCCGCTTCGTCGAGCGCAAGGGAGGCTTCGGCTCCGTTGAGATTTTTCAGGCGCAGATCGACGAGCAAGAGGTGATTGTCTGTGCCGCCGGAAACGATGCGGTAGCCGTGATAGGCAAGGCGGGCTGCGAGCGCTTGCGCGTTTTTCACGACTTGATGGGCGTAATCTGTGAACTCAGGTTGCAATGCCTCGCCGAAGCATACGGCCTTCGCAGCGATGACGTGCATGAGCGGACCTCCCTGGACGCCGGGGAATACCTGAGCATCGATCTTTTTCGCAAACTCCTGCTTGCAAAGAATCACTCCGCCACGTGGTCCGCGCAGGGACTTGTGGGTGGTGGTGGTGACAAAATCCGCGTGGGGCAGCGGGCTGGGATGCACACCTGCGGCGACGAGTCCGGCGATGTGTGCCATATCGACGAAGAGATAGGCTCCCACTTCCCTGGCGATTTTTCCGAGTCGCTCGAAATCGATGACGCGTGGGTAAGCGGACGCACCGGCGGTGATGAGTTTGGGACGTAACGAGCGAGCAGTTGCCTCGAGTTCGTCGTAATCGATACGCTCATCCTCGGCCCTCACTCCGTAGTGGGTGAGATCGTAGAATCGGCCGGAAAAGTTCGCTTTGTGGCCGTGGGTGAGGTGTCCGCCGTGGGCGAGATCCATGGTGAAAATCTTGTCTCCGGGATTGAGGACGGAGAAATAAACGGCGGCGTTCGCCTGCGATCCGGAGTGCGGCTGGACGTTGGCATGCTCGGCGCCAAAGAGCTGTTTCACCCGGTCGATGGCGATTTGTTCGATGACATCGACGTGCTCACACCCGCCATACCAGCGGCGTCCGGGGTAGCCTTCAGCGTATTTATTGGTGAGCAGGGAGCCCTGCGCTTTCATGACCGCAGGAGAGGTGAAATTTTCCGATGCGATCAGTTCGATGTGATTGCGTTGGCGGATTTCCTCGTTGCGGATGGCGGAAAAAACTTCGGTGTCTCCGTGAATTTCGGTGTGCATAAGTTAGGTAGAATTGCTTTCAAGCAAGTAAGGCGGGAGACCTCCACAGGCCGAGCTGCCGGAAGATTTCAACGGTCGCGGACGATTGGTTGAGGGTGTAGAAATGGATGCCTTTGACACCATGGTCGAGTAGGTCGGCACATTGTGCGGTGGCGTAGTGGATGCCGATGCGGCGGACGACGGATTCATCGCCATTTCCCCTAGCGAGAGCACGTAAAAGCTTCGCTGGAAAACGTGAGCCGGCGGCAAGTTCGGCCATGCGGCTCATGCTGGCGAGGCCGGTCAAGGGCATGATACCCGCAAGTATCGGCGAGTGAATGCCAGCGAGTTCACAACGGTCGCGGAAATCGAAGAAGTCGTGGTTATCAAAAAAAAGCTGGGTGCAGATGTAGTCCGCCCCCGCGTCGACTTTTCCCTTGAGATGATCCATTTCGAGCATCCGGTTCGGGGTTGTGGGATGGCCTTCGGGAAATCCCGCGACGCCGATGCCGAAGTCATGCCCGTGTTTTTCTGAAAAGCGGCGGATGAAGGCGACGAGATCCGC
>JAYVNE010000159.1:0-3933 GCA_043758615.1 Akkermansiaceae bacterium
GATCATCCAATCCTCAATTCACCGTATGAGTCACCAAGTCGACACTGGGAACTCAACGAGGAAGGACAACCCACACAGGAGATTTTAGAACATAGGCGGCGTGCTGAATTCATTACGCCGATTCCCAAACCGAAGAAAAGAAAGGGAAAATCAGCAAGCCAAGGAGAGATGGTCTTCGACGAAGGAAGTGGACTATCGACCAAGGAGCAGCAATACGACCCTACCTCGATCATCAATGAAGTCCGGGGCCAGGTGAATGATTGGCGCGCGCTCCCCAGTTCTAGCCAATGGCAAGTGACTCCAGAAACCGCTCGACTCCTTCAGCATTGGAGACATCACGATTTCAGTGGAGTCCGCCCATTTTTTTGTCAGCTCGAGGCCATTGAAACAGCTATCTGGCTTAGTGAAGTTGCTCCCCAGACAAGCGGAGGAAAGCGAATCTTGGAACATCTTGCAGCGGCGAACAGGGATGCCAATCCAGAGCTGATGAGACTTGCGCTGAAGCTTGCAACAGGTGCAGGCAAGACCACCGTCATGGCTATGATTATTGCATGGCAAACAATCAATGCAGTGCGTCGTCCCAACAGTAAAAATTTCTCAAAAGGATTTCTCATTGTCGCTCCTGGTCTCACCATTAAAGACCGCCTGCGTGTTCTCCAGCCCAACGATCCTGACAGTTACTACGCTCATCGCGAGATTGTGCCGCATGACATGATCGAAGACGTGCAGCGCGCCAAAATTGTTATCACCAACTATCACGCCTTCAAACTTCGCGAGCGCGTAGAGCTTTCCTCCGGTGGTCGCGCCCTCCTACAAGGCCGAGTGAACGACGAACTGAATACTCTCGAAACCGAGGGTCAAATGATCCAGCGCGTCATGCCCGATCTCATGGGTCTTAAAAATATCCTCGTGCTCAACGACGAGGCTCACCACTGCTACCGCGAAAAGCCTCCCAAGGTGGACGAAGACGCGCTCAAGGGTGATGAGAAAAAAGAGGCCGAGAAAAACAATGAAGCCGCGCGCCTTTGGATTTCCGGGCTTGAAGCAGTGAATCGCAAGCTTGGAGTAGCACGAGTCTTTGATCTCTCTGCGACCCCATTTTTTCTGAGTGGATCGGGATATGCCGAAGGAACACTCTTCCCTTGGACGATGAGCGACTTCTCACTCATGGATGCCATCGAATGCGGCATTGTGAAGCTTCCCCGTGTTCCTGTGGCAGAGAACATTCCAGGCGAAGAGATGCCGATGTTTAGAAACCTCTGGGAAAATATCCGAAAGGACATGCCCAAAAAGGGACGAGGACATGGCGGCGAGCTCGATCCACTCAAGCTACCAACGCGCTTGCAAACTGCCCTGGAGGCCCTCTACGGCCACTACGAAAAAACCTTCAGACTCTGGGAGGATGCAGGAATCAAAGTGCCTCCCTGCTTTATCATCGTTTGCCAGAATACCGCGATCTCGAAACTTGTTTATGACTTTATTTCTGGATTCCAGCGTCAGAATGACGATGGCACCTCTACTCTAATTCATGGACGTATGGGGCTCTTCCGCAATTTTGACGAAACCACTGGAAATCCACTTCCCCGTCCCAACACACTATTGATAGATAGTGAGCAGCTTGAGGCAGGAGATGCCCTTGATGAAAACTTTCGTAAGATGGCTTCTGATGAGATCGAGCGTTTCCGTCGTGAGATCGTTGAGCGCACTGGAGATTTCAGGGCAGGGGACAAGATCACTGATCAGGAACTCCTCCGCGAGGTCATGAATACCGTGGGCAAGCCCGGCACCCTTGGCGGTTCCACCCGCTGCGTCGTATCGGTTTCGATGCTCACGGAAGGCTGGGACGCCAATACTGTCACGCACGTGCTCGGCATCCGCGCCTTCGGCACACAGCTTCTTTGCGAGCAGGTCATCGGCCGCGCGTTGCGCCGCCAGTCCTACGAACTCAACGAGGAAGGTCTCTTTAACGTCGAATATGCCGACATCTTTGGTATCCCCTTTGACTTTACCGCCAAGCCAGTCATCGCACCGCCCCAGCCGCCGCGAGAGACGGTTCAGGTCAAAGCCATCCGCCCCGACCGCGACGCTCTCGAAATCTGCTTTCCTCGCGTTGGCGGTTACCGGGTCGAATTGCCCGAGGAGAGACTCGCAGCCGACTTCAACGATGAGTCGATCTTGGAACTCAACCCTGGTCTCGTCGGCCCATCTATCACTCGTAACTCCGGCATCATCGGTGCGGGCGTAGACATGAGCTTGGAACACTTGGGCGACATGCGCCCCTCTTCGCTCCTTTTTAACCTTACTAAGCGACTCCTTTCCACCAAATATCGCGATGCAGGCGAAGACCCGCAGCTTCACCTTTTTGGGCAGCTCAAACGCGTCACTAAGCAATGGCTCGAAACTTGTCTTGTGTGTAAGGGCGGTACCTACCCGGCCCAGCTCATGTATCAAGAGTTGTCAGATATGGCGTGTAACAAGATCGCCGCCGGCATCACCCGCCGCTTCCTTGGCGAACGGCCCATCAAGGCTCTCCTCGATCCTTACAATCCCACCGGCTCCACCAACCACGTCCGCTTCAACACATCCAAAACTGACCGCTGGGAAACATCCTCTCAGAAATGCCATGTCAACTGGGTCGTGCTCGATAGCGACTGGGAGGCGGAGTTCTGCCGCGTCGCGGAAAGCCACCCACAGGTCTGCGCCTATGTCAAAAACCACAGCATGGGCTTTGAGGTTCCCTATCGTTTCGGCTCCGAGCTGCGGAAGTATCTACCCGATTTCATCGTGCTCGTGGACGACGGACACCCTCCCCACGCCGATGGCTCTCTCGACCTCCTTCACCTAATTGTCGAGATCAAGGGCTACCGCGGCGAAGACGCCAAGGAGAAGAAGGCCACGATGGACACTTACTGGGTGCCCGGCGTGAACCACCTCGGCACGCACGGCCGCTGGGCCTTTGCCGAGTTCTGCGATGTCTATGAAATCGAGGCCGACTTCGAGAAGAAGGTGGAGGGCAAGTTCGACAAAATGATTGCAGAATTCGTACTTAAAGCCGAAAAAATGATTTAATTTACCACTATGGCGACATCCCAACAAATCAAGGCACTTTTGCAAAGTCACGGCACGGGTGACGACGAGCGTTTTTATGCAATCGCTCTTCAGATGGCTGCTGCAGAGGCACAACGTGGTCACGAAGCACTAGCATCTGATATCAAAAAACTGGTCGATCAAGCAAAGCTGAAAAAAGCGCGTCCAAGTAACACTTCATCTATTTTTCACGTCGCTCAACCACAAGGTGAAGCTGCAGAACTTCTCGAACTCGTAGAAGTCTCATGGAAGACGTGCGATCTAATTCTGCCTCCCACATTGGAAGGACGTATCATGCGCATCTTAGAGGAGCAACAGAACCTGTCTCGAATCAAAGAGCATGGGCTACGCCCGCGTCAGCGCTTACTTTTTACCGGTCCCCCAGGTTGTGGTAAGACCATGACCGCCGCCGCACTTGCTAATGACTTGGCACTCCCGCTATTTGTTGTGCGTCTTGATAGCCTAATTACTCGCTACCTTGGTGAATCTCTTTCAAAGCTGCGCGTCATTTTCGAGACCGTAAAGCTCACCCGGGCGGTCTACCTATTCGATGAGTTCGACAGCATAGGCTACACTCGTGATTTCACGGGAGATGTCGGTGAAATGAGGCGCTTGCTCAACAGTTTTCTTGTGTTTATTGAGAAACTCGAAAGCAACAGTCTCGTGATAGCTGCTACCAACCACGGAGATCGTTTGGATAAAGCACTATACCGCAGATTTGATGACTTGATCGAGTTCGGGCTGCCAGACGCTTACCATGTCTGGGGAACGATTGAGGCACGTCTCAGGGGAATTCCCTCTTCCAAACTTGGGAAAGAAAAAATTCTCAAGGCATCAGATGGATTG
>JAYVNE010000160.1:0-11976 GCA_043758615.1 Akkermansiaceae bacterium
CGGGCGGGGGCGGCGCCGCGGGCTTGGGAGAGGTCTTCGTGTTGGGAGAGATCCGCGTCAGTTAGGGTTTGGCGGGTGGTGTTTTGGGAGATGGCGTTGTCCGTGTAGGCGGCGGCTGAGAGGCCTTTTTCGAGGACGAGGCCGGGGCCTTGGTTGAGGGTGGCTTGATTCCCGGTGACGGGTAATTTCACTGCTGCGGTGCGGATGACGAGGCCTCCTAGCAGGTTGGCGCGGGCGATGTTTCCTGAAACCTTGCCTGAGCCGGCACTATCGAGCACGAGGCCGAACTCCCGATTGGCGATGAGTTGATTTCCTGTGAGCGTGGCGGCGGCTTGTCCGTTGTCCACGTGGATGCCGTTGCGGCTGTTTCCTTCACAGCGGTTGTTAGCGAGGGTGATTACGGCTCCATCCCAGGACTCGATGCCGTGCTCAAAATTGTTGATAGACTCGGAATCTTTGACCTCCAGAGTGCTGCCTGCGCCGATGACAGAAACACCATTCCAGCCGTTGTTAGCGAATCGGCATTGCTCGGCGATGGCATGGCCTTTTTCAATCACAATCAAGCCGTGGCCGCTGGCGTCGTTGAAGCGGCAATCGACGAATGTGGCACTGCCACCGCGGACGAGAGCGGCGGAAAAACGCTCGCTGCCGCCAGCGAAAGATTCGTGGCGGAAGGTGATGCCACTGATGCGGGCGCCCTTGGCATCGGGGCCGATGGTGATGGCGCTGCCGCTCTCTGCGGTGCACTCGACGGTGGTTTTAGTGGGGTCGGTGCTTTGGAGATCGACGGCGGCATCGACACTGAGCGGGCCTTTCCAAGTTTGCGCAGCGAGAATGATGCGGTCCTGATCGTGGGCCTGATCGAGTGCCTCCTGAGGGGTGGCGAAATCCCCGGGGACGTGGAAAGTGCGGGTGTATTTGGCGAGTTTTTCGAGTTGGGCAGAGATTTGGAGGTTTTCGGGATCGAGCGATATCGCCTCGCGAAGCCATTCGAGCGCCGTCGGGTCGAACTGGCCTTGTGGGCGGGCGAGGGTGTTTTGCAAGAGAGTGGCAGCGCGTGCTTGGTAAGCGGTGGCTTTTTCAAGTGCTGCGGTGGCGTCTGCGATGATGCTTTTGGCATCGGCGTCATCGGGGGCATTGGCGAGGATGGCATTGGCCGTTTGAATGGCGTCTTGCCATTTCCGTTGGTCTAGCAGGGCACGGGCGGCGGCGAGCGCGTCTGTCCGGGATTGGCTGGCTCTCGCGGCGGTGATGCGGCTGAGGATGGATGCGGCCTCTGAGTTGTTAGGGAATTTATCGAGCACTTGGCGGGCAGCGCTGGTGGCCTCGGCGAGGCGACCGGTTTCGAGTTCTGTGAGAGCTTGTCCTGTCCAGTAGCCGACGAACTGGGTCTGCTCCTCCGCCATGCCTGCTTCGATGCTGCGGCGGCCTAGCAGAGCAATCGGCGAGCCGGGCGTTAGACTTTCGATTTCCGCAAAGGCAGCGCTGGCTTCGGGCCAGCGGCGGTTCTCGATGAAGGTGGAACCATAGCCCTCTAGAAAAGCGATACGGGTCTGGCGTTGTTCCTTTTTGGCTTGTTCGTATTGAAGATAAATCCAGCCGCTGCCCCCGATGGCGATGATAAGAATTAGGAGCCAAGCGAAAATGGAGAGGCTCCGACTTTTTCGCGGCGTAGGTTCCTCTTCTGGCGGCAGGGGACTAACAGAAGAATTGGATCGAGGGGCGGGTGAGGGTTGGGAGGTCTCGTTTGCAGCGGCCATTTTCGGTAGTGGCGGAGCTGCTAGGCCGGTGGCTTGAAGGTGTTCTTGAATGGCAGCGAGCGCCTGATCGAACTCGATGAGGCCTTTCTGATAGCGGTCTGCTAGAGCGGTGTTCGGAGCGGCCCGGACAAGTTCGGCAATGCGCTCACGGGCCTGCTTGAACTCGGCAAGGTGAGGGCGCGGATCTTCTTCTGGACCGAGTCCTAGGATCTTGCGGGCGTCAAACGGCGTCATGTCTGCGGGGGGAGTAGCACTCGGGAGGATTCAGGAAAAGCGGCGAATTCGGCTTAACCCATGAATTTCTGAACGATCGGCATGCGGCGACCGATGCCGAATGCTTTGGAAGTCACGCGCAGACCGGGCGCGGCTTGGTGGCGCTTCCACTCGTTGAGATCGACGCGGCGCTGGATCCAGCGGACGGTGGACTCCTCAAAGCCCCGGGAAATGATTTCATCGGAGGAAAGCTGGCACTCGACGTAGAGTTCGAGAATTTTATCAAGGATTTCGTAGGGTGGGAGCGTGTCTTGGTCCTTTTGGTCAGGTCGGAGCTCGGCGCTAGGGGGCTTGTCGATGGTGTTCCATGGGATGATTTCCCGGTCGCGATTGATCCAGCGGGAAATTTCGTAAACTCGGATTTTGGGCAGGTCGGAAATGACCGCGAGGCCGCCGCACATGTCGCCGTAGATCGTGCAGTAGCCGACGGCAAGCTCGCTTTTATTCCCGGTTGTGAGCAGGAGGTGGTTGTCCTTGTTAGATAGTGACATGAGCAACAGCCCACGGATGCGGGCCTGCATGTTTTCCTCGGTGACGTCTTCCGGCTTTCCTGCAAACAGCGGTTGCATGGTCGCTTTGATGGCCTCGAACGCCTCAAGGATCCGGACCTCGGTGCACTGGATACCGAGGTTTTTCGCGAGAGAAAAAGAGTCGTCCACACTGCCACGGGACGAGTAGGGGCTGGGCATCGTGAGGCCGACGACATTTTCTGGGCCGAGTGCATCGGCTGCGATGGCAGCGGTGAGCGCGGAATCGATCCCGCCACTGAGGCCAAGGCAGACGCTGGAAAATCCGCATTTGGTGACGTAATCGCGGACTCCCAGAACGAGGGCATGATAGAGTTGATCGGGCTCTGAGTCGTTAGAAATGGACTCGGTTTCTAGGGGTAGAAAGGGATCGATAACTTTGCAGGCCACCTCGAATCCCGGCAGTTGCATGGCGATGCGGCCGTTAGCATCGGCTACGAGCGAGTGGCCATCGAACACAAGTTGGTCATTGGCCCCGACGGCGTTGCAATAAATGACCGGAACTTTTGCCTTCCGCGCAACCCCGCCGATCATTGCGCGGCGGAGGAGAGGCTTGCCGAGGTGAAAGGGCGAGGCACTGAGATTGAGCAGCAGATCGATGCCCTTTGCGCTGAGTTCATCCACTGGATCGCGGTCGTAGAATGGACGTTGCAGATAGTCCTCTGTCCAAATGTCCTCACAGATGGTGATGCCGATGCGGATGTCATTCCAAGTGATTGGCTCGCTCGATTCACCTGACTCGAAGTAGCGACGCTCGTCGAATACATCATAAGTCGGCAGCAACGTTTTCCAAATCTTATGTTGGATGGTCCCGTGGCTTAGCCAAGCTGCTGCATTTCGAAAGGGTTTCCCAGGTCGTGCGGGGTGATTGTGATCCACGTAGCCTACCAACAGGGGGACTTCTCGGATTTCCCCAGCGAGGTAGTCGAGCGCTTGCAGGCATTTCGGGACAAACTGTGATTTGAAGACAAGATCCCGTGGTGGGTAGCCGACGAGTGACAGCTCCGGAGTGATCACGAGGTTGGCACCGGCTTCGAGGCACTCGCGATAGGCCGCGAGAATTCGTTTGGCGTTGCCAGGAAAGTCTCCAACGACGGGATTGATTTGGGCGATGCCGATTTTCATGCGCGCATGTAGAAAACACCCGCTGCGGACAAGGGCAAAAGGAAAAATCGAGATTCCACATCAAGATGGAGGTTTAATGACGAAAAACCGATTGAACCACGGCTTGCCGTTTGTAAATTCAGCGTCTAGTTTTCTTCCAATCAAACGCCAAATGAAAGTTATTCCACTCATCGCACTCCTCGTTTCGCTGACACCACTGCTGGCCCAAACCAAGCCCGCCTCGTCTGAAAAAACGCTGGTGGCACCTAAAAAGGAACTCCTCCCGAATCAAGTGGCGTTTCTCAATCTGCCCGAAGAAAGCCGCAAAGATTTCATCAAACACCTCGGCGAGGCGAACCGGCTTTTCCTACAGAAGCGCATTTTTGAAACCCTCGAAGAATTGGATAAAGCGGAGAAGATTTTTGCCGATAGTCCCGAAGTCCCTAACATGCGGGGCAGTTGCTTCGTCGAGATGCGTGCTTTTGATAAGGCGCTCATTGCATTTCAGAAATCCAGCGCACTTGCGAAGGACAACCCGAGTATCGAATTCAATATTGCTGAGGTTTATTTCTGCACCAAACAATGGCGAAAGTCACATGACCTTTTGGTGAAGATTTTAAAACTGCTGCCGGAGGATAATATAGTGTTAGGGCGCTTGGTGGAATTCAAAATCCTCCTCTGCAAAAAGAAGCTGGGCTTGAATGAGGAAGTGACGATCCTTGCGGGTAAATACGATTTCCTCGATGATTCTCCATATTACTATTATGCTCAAGCCGCGCTCGCTTACGATGCGAACGACCTGATCAAAGCGGAAGAATGGCTAGCAATTGCCGGACGGATTTTCCAAGACCCCAATGCGATTGCGCCATGGCAGGATACACTCGTGGAATACGGATATATCAAGAGTTTCTACGGCAATGATGATGCGGTCGAGCCCGTAAAATAAAAGTTATTATCGATCAACCTTGTCCACTTCTCTCAGCAGGTAACAGGTAAGATCGGGAGCAATCCCTATCAGCCTACGTATTCGATGGAGATCGGCCAAAGAAAAGCCATGGTGAAAATTGTCTCAACGGCGCATTGAAACACCAATGGACTCTCTGTAAAAGTTACGTAAACTAATTGTTATGGGCCTTGAAAAAATTACTCAGAAACTTCAGGAGGCTCTTCAATCCGCGCAAAGCATCGCCTCAAAATCCGCGCACTCGGAGCTGAAAAGCGCCCATGTGCTGCTCGCCCTGCTCCAACAGGAAGGTGGCATCACCGCGCCGATCCTGCAAAAATCGGGGGTCGATGTGGCTCGCCTGAAAGCCTCAGTCGCCGCCGCCCTGGCCCGCGAGCCCAGCGTGCAAGGCGCTTCCACCCAGCCGCAGATGAGCGTGGGGCTGCGCTCTACGCTGGATGCTGCCGATGTCGTCCGCGAATCGCTGGGCGACGACTATCTGAGCGTCGAACATTTTATCCTCGGCGCATTGAAAGGGGATTCACCTGCCGGAAAATTGCTAAAGGAAGCCGGGCTTGATGAGAAGAAAGCACGCGAAGCGATTACGAGCGTCCGTGGTTCCCAAAAGGTCACCGACGATTCGCCGGAGGGAAAATACCAGACCTTGGAAAAATACGGGACAGATCTAACCGCCCGTGCGCGCGCGGGTAAAATCGATCCTGTCATTGGCCGCGATCACGAAATCCGCCGAGTGCTCCAAGTCCTTTCGCGTCGCACCAAAAATAATCCGGTGCTCATAGGCGAGCCAGGAGTCGGAAAGACCGCAATCGTGGAAGGCCTCGCGCGCCGCATCGTTTCCGGCGATGTACCGGACTCGATGAAGAACAAGCGAGTGATCAGCTTGGACATCGGCGGCATGTTAGCCGGGGCGAAATATCGCGGAGAATTCGAAGAGCGGTTGAAAGCCTTTCTCAAAGAAGTCACCGATTCCCAAGGCCAGATCATCCTCTTTATCGATGAGCTTCACACCATCGTCGGTGCCGGGGCCAGCGAGGGAGCTGTCGATGCCGCAAATCTTCTCAAGCCTCAGCTCGCCCGTGGGGAACTCCATGCCATCGGTGCCACCACGCTGGACGAATACCGCAAGCACATCGAAAAAGACGCGGCGTTAGAGCGCCGTTTCCAACCGGTCATGGTGGGCGAGCCATCGGTGGAAGATACCGTTGCCATCCTGCGCGGACTCAAGGAACGTTATGAAGTCCATCACGGCGTCCGCATTCAGGATGGCGCATTAGTTGCGGCGGCTGCTCTATCAGACCGTTATATTTCGGATCGTTTCCTACCTGACAAGGCGGTCGATCTCATCGACGAAGCAGCCTCACGCTTGAAAATCGAGCTCGACTCCATGCCGACTGAAATCGACGTATTGGAACGTCAGATTCTCCAGTTAGAAATGGAGAAGAAAGCCCTCGAAAAGGAAACCGACAAGGCATCCGCCGCCCGCCTCGATAAGGTGAAGGAGGAACAGGCAAATCTCCGTGAGAAATCTTCCGGGCTGATGGCTCAGTGGCGAAATGAAAAGGCGATCATTGATCGCGTTCGCGTATCCCAAGAGAAGATTGAAAATCTTAAAAATGAGATCGAGCGTGCGCAACGGATTGGCGATCTAACACGCGCCTCGCAAATTACCTATGGCGATCTACCCGAAGCGAATCGCGAGTTAGAAGGTGCCATGGATCACCTCACGACGCTTCAGAAAAACGGAGCCATGTTGAAGGAGGAGGTCACCGAAGAGGACATCGCGCGGGTCGTTTCGTCGTGGACCGGCATCCCGTTGAACCGTCTGCAGGAGGGCGAAAAACAAAAGCTCGTCAGTATGGAAGCGCGGTTAGGAGATCGTGTCGTGGGCCAGAAAAAAGCCATCAAGGCCGTGGCCAATGCGGTCCGCCGCGCCCGCGCTGGATTGCAGGATGAGAACCGCCCAATCGGCTCATTTATTTTCCTCGGGCCGACGGGAGTGGGGAAAACCGAGCTATCCAAAGCGCTTGCCGAGTTTCTCTTCGATGATGAAGGTGCGATGGTCCGCATTGATATGTCGGAATATATGGAAAAACACAGCGTCGCCCGGCTGATCGGAGCGCCTCCCGGATACGTCGGCTACGAGGAAGGTGGTCAACTCAGCGAACAGGTTAGACGGAAACCCTACTCGGTTGTCCTTTTCGATGAGATTGAAAAAGCGCATCCGGATGTTTTCAATGTTCTGCTACAAGTCCTCGATGATGGCCGCATTACCGATGGCCAAGGCCGGACCGTGGACTTCCGTAACACCGTGCTCATCATGACTTCTAACATTGGATCGCAATTTATCCTTCACGAGGAAAATGCCGAACAGCGGGAGGCCAAAGTCACCGAAGCCCTGCGTGCGCATTTCCGTCCAGAGTTCCTGAACCGCATCGATGAAATTGTCATCTTTGATCGTCTTAAGCGTGAAGAGCTCTCCACCATTGTAGATCTCCAACTCAGCCGAGTCCGCAAACGTCTCGCGAAACAAGGTCTCGGTCTTGCTCTCACGGAATCCGCAAAGGAATATTTGGGCAATCAAGGCTACGATCCGGTCTATGGGGCGCGTCCGTTAAAACGCGCCATCCAACACCTGTTGCTAGATCCGTTGAGCCTTGATGTGCTCGAGGGTCGATTTATCGATGGAGATGTGATTCAAGCCGATTTTAACGATGGCTCGATCATCTTTCACAAATGAAATCATTTAATCTCCGACACAAGCGCTTCTGCCGTTAGATCAACGAAAGAACCGGGAGCGCCTGCGTAGTGGATCTTCCGTTCACCATCGAGCACGTAAACAAGCGGCCATGTGCCAACCCGGTATTCCGCGGAGAGCTTGTTTTCAGGATCGGAAAAGTTGCTCCATGTGACCGTGCCATCAGCCTGCATGGCACGGAGTTTTTCGGACGGATCATGATTGACGCCGATGATCACTAACGGACGATCTTTGAATTTCTTTTCCATCGCTGCGGTGATCTCAATGACACGGCTGGCATCGGGATCGCTGCTGCTCCAAAAGAGAAGGATGATTACCTTCCCCTTGTTATCTGATAGACTCAGTGGGCGATTCGCAGAATCCACGCCTGCTAGATCGGGCGCGACACGGCCTTTGGTGAGGTAACGGATGATGTAAAGCTCGTCCTCCGCGATCTTGGCAACCGTGGTGCCGTTGATTTCGACGTCGGAGCTTTGGATGATCGCCTTGCGCAGGTAGGTGAGGCGTTTTTTCATGAGCTCAGGATCATCGCCGATGGTCTTGAGCTGCATGGCCGCGCCCAGTGCGGCCACGCCTTGAATTTTTTTATCAGGGTGGCCTGCCTGGATTTTTTCAAGAATCGCGAGAGAGCGCGGATCTTGATTCACCGCGAGGGCCATACAAATGGGGGTGAGCTTAGCGCTGTGGAGGTGGGAGGTTTCGATGGCCTTGCGAATGGCGTCGTTTTCCTTGGCGAAAGTGGGGGCGCTGGATCCATTCGGGTTGGTGGTGATCAGGCCTTGAGTGTTGCGGAGAAACCAAGCGGCGGGCTCAATTGTCCATTCCTCGCCTAGCGAGTCGCCGATTTGCTCCCACATTTTCCGGGCGGCTGCGGCGGCGTCTGGGCGATCACCCCATGTCTTGATCCTTTCGTCTTGGCTGGTGGCCACGCGCATCTCCAGCGTCCACTTGTCCACTGCGAGCTGATAGTTTTTCTGAATGAGCGCGGCATCTGTCGGAGACGCCTCGGCACCTGACGCGATCAGGAGAGGGAAAAGTAAAACGAGATGAATCAAGCGGTTCATGTGGGGAAGAGTAATAGGCACAAAAGGATTGAGGAAATCCGAAAAACGTCATTTGCACGCGGCGCAAAACGCTTTTGCATTTTCACGCGCCCACCGATCGGCGGCAACCACCGATTCCAGCGTGCATGATGGGCGAACCTCATGCTGATCCATGGCGGCCGCGACGCATTGCCAGATACCGGGGAAGGGGATGGCTCCGGCGCGAAAGGCATCGACGGCGATCTCATTCGCGGCATTGTAAACTGCCGGCAAGGTGCCACCGGTAATCCCGGCGCGGCGGGCGAGACCGAGAGCGGGAAAATCCTCATCGCGCGGGGCCTCGAACTCGAGCTTAGCCAGAGCAGTGAAATCCAGCGGGCGCAAGCCACCTTTCACCCGCTGCGGCCAG
The DNA here is from genome assembly GCA_043758615.1 of Akkermansiaceae bacterium. Classification (GTDB taxonomy): domain Bacteria; phylum Verrucomicrobiota; class Verrucomicrobiia; order Verrucomicrobiales; family Akkermansiaceae; genus Luteolibacter. Next base: position 8,836 of record JAYVNE010000160.1, read on the forward strand.
GTGAGCGCATATTGGATGGGAAAGCACATGTCCGTCCGGCTGAGTTGCGCGAGCACCGAGCCATCGGTGAACTCGACCATGGAGTGGACGATACTTTGCGGGTGGACGATCACATCAATGCGTTCCATGCCCATCCCGAAAAGCCAGCGGGCTTCGATCATTTCGAGGCCTTTGTTGAAAAGCGTCGCGGAGTCGATGCTGATTTTAGGCCCCATTTCCCAAGTGGGATGCTTCAGTGCCTGCGCGGGAGTGACGTTCACTAACTGATCTGCCGGGAGCGTGCGAAAGGGGCCTCCGGAAGCGGTTAGAATGAGCCGTGAAATTTCCTTCTCACCGCCGCAGTGGCCGTCCAGACATTGATAGATTGCGTTGTGCTCGCTATCGACGGGCAGCAGTCGCACGCCGCGGCGGTGCGCGGCAGTGGTGATGACTTCGCCCGCCATGACGAGGATTTCCTTGGATGCGATTGCTAGATCCTTGCCCGCTTCGATGGCAGCGAGTGCGGGAAAAAGTCCGGCAGTGCCGACGATCGCGATGAGAACAATGTCAGCCTCCAGCAACGTCGCGATCTCGGTTAGACCTGCGGCGCCGATGTGCACCATCACATTTTTCGGTAGCAAGGCCCGCAGCGCGGATTCCTTGGATGCATTGTAAAGTGCGACGTGGCGGACACCGGTTTCGCGTGCTTGTTCCGCGAGCTTTTCGATGTTTCCAAACGCAGCGAGGGCGATGATCTCGATTTGCTCAGGCAGCTCGCGGGCGACCTTGAGTGTGGATGTTCCGATGGATCCAGTGGACCCTAGCAGAACGACGCGACGTTTGCGTGAGGCACTCATGAGTTAGGGAGCAGAACCCATTTCAGATAGAAATAAAGCGCGGGTGCGGTGAAGCAAATGCTATCGATCAAGTCCAATGACCCGCCGATGCCGGGCAGCATTTTGCCGGAGTCCTTCGCATTGAGAGCGCGTTTCACCACGCTTTCAGCGAGATCCCCAATGACCGCGAGCACTGCCAGAAGGACGCCTAGGAATGCGACATGACTCCATTTTTGGAAAAAGAAGAGCTGTGCAGGAAACAACGCGTAGAGCCCGCAAGCTGCGATCTGGGAGAAAACCAGCGCCCCGCCGAAGCCCTCCCAGGTTTTCCCCGGACTCACATGCGGGATCATTTTGTGGCGACCGATCATTGACCCGACGATGTAGGCTCCCATGTCGGTGAACTTCGTCACTGCCAGCAGCCAGAGTAGGAGAAAAGCCCCATGTTCGCCCACCACGCCTGCGACTTTAGCGGTGTCGGGCACCATGAACGTAATGCGCGCTGTGAAATTGAAAAGGAAGGGCAGGTAAACAAAGCCTAACAAATTGGTGGCCACTCCTGTGAGTGATTCTAGCCCATGAATCGGGTGACGAAGTTGCAGGGTGAATGCCCCGGCGAGGACGATGAGCAATGCAAGTGCATCCACGGCGAATGAAACTTCATTCTCACCGCGCATGAAATAAAAGTAGAGGATGCCGCTATAAATGGCGCTAAGCATAATGCCGAAGCGTGAAAAGCATTTCACTTCCGCTGCCCGCAGCATCTGGAAATATTCGACGGTCGCCACGATGGCCAGCACGCAGATCAGAGCGAGAAACGCCCATGTATAGCGGCTCATGAAAATGGAAGTCACCAGCGCCCAGAGAAAAAGGGTGCTGGCGCTGCGCCGGGCAAAGACGATCGCTTTCGATTGAGCGGGAGGCTGCGGGATTTCGTCCATTGACGGTGGAATCCAAGACGGGTCCGGCGAGCGTGGCAACTCATTCCATTCGATCTTGCGCAACCTTTTTTGAGAACGGTGGTTGCATGCTCAGACGAGACCGCAAAATGGGCTCCAACCTCGAAAAACACAAACAATCATGAAAACCACCAAATTGATTACTCTCGCCACCATTCTGGGAACCTGCGCGTTCGCAGCGGCACAAGACGAAGCCAAGCGGCCGGAACGCCCTAGACGTGAAATTCCGCCAGAGGTGCTTAAGCAGTTCGATACAGATAAAGATGGTAAACTTTCCGATACCGAAAAGGCGGCGATGCAAGAAGCCATGAAAGCCAAAGCCGAAGAGCGGAAAGCGAAAATGTTAGAAAAATATGACGCCGACCACGATGGCAAACTTTCCGATGCCGAGCGCGAAGTGATGCGTGCCGATAGAGAGGCGAAGCACAAGGAGATCCTTGAAAAGTATGATGCTAACAAAAATGGCAAACTCGATCCTGAGGAAGTCGCCGCAGCCCGTGCCGCCGGCGAAGACCTTCCTCCGATGATGGGACGCGGCGGTCCTGGAGGCCCGGATGGCCCAGGTCATAAAGGCGGTCCAAAAGGTCACGGAGGACCAGGTGCTCCTCCCGATGGCGGCACTCCACCACCTCCAGCCCAGTAATCCAAACCAGGATAAAATCTCAAAATCACCGCAGATCAGAACTCTCTGGTCTGCGGTTTTTTGGTTCCATGAGGAATCTGCATGCTAGAGATGTTGAGAAGTGCGGAGTAAAAAGTTAGGAGTCTTCAGCCACTAACCCGATTGACAACGCATGTGAAACTCACTGCTGCGTGCTCGATATCAAACAGAACAAAGTTGGCACCGACGATATTTCAAAGTATGACTTCAGCGTGAATGCCATCCAGCAAGGGAGCACAGGCGTCTCGCCTGTGTATGACGACGACGGCAATGCCACCGCCTATCCGCTACCTGTCGCGCCCTCGTCTAACGGCACGCTCGGCTGGGACGGAGAGAACCGAGAATTAAATTTGGGACCCAGCCCACGAACGAACTCGGAACCTTTACAGCCAGCTACACCGCCGGCAACCTCACCCCGAATATGAAAATATACAGCATATTAATTACTTTGTGCTTTTTTGTTAGTTTAAGTGTAAACATCCAAAAGAGGCATTATGTTCACCCTAATCCTTTTAATAACGAAACGAATCGCAAAAATTACATACCTAAAATCATAAAAAATGATTCGTTGGCAGCTTCGGAATTAGCCTTTTTTTATCTAAATAATCATAGGGGACTTCCAAAAACTCGCTTTTTAAATTTCGGTTTTGAGATCATGTAGGTTTTTCAAGGGGTTTGGCGCGATTGCTGTGCTCCGGTGGGTGGA
>JAYVNE010000161.1:0-3923 GCA_043758615.1 Akkermansiaceae bacterium
GGCACAAAATCCTTGCCATCGTCGCAAGTCACTGCAGCGGGCGCACGATTGTCATCGATTGTTAGCACTTTTGCCATCAGCCACGCCGAGTAAAACCGATACGCCACCGCAAACGTGCAGACCCCGGCGATCACCAGCCACAAGGCATTCACCGGTTCACCCCGTTGGAATGCGGCGACTGAAACTGCGACCACCCCGAGCAGTGAGACTGAAATCCAAACAATGACGCGGGCGATGAGAGGCATGTGCGAAGATTCGCAGGGCTAGCGCATTTCCGTCGAGCAGGATCATTTGCCAAAAATGATTCTTTGAAAAGTCATTGGCAGCTTGCCAAAGATGGCGGAACGGGAGGGATTCGAACCCTCGGTACGGTTACCCGTACGTTCCCTTAGCAAGGGAGTGCTTTCGACCACTCAGCCACCGTTCCGGGAAGCAGGTCGAGAGGTTTGAAACATAGCAGCGGCAGGACGTCAACCTTTGGCCGATGGATTCTTGGAGAAATCGCAAATCTTCTTACTTCCCAATGAGATGCGCCCCTTGCGATGGGCGGGAGGCGAAAATTTGTGGGGTGATGCCGGTGGCTTTTTCGTATTCGCTGGCGAGGGTGGCCGCGATGGCTGAGGCCTTGCGCGACTCGCAGAGAGTGACAGTGGACCCACCGAATCCACCGCCGGTCATGCGGGCACCGATGACGCCGCCGCTGCGTCCGATTTTGCGGGCAATTTCTACCATCAAATCGAGTTCTTTGCATGAGACCTCGAAATCATCGCGCAGGGAATCGTGGCTGGCGGCCATCAGCGGGCCTAGAGTTTCGAAGTCGTTTCTCGCAAGAGCAGCCGCAGCGGCGATGGTGCGGGAAATTTCACCGACGACATGGCGCGAGCGGCGGTTGATAGGATCACCGAGTTTTTCCCAATGCGCTTGGACATCAGCGGAGGTGACATCGCGCCAAGAGGCTTTACCGAGGATGGCGAGGCCGTCTTCGGTGTGTTTGCGGCGGGCAGCATAACCGCCATCCGAGAGCTCGTGGTGGACCATCGTGTTAGAAATTAGAACGGTAAGATCCGGATTCTCAAATGGGATAAGCTCGGGTTCGCCGGTTTGGCAGTCGATGAGAATGAGACGATTGGGTTTTCCAAAACAGGACGCGAATTGATCCATAATGCCGCAGGGACAATTGGCAAATTCGTGCTCGGCTTTCTGACAGAGCAGAGCTTTTTCCCGAGTGTCTAACACGGTATCTAGCAGCCCTTCAAGAAACGTGGCAGTGGCGGACTCAAGGGCGGCCGAAGAAGAAAGCCCCGCACCACCGGGCACCGACGAGAGGATGAAGGCATCGAAACCAGGAATGTGATGGCCACGATCTTGGAAACCGCGGATGACACCGCGTAGGTAGTTCGCCCACTTTGGTTCACTGATTTCCTGCGGCAAGGTGAGATCGAGAACGACAATTTCATCGCTCACCTCTGAGCTGATGCGGGCTTTGGTGGTGCCATTCGCGCAGCCTGCGATGACGATGTAGCGGTCAATCGCGAAGGGCATTACAAAGCCATCGCAATAGTCGATGTGTTCACCGATGAGATTCACGCGGCCGGGAGCAGCTGCCGTGATGGTCGCCGTGGCTTGGAAGCGATCCATGAGGGCGGCAGCGGCATCGGAGACGAGATCGGTGAGATCTGGGTTTTGCTGGAGCATGGGGTTTTGAGGTTATCTAACTTCGACAACAGGAACTTGTTCTAACCGGCGGCGATAGCTTTCGACTGCTTGGGTCCAAACGCGATGCATCCCTTCATTTGGGCGAAGCCAAACAGCCCGGTGCATCATGAGCATCGCAGGGGCAAGGTAAAGCAGTTCGGAAAGTTCGTTTTTGGAAAGTCCGGCAGGGCCTTCAGTGAGACAACGTTCAGCGAGCGCGCTATCGGCATCCTTGAGCTCGGAATGTTCTAGCAGAGAAACGTGGACGCCATTCACGTAAGGATCTACGACGGCGGCGACGATGCCTCGGCGGGCATCCAACGAGGCATCTAACGCAGGATCGACCGCGGCGGTGGCATCGTCCGCGAGCTTGATGATTTCCGGTAGGTTGAGTTCTTCAGGAGTGGCGAGGATCTTGTGTCTGGCCAATGCCCGGCCATAACGCGAGCGGCTGGTGATGACCGAGACGGGAGCTGATAGAACAAGACCTAACAAAATTGGAATCATCCAAGCCGTGAAGGTGAGGCTGATTTTCAGCGCGACCACCGTCCAGACGATACCGAGAATGGTTTGCACGGCGTGAAACCAAAATGCATCGCGCCAAGAGGTGCCATCCGTCTCGCGGTTTTGGTTTCCCCAACCTACGGCGCGTCCCATGATGATGCTGATGACCATTACGGTGTGGGCTGCCATGATACAGGGAGCGAGCAACATGGAGACAATCGTTTCTAGCAGCGCACCGATTAGAATTGGAATCGCTCCACCAAAGGATCGGCGGATGCTTGGGGTGAGAATACCGCCGATCACTGCCAGAATTTTTGGTAAAAAAAGCAGGGCGAAAATGGCGAGCGTGAGAATGATGCTCTGCTCGATGCCATTGATGTGAAACCAACGGGCTGCATAATTTTCGAAAGGGAGTTGACTAAGGGCGCTGGTGCTACGGTCCCAAGCGACCCAAGTGCCGAGCAGGAGGAAGAGAAACCAGATCGGGCTACCGAGGTAAGCCATGATCCCCATGAAAAGATGCATTCGAACGGAAAATGGCAGTTTCCGTGCGAAAATGAGCCACATGTGCTGCAAATTCCCCTGACACCAACGGCGGTCCCGGATGAGGTGATCTACCAGCGTGGGCGGGGCTTCTTCGTAGGTGCCCTCGATGTCCCAAGCGAGCCAGACCTCCCAGCCTTTCGTCACCATCAGCGCGGCCTCTACGAAGTCATGGCTGAGAATTCGCCCGCCAAACGGTTCGCGGCCGGGAAGGGCAGGGAGCTCGCAATACTCGGAAAACGGCTTCAGGCGGATGAGCGCATTGTGGCCCCAGTAGCTGCCTCCACTGAGCTGCCAGAAATTCAACCCGCGAATGAAAAGCGGACCGTAGAGGCGCATGGCGAACTGTTGGAGACGCGTAAAAACAGAAGCACCGCGAATGAGTTTCGGCGGGGTCTGAAGAATCCCGAGCCGCGGATAGGCTTCCATGACGCGGGTCATTTTCAGAATGTCTGCGCCGTCCATGAGACTGTCGGCATCGAGCACGAGCATTGACTCGTAATGGCCGCCCCAGGTGCGGACAAAGTCGCCGATGTTGCCCGCCTTGCGATTTTCATTGGTCTTGCGGCGGCGATAGTAAATTTTCCCGAAAGCATCAAGACGGCGGCAGAGATTGGTCCAAGAGGTTTCCTCAAGCACCCAAAGATCGAGATCGCGGGTATCGCTGAGGATGTAAAAGTCAAATGAGTCGAGCTGACCGGTGGCCTCGATCGAGCGGTAGATGGCTTCGATGCGGGCGCAAGTGCGCACGCTGTCTTCATTGTAAACGGGCATCACCACGGCATGACGCATCGCGAGTGGGCCAGTTTTTCCCTCGGCGAGCTGGGTGATCCGGACCGCGCGCTTACGACCTAGCAACATATCAAATGCACCGAAAATCGCGTGGAAGGAACCCAGTGTTAGGAGCCCGTTAAGAACTACAAAAATCACTAACAGTGGGAAGTGGGCTTTTTGAAAACCCATGCGCCAGAACAGGTCCGCGAGCCACAGGCTGGCGATGATATTGACGATTAGAACGCTGCCAAAGAAGAAGGTCCGCCGCAGACGTATGCGGAAAAGACTGAAGAAGGGTTTCGTGGTATCGCCGGGTGATAGGATGCCGGGTGGAGGATCGGGATTTTCCATGAGTGAGTTTATAACAGGATGAACCACACGGTGAGGATGAGCAGGCCGATGAGAAG
>JAYVNE010000162.1:0-31529 GCA_043758615.1 Akkermansiaceae bacterium
GGGCAGCAATGCCCTTTCCCGTGAGTGGACCCCTAACCGCTCCCTCCGCCGCCCCGACCTTGGCTTCCGTGTTGTCTTCGATGCGAAATGAAAATTTAAATCCGCATGTCGAGGATTGCCGGCGGTGGCTTGGCCGTTCATTACTTTATCTTTAATTCCTTATGTTCCATCACTCTCATAAAATTCCCTTCACGCTGGCCATGCTGGCGGCCTCTTTCACGGTGATTCACGCGGAGGATTTCTCATTCGACAAGCTGCGCGAACAGGCCCGCAAAATGGCAACAGCGCCGCACCTAGCATCGCCGCTGAATTTGGCGGACTACTGGAAGAATCTAACCTACGACCAGCATCGCGACATCCGTTTCAAGATGGACTCCGGATTGTGGGCAGATCAAAACAGAGCGTTTTCGATCGATTTTTTCCACCCCGGCTGGACGGCGAAAAAAATGGTGACGCTTCACGAAGTCACGGGCGGCAAAGAGGAAACGATGAAGTTCCAACAGAAGCTTTTCGACTACGGGAAACAGAAAATTCCCGGCGGGACACCGCCGCCTCCGGGCTATGCGGGATGGCGAGCGCGGACCCATTTGAACACGGAAACCTATATGGATGAGTTTTTGGTGTTCATGGGTGCGAGCTATTTTAGGGCGATCCCGAAAGACGCGCCGTATGGACTTTCAGCGCGCGGGCTTTCGATCAACAGTGGACTACCTGGCGTGCCCGAGGAGTTTCCTGACTTCTCGGAATTCTATCTGGAAAAGCCGGGAAAGGACTCGAAAACCCTCAAGGCTTGGGCATTGCTCGATGGTGATAGCGTGGCGGGTGCCTATCAATTTCAAGTCACACCCGGACCTGAAACCGTGATGGACATCGATGCTGAAATCACCCTGCGCAAACCCATTCAGCAGCTCGGGCTCGCGCCGTTTTCCACGATGTTTTGGTTCGGCGAGAGCACCTATCCGAAACCTCTGGATTTCCGCCCGGAAGTCCACGATAGCGATGGCCTTCTCATGGAACTCGGCAGCGGAAACCTCCACTACCGGCCGCTGGAAACCACGAAGGGCCAGTTCCGCCACTGTGTCTTCACGATGGAAAAACCGCGTTCGTGGGCACTCCTGCAACGAGACCGCTCATTTTCATCCTATCAGGACCCGGAAGCACTCTATCACAATCGCCCGAGCGTGAAGGTCGAGCCGGTGGAAGGCTTTGATTTCGGCAAACTTCACCTCATCGAAATGCCGACTCGAGATGAGACCGATGACAATGTGATTCTGCTGTGGGAGCCCACGCCGGCGCTGGAAGTTGGCAAACCCTATCACTTTCACTATCGCCTCCGCTGGATGCGCGACCCTGCACCTTCCGGCATTTTCTCGGTCCGTGCGACACGTTCCGGAACGCCCGTGCAAAAGCCAGATCAAGTGCTGATGACCATCGACTTCGCGAAACCGCTCCAGCCACAGCTCAAAGTAGGCGACCCGAAATGGGACGATGTTTCGAAATTGAAACCCGTCGTCACCATCAACCAGCAATCGGTGAAAATCATCCACGTCGGCCTATCAGACGTCAGCATGCCGAACGTGAACGACCTGCCCGCCGGCCTTGGCCGCAGCGACAAACTCCACATGCCGCAGGTGCTTCGCGCGTTTTTCGTGTGTGAGCCACCGAAGGATCTAGCAGACATGGACATGACCTGCGAGCTCCAGGATGAGACCGGAAAATGCGTTTCAGAGCGCTGGGTCTATCTGTGGAAAAAGCCTGCTCCCTAAACAGCAAGCTTCAGCTTCCCGCAAAATTCTCGGCTACAAGCCAATACTTCTTCAAACTAGCAGCATCAGGGGTTATCTTTTGTCCCAAATTATTCATTAGGAGAAAAAATTTCCTCGACCAATACTATCGAAAAATTACCAACCGAAACGTCTGAAATCAGTTTTTTTAGCCATGAAATACTCTGCCATAATCACTCCGCTGCTGGCCCTTGTGACACTGATCGTTCTTGCTATCCAATGGGATTAAATCAAATCCTTGCGAGCGGAAGTCGGCTCGATCCGAAAGGAATTAGCATCTTCGCAATCCGGTCCAGAAGATGTGGATGAACCTTTGCCTGAAGTAAAATGGAACAACGCAAAGGATATCGAGGATGCGTTGGGAAAAGTATCCTTCAGTGACGTCCGAGGTTTTGCCAAGGCGTTGTCAGAAGCTGACGAATGGCAGTTCCCTCACGATCAGGAGGAGGCTGCTGGCAAGGCCCTGGAAAAAGGGGTATCCGATCTCAGAGCAAGGATCAGAGTCGCAGTCATCCAGACAACAGATCAGGCATTACATACTCCTGACGGAACCACAGGGAGCAAACAACTGGCGAGAGCTGCGGAGTTTCTCGCCCTTTACCCGCAGCCTTCGTCAGAAACTGAAAATGCCGAAGCGGAGGATTTATCAGCCAGAATTTCCAAGACTTCCAGACGATTGGAAGATCTCCAGAGGCTTCGTTTCAACGATTGGGCGGCGCTCCAGATTGAGCAGGCACTAATTGGATTTCATGGGAACAAAAAGACATTTGGCGACGACTCAGATGCACTGATCAATTCATGTGTCTCGACTCTTGGAACGGTGGAAACCGCCAGCCTTGAGCCTGCGGTTTTGTCGCTCTACCAGCAGGCACTCTCGTTGACCACAGAAGCGCTCTCGGAAGCAAATAAGGTGAAGCTTGCGAAGGCGATAAGCTCAACATTGATCAAACGTAAATCTCCGGCGGACTACTGATGAAAACTCCCTTATCAACCTCCGTTTTGCTGGTGTTCATCGGCCTCTGCTCGTCGGCAGCGGCCAGAACCTATGTTCTCATATCCGAGACACTCGTAGGAGATGCGATCAGGCAACCCACTTTTGTTGCTGCTAGACCGGAGGCCCGCCCCTTGTTGCCGGGTTTACGTCCGCCAAGGGTAGAGCTTTTAGAAGATGGTCTGCGTAGAAAACAACCTCGAACGATTGGTTCCTCCATCACGAAAGCCCACGAATCAATAATCCGGAACTGGCTACGAAGTCCGGACAAGAGAGCCCACATCAAGGGCATGTATGCGGAAGCGCTTTATCTCCATGAAAATCCAAAGTGGGGATATGTCCGTTCTCCGATCGCGTCCCAACATGACCTCTATGTGTGGGTGCAGGGTCGCAGGGCACCCTTTACCGCCCAAGTGAAGACTCATGGCAAAGGGGATCCGAATGTTTACGCCAGAGACATGGTGAAAGATCATCGTTCAAATCTCTTCTTGGTTCCCGATGACCACGTCGCAGGTCTCAAGAATTATTGGAGCAAGCGGATCGGAGAGTTGAACAGTCAGGGCTTGGTTGAGGATGCGTTGTTGGCCCACCGGTAGCAACGTGGGCCACTGGGGCTGCCATTGAGACCGGATTTTTTGCCCCCGTTATTGGCAGTGCTGCCGGTTTGGTGGCCGGTGGCGCAGCCTATATGGTCGGCTTGATCGGTGGTGAATCGACGACCCGTTGGATCTTTCAAAGTATCAAGCCAGAGTTGCTTGTTGAAGCCGACAAACAGATGGTTGCCGGTGTCCGTCAAGAGCTGGCGGCTCGAATCGAAGTCATCCGACAATCTCGATGAGTGCGCGGATTTGTGTGGCGAGGGTGTCCGGAATGTCGGCATTCGCGCAGACCTGGATGAGAAAGGTGTTTCCCGAAGGATCTGTGGTATGGAAATCGACTTCGTTCCATTGCGGGGTGCGGAGAGGTATTGGAGTTCGTAGCCGCGGCGGAGCAACTCGATGAGCGAGGCGGTTTCGAGGGCATGGCCGGTATTGGCCCTGCCGGTGGGAGTGGATGCTGGAAATCGACTTACCCATCCGCCTACGACTCCACCGCCGCCCGATGATCGCAATAAATCGCACCCAAGCGGGCGAATGCTTTCGGATCGTGCCCCACCAGTTTTCCGCGCATTTCCAGAGCGACGGTGGCCTGCCACGCATCGTTTTCTCCCATGCGCTGCGCGGCCTTCCGCTGGAGCAGCGCGGCGCGGGCGGCATGGGCATGATGCAGCCCCTGCCAGCGGAAGCGGCTCAGGAAATCCCGCACGGCATCCATATCCTCCGCACCTTCCAGCACCTCCGCCACACTCACCGCGCTGACCCACAACCGGGCGCGGGGATTCCGCGCCAGCCATGCGCAGGCCGGACCGCGTTTCCCTGCGGAGATTTCATTCAGAAGATCGATCAGAAACGAGGAATCCAACAGCGCGTTCATGCTCGTTTTTTAATCGCCAGCCGTTTGTCACCCATGCACCCCTCGATTTCTGCCAATAGATCGGCAGCGGTGGTGAGCGGCTTTTGTTGGATCATTCGGCGGACGAGTGCCCCCGTGGTGATTCCCTCAGCCTTCGCCCGGCGGGCGAGCGCCGCCTTCTCCTCATCCGAAATTCGCACAGTAAGTATGCTCATGGTAAGACATATGTATGACAACCCTCGCCGCCGCGTCAAGCACCGGGTTGGGTCCGCGATTGTAAATTTACAGGTGGGAATGAGGCCCGGATAGATGGGATAGGCCTTGCGCGGCTTGACCATGCGCTGGCGTTCCGAGGAAGTGAGGAGCGAGGTGGTATGGACGAGGAGGGCGTCCTCGAAACGAACTAGAAAGACGTGGAGGCTATCTTTGGCGACGAGAAGTCGCCGGGTGGCTGGATTTCTCCTTCCGAAGGGGTCGCCGACCGGGAATTTCGGAAAAGCGGTCGGCGCGGTTGTGATCGGCATGAGAAGGTTTGACAACCGGCCCCGGATCGGCATTTTCCGCGTATGTCTGACGATGCGCGGGAGGCTCCGGAATCCAATTTGAAACCCGTGTCCACTGGCAAGCGGGAGTTGCTCTTCGTCGCCTCCGCCCATGCGCCCGGTGCAGCTCGAATTCAACCGCCTGATGAAACGGCTGGAAAACGCCCGGACCAAACATGCCCGCGAGCAGGTCCGCCTCGACCAGGTGCTCGACCTCTGCATCCGCGAGCTGATGCCATTGATCGAAGACCTCCACCGCGCGAACCGCGACTTGGTTTTCGCCGGAAAGCTGGCCATGGACACCCTCAAGCTCACCAAAAAACGCCGCCAATGGTTCGCGGACCTGCTCAGCGGCAAGGCGTCCGACCTGCTAACGGATTCAGCGGGCCTGGGCGGCGGCGATCTCGAACGCCTGCAGGCCATCGTCGATGAACTCGGCCCCTGCCTGATGGACCAGCGGGCGAAAGAGGACGAAGAGGCGGATTTCGATTTCCTCCGCGCGATGATGGAGGAAGCGGCGCGAAATGCCGGGGTCGATCTGGATCTCAGCGATCTGGACCTGCGGGGCGATCCCGCTGAGTTCGAGCGCCAACTGCACGAGCGGATGGGATCGGCGAGCGAGGCGTTCCAGCGCGCCGGGGAACAAACCAAAACGGCCCCCCGCAGGAGGAAGCCCACCAAAGCGCAACTTGAAAAGGAGCGGCGTCTGCGTGAGCAGGAGGAGGCGAAGACCCGTGATTTCAAGACCCTCTTCAAGCAGCTCGCCAAAGCCCTCCACCCGGATCTCGAGATCGATCCCGTGCTCAAGCAGCACAAGGAAATCTGGATGAAACGCCTCACCACGGCCTACGCGAGCGGCGACCTCCACGACATGCTCCAAATCGAAATGGAGTGGCTCGGCGAGGAGGCTGGCAATCTGGCCAACGCCGGCGATGCGAAACTCAAGATCTATTGCACCGTGCTCAAGGAGCAGATCGCAAACCTCAGGCACCAGACGGAAATGCTTCCCGAAGAACCACAATATGGCCCTCTCGGCCGCTTCAGGGATCCTTTCCACGGCGGGATGCGGCAGCCCATCCGGATCAAGTTGGATTTGGAGGACGAAATCCATCGCCATCGGGACATGCTGCGGGCCCTGGCGGGCGACGATTCACGCCGCCGCGAAATGATCCACGACTGGGCGGACGCGCACGCCCGGGCGTCCCGCGAGCCACGGTTTCCATTCTGAAATTTGTGAGCTCCCTCAGCCGGACATCTCCGTGAGGAAGGCCTTGGCAAACGCGGTTTCAATAGCTTGTCACAAAGTCTTTCGGATGCCTGCATTTTTAATGATTTATAATTAGAATAATTCTTGATATTGATCAGCTCGGGCTTATTTTGACGCCGCCATGGTCAGTAAAATCCCAGATCACCCGGTTGAAATCGAGATCCCCGATGAAATCTCCGGTCTCCGCATGACGCGCCAGCGTCAGGAGGTTTACCGGATCCTGATGCAGGAACGGAACCACCCGACGGCCAACGATGTCTTTATGCGGGTGAAGGATCACCTGCCGAATATCTCCCTCGCGACGGTTTACAACTGCCTCGAGGCCCTCGTCGAGCACGGCATCATCCGCCAAGTAAATTTCGAGCGCGAGTCCTCCCGTTATTGCCCGAATCTGAGCGAGCACGGCCATTTCCACGACGCCTCCACCGGCGTGATCCACGATGTCGTTTTCAAACCCGGCGTCACCCTCGCGGATGTTTTGGAACTCCCTCCCGGCGCTCTCATCGAAGACGTCGAAATCACCCTGCGCGGCAAAATCGCCGCTCTCTAATATCAATTCTCAGATCTCAAATTTTTCTTCCAACATGAGCCTGCAAATCACCAACCTCCACGCCACTCTCGAAGACGGCACCGAAATCCTCAAAGGCGTCAATCTCGACATCCCGAAGGGCGAAATCCACGCGATCATGGGGCCTAACGGTTCCGGCAAATCGACTCTCTCAAAAGTCATCGCGGGACACGAAAGCTATATTGTTACCGCCGGCTCTATTACCCAAGACGGTGAGGAAATCCTTAGCAAGTCAATCGACGAGCGCTCGCGCGGCGGCATTTTCCTAGCCTTCCAATATCCCTCCGAAGTTCCCGGTGTTTCTAACGCAAACTTCATTCGCGCGGCGCTCCAAGCCCGCCTGCCGAAAGGACAGGACATTGACGCAGTCGCTTACTATAAGAATCTCTATTCGAAAATGGACCACCTCGAAATGGACCGCAAGTTCACCGCACGCGCCGTGAACGAAGGATTTTCGGGCGGGGAAAAAAAGCGCAACGAGATTCTCCAAATGCTAATGTTAGAGCCGGAATATTGCATCCTCGACGAAACCGACTCGGGCCTCGATATCGACGCTCTGAAAATCGTGGCCAAGGGCGTGAATGCAATGCGTTCCCCCAATCGCGGTATGTTGCTCATCACTCACTATCAGCGCCTGCTAGACTACATTAAACCGGATTACGTCCACGTAATGGCCGAAGGAAAAATCGTCCGCTCTGGCGGCCCGGAGCTCGCTCTCGAACTGGAAAAAGACGGCTACGAGTTCCTCAAGGAGCCCGCTCTCGCTTGATTTTTCTGATTACTGATCACTCATCACTCATCACTTTAATCCCATGTCCTACGACACCACAGACGTTCTCGATCTGGAAACCCGCGAGGCAATCGACATCGACCGCACCAAGGGCGATTTTACTTTTCCGGAGCGCAATAAATTTGACGCCGGGCGTGGCCTAACATCCGCTACGGTTGATTATATTTCCAATGTGAAAAACGACCCGGATTGGGTGCGTGAATTCCGTCACAAGGCGCTCAAAGTTTTTCAAGACAAGCCGATGCCGACCAACTGGGCGACAAAGGATCTGGAGAAAATCGACTTCGATGTGATTCGCTATTATCTATCAGACGGCGAGAAACCAAAGCGTTCGTGGGACGACGTGCCAGCCGATGTATTAGAGACTTTCGAGCGCCTCGGCATTCCCCAGCAGGAACGTGCGTTCCTCGCCGGAGTGGAAGCCCAGTTCGACTCGGAAGCTGCCTATTCCAACGTCAAGGAAGAGCTGACGAAACAAGGTGTCATCTTCTGTAATTCGACCGAGGGACTGAAAGAGCACGAGGAAATTTTCCGCCCGTGGTTCGGCAAAGTCATCCCAACCGGCGATAATAAATTTTCCGCATTGAACTCCGCAGTTTTCTCCGGTGGTTCGTTCATCTACATCCCAAAAGGCCTGAAGTTAAAGCAACCACTACAAGCTTATTTCCGCATCAACTCGGAAAACTTCGGCCAGTTCGAGCGCACCCTCATCATCGCTGACGAAGGTGCCGAGTTAATGTATATGGAAGGTTGCACGGCACCGAAATTCGAGACCGCCACACTGCACTCCGCTGTCGTTGAACTCGTCGCGCTCAAGGGAGCGAAGATCCAATACGTGACGGTGCAAAACTGGTCGTCCAATGTCTTCAACCTCGTCACCAAGCGCGGCATCGCGATGGAAGATGCGGAAGTTAGATGGATCGACTGCAACATCGGCTCTCGTCTAACGATGAAATATCCCGGCGTTATCATGAAGGGCAAGCGCGCCCGCGGTGAGGTTATTTCCATCGCCCTCGCTAACACGGGACAGCACCAAGACACGGGCGCGAAGATGATCCACGCCGCCGATGACACGACCTCCAACGTCGTTTCAAAGTCGATTTCCGTTGGCGAAGGACGCTCCACCTATCGCGGTCAGGTCCACATTCCAAAGCATCTCAAGGGTTGCAAAAACAACACCGAGTGCGACGCCTTGCTCATCAACAGCAAGAGCCGCACCGACACCTATCCGGCGATCACCGTGAAGGGCAACCGCCACGCGACGCAGCACGAAGCGTCCGTCAGCCAAGTGTCCGACGACATGCTTTTCTACATGCAACAGCGCGGCCTCAACCAAGGCCAAGCGATGTCGCTCGCTGTGAATGGCTTCATCAATGATTTGGTTAGAGAATTCCCAATGGAATACTCCGTCGAACTCAAGCGCCTCATCGACTTGGAAATGGAAGGCTCGGTAGGATAAACAATCTTCACCCATGAAAACGAAATTCACTTGGTGGCAAGACGGCGATCATTTTCTCGGTTACCTCGACGAATATCCCGATTATCAAACTCAGGGTGAATCGCTCGAAGATTTGAAAGTGCATTTGCTCGATCTCTACAAGGACCTCTCCACGGATGCCATTCCAGGAGTCATCCACCATGAGGAACTCGTAATCGCATGAAAAGGGCTGACCTTGTCCGCAAGCTGACGGACCTGGGTTGCGAACTCATCCGCCACGGCGGCTGCCACGATTGGTATCAGAACAAGGAAACCAAAGTTTGCCAACCGGTTCCGCGTCACCGGGAGATCAAAGAGAACCTCGCCAAATCCATTATAAAGAAACTTTCTGCGCCATGACAGAGCCCCCAGAAGCAGACCAAATGTCTCCAGTTTTGCCTTTTGAATTTGCCGAGTTGGAAAAATTGTCGATCAACGCAAATCAGCGGGCACCAGAAGAACGCCTCGCTCATCTTGGGAAACGGCGACGAGCCTATTACGGAGAGGACGCTATAAATGGCAAAATTGAAAAAGTCTTTGCCGTCGTCGATACGACCACGAACGAAGTCATTGAAACAATCGACTTCCGCTGACGCTTCTGTCCCAACTCCTTTTCCCCATGTCCACCACTCTCGAAATGCCATCCCTCCTCGACTCCCCGCCTGAAACGCCCGCCTATCTTCCCGCTTGGTTCGCCGCTCGCCAGCAAACCGCGTGGCAGCGCTTTCTCGCCACTCCCGCCCCGAAACGCGGTGATGAAACCTGGCGATTTTCTTCGCTCAAGCAGCTCGATTTCTCAGGCTTCCAAAAGGCTCCCGCGTCCGGCGTGAATGACCTTATCGTCCGGTCCATCGGACTTGAATCCCCCGCCGCGAAACTAATCTTTGTGAACGCTGAACTCGTCCATGTGGAATCGCATCTGCCGGATGGTGTGATCTGCCTGCCGCTTGCCGAAGCACTCGTTTCCCACAGCGATCGGGTGCAGGCGCATTTCATGAAACAGGAAACCCGTCTCGGCTCCGCGAAGTTTTCGGCACTACATGAGGCTTCTCTAACTAACGGCCTGTTCGTCCATGTTTCCGATAACATCGAAGTCGAAGGCACCATCGAAGTGCATCACTGGATCACGGGTGAAAATACCGTCATTTTCCCTCACACGCTCATTGTCACCGGAAAAAGTTCGAAAGTCCGCGTCGTGGATATTTTTCGATCCGCCGATGATTCACAAACCGGCCTCGCCATCGCCTTCAATGATCTATGTGCCGGTCCTAACTCTCGACTCGATTACGTCGCTATCCAAGCCTTCAACGAGGTTACGCGAGTGATTCAAATCAACGAAACCGCCGCTGCCCGCGATGCTTCGACCACTGGCTTTATTCTCAACACGGGGGCTTCTTGGGCGCGCAACGAATCGCTTTCCCGTCTCGAAGATTCCGGTTCACGCTCGGACATGCTTTCCGTTAGCATACCCGCTCACGAGCAGGAATATGATCAACGCACTTTCCAACATCATGTTTCGGAAGGTACTTACTCGGATCTGTTATATAAAAATTCTCTTTACGACGACTCCCGCACGATCTTCTCCGGACTCATCTTCGTCGATGAAGGCGCACACCACACGGACGCCTATCAGACTTGCCGCAATCTATTGATGAGCGACACCTGCGAGGCAAACTCAATGCCCGGCCTCGAGATCAACGCGGACCAAGTGAAATGCTCGCACGGCAGTACTTCTTCCCAAATCAGCGACGAGGAAATTTTCTACCTCTGCGCCCGGGGCATTTCGCCTGACAGCGCCCGACAACTCATCGCGCGGGGTTTCTCGGTGGATGTCGTTGAGCGTCTGAAAAACGATGAAGTCGAAGCCCTCGTGCTGAAATTCATCGACGAAAAATTCGACCACATCGCGACTCGCAGCGCGAAGCGGTGATCACCGGTCGCCGCGAGTTCTTCTGCATTACGATGCCACTCGGATTGCAATATCTTCGCCCTCGCAATGGCCAATTCCTACGATCATCCCACCGCGCTCAGGGAGCTGCAGGATTCCATTTATAGGGACAAGGTCGTCCAGGCCCGAGCGATGACCTTGGAAGAGCGGATTGATTCCATATTCGAACTCTCCGATTTCCAACTGGGCATGATGCATTCCGGCGCGATGCACCGCCTCGGAACCACCGATCATACGGAAGGATGGAAAGAAGTAAGGCGGGGATTGGATCGGTTGGCACATGCGCGTGATTTCCGGTTCTACAGCAGTGAAAAAACCCAGCCCACATGAACCTCAGCGAATTCGCATGCAAAACGATCACGTTTGTCCCGATGCTGAGAAGGAACGTCTGGCTGCCGTCAGCCGAGGACGTGGTGATCCAGAAAATCCGTTGGGGCCGCTCGAAGGATCTCGACGACGCCCGCGACGTGTTCGCAGTCCAAGGCCCGGAGATGCTCGACATGATTTATATCAGAAATTGGTGCGCCGCTCACGGGACGACGGAGCGTTTGGAAACCATTATCGAAAGCCTGCCGCCACTTTAGCTAACTGTTAATCGGATGCGCCATATTTGGGAAATCAGCTTGCTACTCGCCTGCCCTCTTCATGCGGCGGATAACGCGCGGCTGGAATTCGCTCTCGGAGTGTTAGGTGAAACGCGGGATATGAATACCGCGCAGGATCATTTTGAAAAAGCCAGGCTAACGGATCCACTCGCGTTGCCGCTGGTCCAACGGGCGGTGAAGCAGCGGATGGAAAGGGATGACCGAGCAGGCGCGGTGAAACTTTTCCGCGATCTTGCGAGCGCACGGCCTAACGATCTGCAAGTGAGTTTGCTCTACGCGGATTTTCTCTCACAACAAGGGAGTGGAGATGCAATGGCCGTCAAACTTGCCAGCGATGCCTTGGAGGCCGCGCTCAAAAGAAACCCCGAAAACCCAGAGGTCATCCAGCGCCTTCACCGAATCTATCAATCTAGCGGACATCAGGCCCAAGCAACCGCGCTACTTGATCGACTCAATCCCCAAGATCCTGAATCCGCTTTGCTCTACGCCTCACTCTCTCGCAGCGCCGCCGATGCGGACGATGCCGCCCAACGCGAAAAGCTCGATCAGCATTATCTCCTCGCTCTCACCTCCCACCCCGAAGTCGCCGTGCTCGCCCGCGATGCGTCTGATTATTTCCGTAACACCGGGCGCCTGAATCAAGCCATAGAAGTGTTAGTTCAGCACGTCGCCGCAGCGCCCTCGTCGCTGGAGATGAGAACACGCTTGGGCATTCTTTATTTCACAGCGAAGCAGGATGAAAAGGGCGTGGCGGCGCTCAAGGCCGTGCTGCTCATTAACCCGCACCAGGCTCTCGCCCACCAAGCGCTCGCCAAATTCTACCGTTCGCACGAGCAAGCGGCACTCGCGCGTTTCCATGCCAGTGAGCTGCTGAAAATCAACGGCGGCTCTGCGGCAGATTTTCTAAAGCTCGCCGATGAATGGTTAGCCGCCGATGATGCACGCTCCGCGCGGCTCCTGCTAGAGCGATCAGTTTTTAATTTTCCGGATCACTTCGAATTATTGCAAAAACTCGCGATCGCCACCCGCCGCGATCCAGAGACGCGGGAAAATGCCGTGCGCCTTTTCCGCGAGGCTGAAGCCGCGAAGCCCGCCGCGATCAAAAACGAGCCCACCTTTCTGATGGAGTCCGCCGAAACGCTGATCGCCCAGGGCCAAAGCAAGGCCGCCGAAGAACGTCTGCGCGCCGCCATCCGGGCCTATCCGGCTGAGGCGAAAAAAGAAACCGCCGCCGCGCTCCGGCGCTTGGCCACGCTTTGGGAATCTGAAAACCGCAATGCCGATGCCGCACGCGCCCTCCGCCAGCGTGCAGACACACTGGCTCATTAGGGGTTCTGCGGAAATCCCAAGCCGCAAAAGTCTTGCGCAAAGCGGCGGCCGGCACTAATCCACTGCGTCATGACTCCTGAAACGACTCTCATTCTCTTCAAGCCCGATACAGTTTCCAAAAATATCACCGGCACAGTTCTCGCCCGTTTCCAAGCCGCCGGCTTTCTGATCCGCGGCATCAAAATGATGCACCTCAGCGACGAAATTCTCGCGGAGCACTACTCACACATCGCTGATAAGCCGTTCTTCCCATCGGTCCGCACCTTCATGCAGGAAACTCCGGTCATCGCACTTGCCCTCGAAGGTGAGAACGTCATCGCCGCCGTGCGTGACCTGCTAGGACCTACCGATTCCATGGTTGCCGCAGCCGGAACGGTCCGTGGCGACTTCGGCTTCAAGGATGCCGACGCAAAGATGCGCAACGTGTGCCACGCTTCGGATTCGGTGGAAGCCGCTCAAGCCGAGCTCAAGCGCTTCTTCAAGGAAGATGAAATTTTCACTTACTGATAGATGACAGTCGAGCGCGTCAAATATGTTATCTGGGCAGCGGACCTGGGGCGCGCGACAGCTTTCTATCAAACGGTTTTTGGCGCGGAACTTATCCGCACAAATAGCCATATCTCCGAACTCGAAATCGCCGGGACTACCATCGGCATCCACAGTGGCGGTGAGGGGAAAAAGACATGGACGGGAATTAGCCTCCAAGTCGCCGACGTAGTAGCCGGTGCTGCTGAAGTCATCGCCCACGGCGGCGGCCTCACCCACAAGCCGCAGGAAGAAGATGGCGAAGCCCCGCATCTCGCGATGTGCTTCGACACGGAAGGAAACGAGTTTATGCTCATCCGCAAGCGCTAGTGGAGGATTGAGCTCCATGTCTTTATTTACTAACACTCCGCCTTCGCCGTCGGCCACATTAAGCCCGATCGTTGGGCGTTGGCGGGGGCTTCCTCCCTTGTTAGGCGGTTTGCTGGTCGGAATCCTGCTGTTTTTAGCCACCGGAGCGGTAATCCTGAATTTTCACATCACTGTGACCCGACAGGCGGATCAAGGCATGCGCACCGCTTTGACTCATGCCGCTGCAGCAGCGGCACTCACGGTAGATGCGGCCGAGCACGCCACTTTCACCCATGTCGAACAAGAAAGCTCTCCTAACTATCTTGCTGCGATTGGGCGCTTGCAGAAAATGAAAGACGCTTTGGAAGGCCCAGACGCTTTCAAATTCATTTATACTGGCATCGTGCGGGACGGAAAAATCTACTTCATCCTCGATCCAACGCCCGCAGGCGATGCGGATGGCGATGGCGTGGATGATAAATCTCACATCATGCAGGAATATACGGAAGCTTCCGAACAGATGCGCGCTGCGCTTCGAACGGGCAGCCCTATCGTCTTGCAGAAACCGGAGAAAGACCAGTGGGGCACATTTATAACGGGGCTTGCACCGATCAAGGACGCCCAAGGCAACGTAACCGCCTTCGCCGGGGCGGACATGGCGTTAAGCAATTACACTGCCGCGATCACTGCATTAACCCGCAAATCGCTCGTGTCAGCGGCGGGTGCGCTTCTTCTATCAACAATCGTCGGGCTGCTTGTTTGGTTCTATCAGCGCAATCTCCGCCGTGGCTTTGATCGCCTCGTGCTTCAAACTGAAAAAGTGAAAGCTGCGGATCAGGCGAAAAGCGATTTTCTCGCCACCATGAGCCATGAGATTCGCACACCTCTCAATGGGATCATTGGATTTACCGAGCTGCTGCTAGAAGAGCCTCTCCGCCGGTCCCAACTCGAACACATGCAATCCATCCACCGCAGCGGCCTCATCCTGCGGCATCTCATTGATGACATCCTCGATTTTTCCCGCATTGAGAACGGCGGAGTGCGTCCCGCGATTATCGCGTTCGAACCCGCCGTCATGATCAAGGAAACCCTAGCGCTTCACCGCCGTACTGCACTTGAAAAGGGCTGTTATTCACTTGGGAACTCGAAGATTCCATTCCCTTCTCGATGCTAGGCGACGAGCCCCGCATCCGCCAGATCCTCACTAACATTGTGGGTAATGCCGTGAAGTTCACCGCATCCGGCGGTGTCCATACCACCGTCAAAGCAGAAAATGGCAAACTTTGTTTCGCAGTCGCGGACAGCGGGATCGGCTTCAATCCGGAACAGGCGAGCGATCTTTTCACTCCATTCCACCAAGCCGATGCCTCCGCCACTCGCCTCTACGGTGGCACGGGTTTAGGGCTCAGCATTTGTCAGCGCCTGCTCGGTCTGATGGGTGGCGGGATCGACTTTGATTCCACGCCAGGCGAGGGCACCGTTTTCAGATTTCACGTTCCAATCCTCGGCAACAATATACCGATGCTGCCGTCCGGCGCTTGCGAGGTGGTGAAGCCGGCGAACACGGCCCATCCGTCCCGATTATCGCCCTAACCGCAAATGCCTTCGAATCCGATAGAGAATCCTACTTCGCGGCTGGCATGAGTCACTGTTTGGCCAAGCCGATTCGCTCGGATGAGTTGACCGCCGCATTGCGGGACGTCGGAACCTTGGACGAGGATTCCCAATGACCTCGCATCAAGCAGGCGCGAAACCTAAACCAGACGTGAGACCACATTATTGGTTATCGACCCGTTTTTTGAATTGGATGCTGAAAGCAAACCGCCCAGCTTTCTCTGCCACCTCAAGCATGATACTCCTGAATGCTCTTCACCGTGAACTCCTTGTTTTTCAATGACCGCATGGCCTTCACGGACGCCTCGGCAGCGGCGAGGTTGGTGGCGTGGGAAATTTTCTGGGCGATGGCGGTGGAGCGGATCAGAACCTCATCGGCGCGGGATTCATGGGTGGCCGGGGTGTTGATGACGAAGTGGATTTCGTTGTTTTTCATCATGTCGATCACGTTCGGGCGCGCTTGCTCGAGGACTTTGTAAACGCGGCTGCTAGGAATGCCTTCCTCGGTGAGGCGGGCGTGGGTGCCGCCTGTGGAGTAAACTTTGAAACCGAGTTCCGCTAAGTCGCGGGCGACGGCGACGGCGCGGTCTTTGTCGCGATCGGAGACGGAGAGGAAGACGTTGCCCTCCGTGGGAAGCGGGTTGAAGGCGGAAATCTGCGCTTTGCCGTAGGCCATGCCCCAATCGGCGTCGATGCCCATGACCTCGCCAGTGGACTTCATTTCCGGGCCTAACACGATGTCGATGCCGGGGAAACGATTCCACGGGAAGACGGCTTCCTTCACCGAGAAATGCTGCGGAATGATCGTTTCGGTGTAACCGAGATCGACAAGCTTCTCGCCGACCATGACCTTCGCTGCGAGCTTAGCGAGGGAAACGCCTGTGGCCTTACTCACGAATGGCACGGTGCGCGAGGCACGGGGATTCACCTCAATGACGTAGAGCTGCTCGTCTTTCACCGCGAACTGGATGTTCATCAAGCCGCGGACCTTGAGCTCGCGGGCGAGGTCGATGGCGGCACGGGTGATTTCTGCCTTGATAGATTCTGATAGTGAAAAGGACGGAATGACACAAGCGGAGTCGCCGGAGTGGATACCGGCCTGCTCGATGTGCTCCATGATCGCGCCGACCACGGACGTTTCGCCGTCACTGATACAATCGACATCGACTTCGGTGGCGTTGTCGAGGAAGCGGTCCACGAGGACGGGGCGCTCCGGCGAGGCGATGACGGCCTCCCGCATGTAGCGAGTCAGCTCGGAATCGCAGTAAACAATCATCATGCCACGGCCACCTAACACGAACGATGGTCTAACGAGAACCGGGTAGCCGATGCGATTGGCAATGATGATCGCTTCGGCTTCGTTGGTGGCGGTGCCGGCCTCGGCTTGTTTGAGGTTGAGTTTGTCTAGCAGTGCTGAGAAAAATTTCCGGTCCTCGGCTTGTTCGATGGATTTCGGGGAGGTCCCGATGATCGGGACGCCGTGACGCTCGAGGTCGGCTGCTAGATTGAGCGGGGTTTGGCCGCCGAACTGGACGATGACGCCGTAGGGTTGCTCCTGGTCGCAGATGTTGAGCACGTCTTCTAACGTGAGCGGCTCAAAGAAGAGTTTATCGGAGGTGTCGTAGTCGGTGGAGACGGTCTCGGGGTTAGAGTTCACCATGATGGTTTCGTAACCGAGTTCTTTCAACGCGAAGGCGGCGTGCACGCAGCAGTAGTCGAACTCAATGCCTTGGCCGATGCGGTTAGGCCCGCCGCCGAGGATGACGATCTTCTTTTTATCGGACTGGCGGGCTTCGTTTTCGTCCCCGTAGGTGGAGTAGAAATACGGGGTGCAAGCCTCGAATTCAGCCGCGCAGGTATCAACGAGGCGGTAAGTGGGGATGACTCCGTATTTTTTCCGCCCAGCGCGAATCGCGTCTTCGGTTGTGCTAAAAAATCCAGCGAGCTGGCGATCGGAAAAACCTAGGCGTTTCCAACGCAACATTGCAGTCCTCAACTCCATGCCGATGCGTTCTTCAGTGCGCTCGGCTTCAGGGATGGCGGCGATTATTTCTTTCGCGCCTTGGGTTGGAATTCGCGCACCTTCATCTGCGATCTGCTGGAGATGCCGGAGGAACCAAGGATCGATGGCGGTCGCGGCGTGGATTTCCTCTAAGGTCCATCCGTTTACAAAAGCGGTTTGCAGCCAAAAAATACGCTCGGCATTAGGAATCTGGAGCTTGCGGGTGATCTCATCGCGCGTCGGGTTTTGCGGGTCCTTGTTGTCGAAGCCGAATCCCCAGCGGCCAGTTTCTAACGAGCGTAAGCATTTCTGCATGGACTCTTTGAATGTGCGGCCGATGGACATGGCCTCACCGACCGATTTCATTGAAGTTGTTAGAACCGGGTTCGCGGTGGGAAATTTCTCGAAAGTAAAACGTGGAATTTTCGTCACCACGTAGTCGATGGTCGGCTCGAATGAAGCAGGAGTGACGCGGGTAATGTCGTTCGGCAACTCATCGAGTGTATAGCCGACGGCCAGTTTCGCGGCGATTTTCGCGATAGGAAATCCGGTGGCTTTCGAGGCGAGCGCGGATGACCGGGACACGCGCGGGTTCATCTCGATGACGATCATTCGGCCGGTTTTCGGGCACGTGGCAAACTGGATGTTAGATCCGCCGGTCTCGACGCCGATCTCGCGGATGACGGCGAAGGAGGCGTCACGCATGATCTGATACTCGCGGTCAGTTAGTGTTTGGATTGGCGCGACGGTGATCGAGTCACCGGTGTGGACGCCCATGGGATCGAGGTTTTCGATCGAGCAAATCACCACGCAGTTGTCGGCGCAGTCACGCATGACTTCCATTTCGAATTCTTTCCAACCGAGCAATGACTCATCGATAAGCACCTCGGAAACCGGAGAGAGATCCAGACCGCGGGTGATGATTTCCTCGTATTCCTCGCGATTGTAAGCGATGCCACCGCCTTGGCCGCCGAGCGTGAAGGCGGGGCGGACGATTAGCGGAAACGTGCCAATTTCCTCAGCCACCTTGCGCGCTTCTTCCATGGTGTGGGCGATGCCGGAATGCGGCATATCTAGGCCGATTTTGATCATCGCTTCTTTAAAAAGCTGGCGGTCCTCGCCTTTATCGATGGCTTCTGCATTGGCACCGATCATTTTCACGCCGTGTTTCGCGAGTGTGCCGGATTTGAAGAGCGACATCGAGGTGTTGAGCGCCGTCTGCCCGCCGAGGGTCGGCAGCAAGGCATCCGGCTTCTCGCGGATGATGATTTTTTCAACGACTTCCGGGGTGATCGGCTCAATGTAAGTGCGATGCGCGAACTCCGGGTCCGTCATGATCGTGGCCGGGTTCGAGTTCACCAAGATGACCTCGTAGCCTTCTTCTTTCAATGCCTTGCAAGCCTGGACGCCGGAGTAATCGAACTCACAGCCTTGGCCGATGACGATGGGGCCGGAGCCGATGACGAGGATTTTACGGATCGAGATATCTTTGGGCATGGTGGGGAGCAGGTTCGAAAAATGGTCGCTAGGCGGCTAAATTTCAAGGTGTGTGGCAGGGATCATGCGGCTTGTAAAGGGCATGGTGGACAAACCTCGCACATTGGCAGGGGTGCGTCGGTTTTCTGCGGTTTTGGTGGGTTTCAAGACCTCCGGACGCCATCCAGCATCCAGTCTTTGGTCATCGACTGGGTCGTTGGGTGAGGTGCCTAATTCCCTCTTGCCAGTTGGGCCGCAACCGCCGGGCCCTTCGCATGAAAATCCACTTTCTGCCGCATTTCATCCTCGTCCGGCAGGCCCACAAATCTTTCCTCCACCCACCCATTGCGGTAAATCCTAACATCCGGCACATTTTGGATTCCTTCAAGTTTAGCAAGTTCGCGGAAACGATCAACATTCACCTTGCCCCCGATGACCACACCGCGCTGTTCGGTGGAGATTATTTCGAAAAGTGTTGCAGGCTGTTTGCTCGGCCCTGACCCATCCGCGTCAAAGTCCACGATCGCCAACCGGTCCGGTTGCTTCAGAAAAGTTTCGTATGCACCATCGGGGATCTCGACAATCAATGGACCAATATTTAGATGCACGATGCCCGCACTTCATGATTCATTCAAGGAGCGTGTAAAACTCGCGGGAATATCAATGTTTTTTCATCATGTCGGCCCAGCGAAAAGCCGTGAGCAAAGACGGCCTAACATAAAGAGGGCTGCAAATGTGCTTTTCATGTTGCGATTTTTTTAAACGAATCCACCCCCGTGAATCGCATTAGAGCGTGGGAACGATGTTCAAAGCGGCTTCGAGGAACGATGCGAAGACCGGTTGCCAACCGGTGGCTCGTAGTTTTTCGTTAGATACCTGCTTGTGGGTCCAGCCGCGCTTGCGGTTCAGATCGCGAGGGCCGGACGGTGGGAGCGGGCGGGAAAATAGTTCGCCCAATTTTTTATAACAGGCGAGTTGGCTAAGTGGCGTGGAATCGGATAGATTAAAAATTTCATTGCGGGGCATCGGGCTAAACGTGGCCAAATGAAAAATCGCGCGTGCTGCGTCGTCGCGGTGGATTTGATTGAGGAAGCGTCGGCCGTCCTCCTCGATCACCGCCTCGCTGCTGAGGAATTTTTTCAGGATCACGCTGCGGCCGGGGCCGTAGATGCCGGACAAGCGGGTGACAATCCCGCCTGCCGCGAGGGTGATCCTTTCGGCTTCTAGCAAGAGTCTGCCAGTTTCTCTATCAGGAATCGTGGGGCTATGTTCGGTGACGGCCGCGCCATCGGTCTGCACATAAACCGAAGTGCTGGAGGTGAAGAGCAATGGCGTGCCGGGAAACTTCCCAGCAAGGTTCCGGCAGCCATCAACATAGACGTGCTGATAGGCCTCCGCCCCGCCACGACCCGAGGCGGCGCAGTGGACGATGAAATCGGTGGATGGGAGTTTTGCCATGTCGTCGGGATTTCCTATATCGCATGAAATCGAACCCTCGCCGCCGGAGAGTGTGACGGCCGTGACATCCCAAGCGTTCTTACGGAACCGGTGGGTGATCGCTTGGCCGAGGTAGCCGTAGCCGATGAGGAGAAGTTTCATGTTAGTAGTTAGGCAATGGAAGATTCACTGGATATACCGCAAAGTCGCAAAGATTTCGTAAGAGAAAAAGTAAGGAAATTTTCAGCGGGTTGTCATGATTGTATAAAACATTTTAAATCTACTTTGCGCCCCTTCCCGACCTTTGCGCCTTTGCGGTTCACTCTCTTCAAGTTAGCCCGCCGCCGCGTTTTGGAACTCGCTACGAATCTCAGATCCATCCGAACCACCTTGATTTTCGAAATTTGCACGTTGGATCAGAAGCAGATAGATGCGCCCCTTCACCGAATCGATCCACACCTGCGTGCCGAAAAGCCCGCCATGGCCGAACGAGCCTGGCGACAACGCGGAAGTGACTCCCTGCGGCTCGCGGACGATGTTCCATCCAAGTCCCCAAGCGCTGCCTGGCAAAAAACCCGCCACGAGCTCACCACTTTGGACGGTGGTCATTTGTTTGACTGTCTCCCGTTTCAGGTAGCATTTTCCATCCAGCTCCCCGCCGCGCAGGATCATCTGGGCGAAGCGGGTGTAATCGTTAGCCGTGGAGAACAACCCGCCGCTGGCGAGCGGATAGCGACTTTTGTCCGTGATAGATTTGGTGCCGAGGAGAGTGATCGCGGCCTTTTCGAGTTTTCCGTCATCGGTCCGTTTGTAAGAATTCGCGATGCGAGGGAGCTGCGCCTCGCTCGGATAGAAAGTTGTATCTTTCATGCCGAGCGGTTTGAAAAGACGTTCATCGAGGAACTCTGGAAACGACTTGCCGGATACAATCTCTACCACCCGGGCCACCGTGTTGATACTAGACTGGCAGTAGGACCATGTGCTGCCAGGCACAAACACCAGCGGCTTCGCGGCAATGAGCGGGATGAGTTCCTTTAGCGTGGCCACGTCATTCGTTTCATCCGTGTGGAGGTCGTCCAGCCCGCTGCAATGGGTGAGGCATTGTTTGAGAGTGATGCCTCCTTTGTCTCCAGTGAATTCCGGCAGGTATTTCGAAACCCGATCGTCCACGGAAAGTTTCCCCTCGTCCTGCATCATCATCATGGCGGTCGCGGTGATCGGCTTAGTCATCGAAGCGATCCAAAAAATCGTGTCCACTGCCATCGGCTGATTCTTGTCCAGGTCTGCCAGCCCCGTTGCGGAAAGGTGGAGGAGCTTATCCACATCCGCCACCGCTGTCACGGATCCGGAAATTTCCCTCGCCTTCCCAAACGCCTGCATCCGCGCCTCTACCGACTCCATCACGGGCGGCGTTCCCAAGGTGGGGAATGCGAGTGGCATCCGTGTGCATTGATTTTCAGTCATGCGGCGAGACAACCGAAATCCACTCGCTCTTACAATCCCGAAACGAATTCCGCTCCGACCCATCTACACTTAGATGATTTTTACCGCTAATGGACACAAATCAATACGAATGGAATATCTTGATCTAAAGAATTCCCAGTGAAGGGATTTAAACCGTGCCTTCCGGCATAAAACAACCCTCTCTAACAATTTGTGTCCCGCCGTATTCGCGTTCATTCGTGCTTGTCCCTCTGCCGCTCTATTTTTTGAAGTTAGGTCACAAGGTTCAGCATTTGGCAGATTTACGTTTTTTCCCGATGGTGCCGCGTTCCTGAAATTTTCGGATAGATTCTGGGGCGAACGGGACTTGGCAGGAGGTCTTACCCATGTCCACCCTCACCGGGCCGATTTGCTCGCCGCATTTCAGGGCAATGTCGGTTAGTTCTCGGACATAACACCCGGTGGCGATCACAAATCCATTCATCTGATAGCGGACTTCGTTGGGCGACTGATAGATCGTCCGCCGCACGCGTTCGAGCAGTGCTTCCAATTCCGCGAGATCGAGTTCTGCATCATTTTTGATAGAGATCACACTTGGCACGGTCGATCCGACCAGCGCTCCGGAATTCGCCTTTCTCACCCAGTCCTGCAAGTCCTCGCGGGGCATGCTTACGTCATCCGCGATCAATCCCGCCAAATACATCGCATCGTAAACGCCAGTGTCGTAGAGCGCCAGCGCCAGCCGGTAATCCACTCGGATGCGCTTTCTGATTTTCTGAAATTCCTCGATCTTCACTCCCAAGCACGGCTCCTTCACCCCGTGGTTTAACAGCACTTTCTTATAACTCTCCCTGCCCAGCGGTCGGGTTTCTTCAAGAATGTCTTTCGCTGTCATGGGACGTTCCGAGGTCAATAGCGCCCGTAAAGCATTCGTAAAATGAAAATGATTTTTCGATCCGCAGATGGAAATTTATAAACAAGAGAAGCGTTTTCGTCGCAGAGCACCAAGCCTGCTGCACAGATCTGATCCGGCCCTCATTATGGAAGCCGCAGGCTTTCTGATCGGAGACGCTTTGTTTCTTGGCACGCAGTCTCTCGTGTGGCAGTCTTCGGCATGAGCACGGAGATCGCTCTCGCACCCGTATCCTGGCAACGCATGGCTGAAGGCATTGAAAATGTGAGAATCCGTCTCGAAAATGCGGCGAATGCTTTGAGCGGACTGGGTGTGCGTTACGCCGTGGTGGGAGGGAATGCCGTAGCTGCGTGGGTTTCCCGGGTGGATTCGGCAGCGGTTCGCAACACCCGTGACGTCGATATACTGTTGCGCCGCGAAGACATGGACCAGGCGAGGGCCGCACTGGAATCTGCCGGATTCGTATATCGCCGGGTGGCTTCACTTGGCAAGGCCGCAGCGATGGACGTCTTTCTGGACGGCCCCAATGCCAAGGTGCGCGATGCCATCCACATCCTCTGGGCCGGTGAAAAGGCCGTGCCAGACGCGATCGAAGCAACACCACAGCTCGACCTAACTGAACCCGGGGACGGTTTTGAACTGATCCCCCTCGAAGACCTAGTTCGCATGAAACTCATCTCGTTCCGGGACAAGGATCGCATGCATTTGCGGGATCTATCTTCAGTCGGATTGATAGACCGGGAATGGCCCGCACGATTCTCGCTAATACTAGGGGAACGTCTTCAAGCGATCCTGGACGATCCAGAGGGGTAAGCCCACCTCGTCCCGGCACCACTCCACCTCACCGCAGGCAATTCCTCTTCACTAACAACTCCACCGAATTCTCCCGCATTCCCGGACGGATGCTTGAAGACTGGTTGCAATCGTGAACCGACCCGCGAGGCGCGAATTTAAGTGGCTAGCGCAATCGAGTTAGCAAGGGGCCAAATGACGCTGAACCACACCGTCCATCCAATTCGACACTAATTCAATTTGTCTGGAAAAATTTGGAAATGAGTTTGGGGGAATGAGTGGGAGGTCTAAGGCAAGAAAC
Organism: Akkermansiaceae bacterium; assembly: GCA_043758615.1. Classification (GTDB taxonomy): domain Bacteria; phylum Verrucomicrobiota; class Verrucomicrobiia; order Verrucomicrobiales; family Akkermansiaceae; genus Luteolibacter. The sequence goes on from JAYVNE010000162.1 coordinate 23,566, forward strand.
CTTCTCCTCAGTAGCATGCCCTTGCCTAGTCGCGAGGATGAAGTCTAGGCTCTGCGCATGCCCGCCGCGACCGAGACCCAATTTTTTGAAACAGGAAGCCCCTCCCATCCGGTGAGGTTGCGCGATGGTGGGCAGCTTCCCTCCGTCACGCTGGCTTATGAAACTTGGGGTGAGCTCAATGCGGACCGCTCTAACGCCATTTTTCTGTTTCACGCGCTTTCCGGCTCGCATCACGCGGTGGGTTACAATCCAGCGATCGAGGGAGTAGGCGCACTTTGGCAACCGGAATTGCATGAAGGCTGGTGGGAAGCGATGATTGGCCCGGGCAAAGCAATCGACACTGACAAATATTTCGTCATCTGTGCGAACTATCTCGGCGGATGTTATGGCAGCACCGGACCGGCGTCGATCAATTCGGGAACTGGAAAACCTTGGGGCTCTGAGTTCCCGGCAGTTACCGCAGCGGATCAAGTGGAGGTATTCACCCACTTGCTAGATCATTTCGGGGTCCATGCCCTTCATGCAGTTGTCGGACCATCCGTGGGCGGTTTGATCGCGTTAACATTTGCGACGAGATTCGCAGATCGCGTTAGGAATGTCATCATCATCGCCTCGGGATATAAGACGACGGTTCTCAACCGTCTCATCCTTTTCGAACAAATCTTGGCCATTGAAAACGACCCGTATTTCAATGGCGGTGACTATTATGAAAGCGATCCGCCACTCTACGGGCTGGCACTCGCACGGATGATCTCTCACAAAACCTTCGTTCACCTCGATACCTTCGAACGGCGGGCACGGCAAGATGTAGTGCAGGCGGATGACGTGTTAGCATGGTACCGGGTACGTGACCAATTCCAAAGCTACATGCTCCATCAGGGGAAAAAATTCGTAAAACGCTTCGACGCAAACACCTATCTTCGGATCATCGATCTCTGGTCCCGCTACGATGCGACTCAAGAAGGCGACGCGGAAGCCCCTGCCGATCTGTTTGAACGTGCTCATCTAGCAGGACAGAAGTGGTTAGTTTTCTCGATCGATTCTGATTTCTGTTTCTATCCAGAGGAGCAATCCGAACTCGTCAAATACCTCGAACAAGCCAAGGTTGATGTTATGCACATCATCGTGCATTCCGACAAGGGACATGATTCATTCCTTGTTGAGCCGGACTTATACACTCCGCATGTGTCGTGGGTGTTAGGAAAATAGCTGCTCAAGGATTGGCACTGGCATCCGAGGCGGTGAGTTCGCTGGCTTGCGATTTCAAAAGCCCCTCAGGCAGGGTATCCCTCCATTTCTCAAAGCTGGCTGGATCCGAACGCAGAAAATTATGAGCAATGGCAGATGCGGCTTGTGGAAGCAAAGTGCTGCTGGTCTGCCCAGCGGCCCATTTCGCCGCAGCGGGAGCATCCGTTCTCGCCCAAGCGGTGACCATGGAATTCGCAGCGGCATCGCGTTCCGGACCGGCGTTGAGCTTATCTAACCAGATGAGTCCTGCGCTCGGAGATTGTTGGGCATAGATCGTGGCGAGCTCCTTGATTGCCGCCGAGCGTTCGTTGCCCGATTTTAGATTCGCTAACAGCCAATCCGAACTGCTTTGCAAATCCACGGTGGCCCAGTTAGCGAGAGTGTTTCCGAAAAGTCCCGGATCTTGGTTGACTTGGCTCATTGCGAGACTCGTGGCGACCGCTTTCAGAGGATCACTCTTTGCCCATCCAGCAAGGGCAGCGCGTTGCAGGGTGGGCGACAACTCGCCAAGCGATGGATTTCCCTTGAGAAATTGCATGGCGGCTTCGGGTTCATTAGAGGCCCATGCAAAATACATGTTTTCCATCGCGGCATCGCGCTCCGAAGACTGGGGAAGTTTGCTCAACCAATTGGCGGCCTCGGTTCCATTCTGATCCGCCCAATTTTCAGCGATGGCGATCAAGTTATTATTCAGTGCAACACCCGTTAGATTTGCAAGCGCCCATTCCGCCGCGCCTTTCGGATCAGTCTCGGAAAATTGCTTGAGAGCCAATCGGACAAGTTCATTGCGCCTTTGAGAAGGTTGCTGATTCTGCAACCAGCCAAGCGCATCCTTTGGGCGCTTTCCAACCCATGCTTCCATATTCTGCATGGCGAGTTTCAGGCGCAGTAGCGGCTCCTTTTCTGCGTCCAGCCTTGCTTGCAGATTGGCCAATTCGACGTCCGAAATACTCGCGGAGTGGCGCGATGAAGAGGGCGCTTTGAAGTGGCCGGACTCAAATGTTTCTTTCTGATTCACCGAGGAAACAGGCGATTTCTGTTTTCCTAGCAGATATCCACCCGCTCCGCAAATGAAAGCGATGGATAGAGTAACAAGCGTATGCTCGAGAGGTTTCATGACAACAAGGATCTAGTATCTCAAATGCAATCTACAAACGCGCCGGGGGAAGATTTCACAGCCCCCGGCGTGTTGTGCGAATAGAAACAAAGAATCAAAGAAGATCGTCGTAGCTGAAGATCAATACATCTCTCCATTTCCAACCTCGTCGTGTATATTCAAATAAATCCAACTCAGGAAAAGCATATCTATTCAACGAAACGGCTTCTCCATCCGCAACGACGTCAGAGAGATAATAACCACCTTGAAGCGGATTCAAACCATAAGTCATCAAGATGGGCCCTCGGTTTGCCCCGTAGTAGGGCATCGCCCAAAGCTCGAAGCTCAAGCTTCCCGAGGCTACGAAGGAGTTGTTATTAATTTCATCCATCCCGATCTCAGCGGAATGGTAGTAATTTGCCCCCAAGCTGGTGTACCGACCGGTTTGAAGCCTGCGACCACTGGACCGATATTCAACTGAGTCCAGATTGTAGTCGCCGGAGCCGTCCAGCGTCAAATCGGCGGCGCGGGAATCCGGGATGGAAGTGACGACTGTGACCGCGCTGATAGCAGCGGTGACGAGATAGCAGATGTTGGAGTTCATGATTTTCGGTGACGTATTTCAAACGCAGCCATTATGACGAAGGCCACGCGAAACTATTCATAAAATTTCACGACCAGACACGTTACTCAGTCCGAGCGAATCCAACTCGGCATACGTTTTGCGCAACCAAACTTTCACGCGCTGCCGATCTAGCAGACCGAGGAGCTGATTGCCGTCTTCGGACGCGTGGATCGCCGCCCAGAAACTGGAATTCGAATGGTCCACCTGGCGCATCGAACCTTCATGGAGTTTCGGCAGCTCAATGATTTTCGCCCCCAGCTCCATGGCACGGGTCTTTTGGGGCGACGCATGGAACGCATCGAAGCGGGCACCCCGACCGTGATTGAGCACGACCACATAGCGGGCTTCTGTTTTGAACTCCTCTAGCAGCCTCCCTAACATCGCCAGCGAGTCCCGGCCATCGTCGAGGATGTGCCAGCAGTTCACCATCACACCGGCATCTCGAAAAAGTTCAAGCACACCGGTATCGTCCATCCAACCACGCAGCGAGGTGCTGCTTTGCGCAGCGAGGTCCACCAAGACTTGGACGCCATTTCCTTGGAGCGCGGCTTCTGCGAGGCGGTCTAGACTTTGAAAATCTTCTAACCCCACATGCTCGGTAAACGCTTGATAAAAACGCATGAACGAACCGTGCGACCGGTCCGAGTCAAACCCTTGGAAAGGGATGTTCCGGTCGATGCAATACTGGGCAAACACCCGTGACATAACCGACTTGCCTACTCCACCTTTTTCGCCGCCTATCAAATGCACTTGGTTCATCGGCAGCGGAGGTAACAGTTTCGGCCCGCATGGCAAAGCGCGATTTCAGTGATCAATAATTCGCCACAGGACTGCTGCCTAGATCGGTCTGGTTTTCAGGGACTTCTGCGGCCAGCACGGCAAGCGAATCGCAGGTTTTCTGCCATTTTTCCCCGGACCACGCGAGGGGAGGATGCAGTTTGCGACGGAAGCGTTCCACTCGGTCGCGCGCTTCCTCGGTCATCCAGTGCGGCAGTTCGGCGATGGCAGTGGCAGCGAGTTCCGCAGTATCGCTGCGGTGGCAAATCAGTGCGAGGTCGTTTCCGGCTTCAATGGCAAGTTTCACATCCTGGCCGCGGCTATAGCGGCGAGTGATTGCACCCATGTCGAGATCGTCCGTTAGAACAAGGTGCCGGTCGAAGCCAAGCTGATCGCGCAGGAAGCGCCGGATGATGCGGGGTGAGAGCGACGCCGGGAAATCTGGATCAATGTTAGGAAATTCAACATGCGCAAGCATGATCGCATCTAACTCCGGCATCAGCGCGGTGTAGGGAATGACGTCCTCTCGCAAGAGTTCCTCAATCGTCGCCGGTGACGAGGGTAAATCGTGATGCGGGTCAGACTGCGCTCGGCCACAGGCGGGGAAATGTTTTGCACAGCCCGCGATGGAGCGTTTCCGCATCCAGCGATTCCAATGACCGGCGTAAGAGATCACCTGTTGCGCATCCCGCCCCCAGCAGCGGCCGCGCAAGGCATTCTGCGCTTCTGGGAAATGATCGAGGTCCAAGACAGGGGCGAAGTTGAGATTAAAGCCCAGCATCCGAAGCAGATCACCTGTTAGGGCTGCTGCGTCCGCGATTTTTCCGAAGTTCCCCAATGCCGCAAGCGCGGGCGCAGAGGGTGCTGCCGGGGCGATTTCTTTGGTCCGAGTGACTCGACCGCCTTCCTGATCGATAGAAATGATCGGCAGCTCCGACGAAAGATCGCGGAGGTCATCGGTAAGTTTTCGCGTTTGTTGCGCGGTAACGATGTTCCTCGTGAAGAGAATGTAGCCAGCCGGTTGCAGCTTGCGAAAAAGTGCGGCCTCATCGGGGCTGAGTTCCGGGCCAGCGATCCCAAGCACGAGTAATGAACCGTCCATCATCGAGGTGATGCCAGCAGGTTACGCCCGATTTGTCGATCACAAGAACGACTTAAATCACGCACGGATCAGAGGAAGTTTCGGATACGTTGCACCAAGGATCGGTTTCATGGACGGGGCTTTAAGCCAATCGTCTAACACCGTTCCGTAAACACTGCGGAAATCCACCGTGTGCTTGATGTCACCTTCTGATAGATCGGTGAGGCTCGGGTGCGTGCTATGGAGCCCCCCTTTGACTGCTGGGCCTGCGACGAAGAGGCATGAGGCCTTGCCATGATCGGTGCCCGCACTGGCGTTTTCGGAAACGCGGCGGCCGAACTCGGAGAAGGTCATCAGCACGACGCGCTTGTCGTTTCCTTGGTCCTTGAGATCGGCGAAGAAGGATTTCAGCGCGCTGTCCATCTGACCTAGCAGGCGGTCGTGAGAATTGACCTGCTGGTTGTGAGTATCGAAGCCGCCGTGGCTCACATAATAAACGCGGGTCGGCATTCCACCCGCGATCATACGGGCGACGAGGTTCAAATTCCGCGCGAGAGGAGTGCCTTCATATTGCACGGAAGTGCGGTGTTTGGAGGCGAGTTCGAGGATGGTTTTGGAACTCACACGGGCATCAAGGGCGACGCGTTCGAGAAAGGCGAGATTACCTTCACCGGTGATGCCTCCGACTTTTCCGCCAGCGGGCATGGCGATAGACCCACCATTGTTAGGCTCATCGTGATCGTCGTCGGCCGGCTTGTTAAGATCGGCGAAAAATTCCTCGGCTTTGGCTTTATCTCCCCCGCCGTATATCCAGCGATAGAGCTCGGGTGAGCTCAGACAAACGCCGGGATTTTTCTCGGCCCCGAAGGCTTCAGGCTGGGTCTTGTTGAAACTGATGCCGACCGTTGGATCGGCCCCCGGACAGGCATTGTCAAAGTAGCGGCCAAGCCAGCCAGTGGAGCTGTGATTGGAGGTGTCTGCGGTTTCCCAGATAGAGGTGGAAACAAAATGCGAGCGGTTAGGGTTCGGATAGCCGACGCCTTGCACGATGCCGAGATTGCCTTCCTTGAACATGGAGCCGAGAAAAGGCATGGAGCCGCTCAACCCCACATGGTCGTTGAGCTTGATGATTTCCTTTTCCTTTTTGGCGAGGCGCGGGCGGGCTTGGTGATAGGCATCGTCAGCATACGGGACGAGCGTGTTGAGTCCGTCATTTCCTCCAGCGAGCTGCAGGACGACGAGGATCGTATTATCCTTGCCCGTGATCGGCTGGATGGCGAGATCGCGCGCACCTTCGTGGAGTTGGCCAAACGTGCGCTCGATGAACATCGGCACCGTCCAAGTCGCGGAGGCACCGAGGACGGTAGAACGTAGGAAATCGCGGCGGGGTTTCATGATGGTATTATGTTAGCTGATAGTAAGGCGTGCTGAGCATGAGGTGGCAGAGTTCGCCCACTTCTTTGTTAGTGAAGATCACGCCTTTTTTGGAGATCGCATATTCGAGAAACGAACTACGGACTTTTTCCGGCATCGGGTTTTGGAAAAAGCGGAAAATGAGGGCATTCACCAGATCGGCGGGGTTATCACGCGACGCGCGAGGGGCGATTTTTTCGTAATCCGGACCTTTCCAGCCGTAGCCCATATTTTGAGGAGCAGGTGCCATGCCTTTTATCTTCACCCGTTCATCGGACATGAATTGTTGCGTTTCCCCAGCGCCTTTCGTGAGAAAGCCGGCGAGGTTGTAGCGAGTGAGTAGAGTGTTAGTGTTGATCCAAGCTTGGCCCCAGTCCCAGCCGGCCACGTTCGGGGGCATAAAGAGGATCTGACCGAGTTGTTGCTGGGCGGTGATAGGAAATCCCGTGGGTGGGCTTGAAATTTCTAGCTGTTTGAGCAGCGCGATGAGATATTGTATGGGAGATTTGATTTGCGAGCGCATCGCGGATTCAGAATAGAATTCTTTTGATAGAAATATCTCGCGCAGCAGTGGGCCAATTTGGAAGTCCGACTTTTGAAAGCCCACTGCAAGCGCATCAACCGGAGACTCGGAAGGCTTTTCATAGACGAAAAATTCCCAGAGCTTCCTCACCATGAACTGGGCGGACTCCTTCTTTTCGAATATCAGATTAATCACATCGCTACCGGTAAATGGCCCGGTTTTACCGAAGACGGTCTTATCCATTTCGTCCCATTGGCGTTCGTTGTGGGTGACTTTGCCATTCATCCGGTTGAGTCGATAGCCGGTGAAAGCGCGGGCTGCTTCGCGGATGTCTTGCTCAGTGTAATTGCCTTCACCGAGGGTAAAAAGCTCCATCACCTCACGCGCGAAGTTTTCGTTAGGCTGGCCTTTTTTCGAACTCTCAGTATCGAGATAAAGCAGCATCGCAGCATCTAGCAGTATTGCCTGAGTAAGACTCTTGAAGCTGCCAAATGCTTGGTGCCGGAAGAGCTCGTTCTGACGCATCAGCAGCACCGGTTGTTTGACCTTCTGGATAGAGGTGGCGAAATGATCATGCCAGAAAAGCGTCATTTTTTCCCGCAGGGGAGCTTCGGTTTTGAGCATCCGCCGGAACCACCATCCCTGACCGTCCAGCGCGTGTTCGCGGTTGATTTTCTGGATTTCCTTGAAGGCTTCGCGGCGCTGGCTCTCCGCTTGTTCTGGCGGTAGGTCACGCATGGCTTTCTGCGAGGCGCGGAATTGCTGGGCGCGATCGCGCATTTCAGCGATAGCCTGTTCGTCAGTGCTCCAAGCTGGTAGCGGAAACGCATCCATCGGCTCCGTCGGCGAGATGAGGGAATCGACCGCTTTTTCGCGCCCGAGCGCGTGGAAGCTTTTAATTTCATCAGGGCTGCCACCGAAACCCGCCCGGTTGAGCAGATGAGCAGCTTCAAAAATGGTCCAAGATGAATCAGCTTTAGGGAGCATGGCAATCGACCAAACCCCCACAAGCGGGAGAAGTTTCGCATGCGGCAGAATTTACAAATCCATGCCTGCGGATTCTCTGCTGTCTCTGGATTCGTTCCCGTGCTTGATTCTCCGCATGCCAGCATTTGCGACCGATCCGACTCCCGAACTCCTTTCCCCAGCCGGAAACTGGGACTGCGCTCGTGCGGCAGTGGCGGCGGGCGCGGATGCGATC